>NC_014960.1:0-321125 GCF_000199675.1 Anaerolinea thermophila UNI-1
CCTATTTCTCTTCAATCCCTCTGTGGATAAGAAATATTTCTCAGATTCCCCCCAACCTACCCCCAGATGTAGAATCCAGCATTTTCCTCATTTTCCACAAAAATTGTGGATAACTTGCGGAAAACTGTGGATAACCCCTCTTGTTTGTGGATAAAATTCGAAAATTTGTACAATGAATGCGTTTTCAGATTCAACCTGCCCCCCTATATACGGGGGGTGTTTTATCGAGTCTTGCGATATTTCGGTCTGTGGATAACCTGGTTGAAAATGTGGAGAATTTCTCCACCGTTTCTCCACCACTCCCCTGTGGATAACTTTTGCCCGCTTCAGCCGAAGATGCACGCTTATCCTTACACAACGCCCCCATATCTACGGCAAAAAGCCCCTTTTGAACCTTAAAATCCACATATCCACATCCCCTACGATTACGACGATTCCTGATTCATTTCTGTGGGGAAAAGAAAATATGAGGATAAAAGAATCTCCCCTCCCGGCTCTTTTTTCCGGAAGGGGAGAGAGATGGACTTTAGTGTTTAGTTCTTTTTTTCGGATTCTTTCTTTTCGGAATTAAACGCCACCAGTTTTTCCCAGTCAATTATTCCGTCCTGGCAGAAATCCCGGCTAAATTCATCCGTGAACAGGTTGATGATACGGGCATACTCTCTCTGAAAAGCCTCATTACGTTCTTTTGCCCGGTGTCCTAAAGGTTCAATGATGTCCAGATACAGGCGCTCATTTCCCGAGATGAATGTCCAGAATTCCTGCCCACACATTTTGATGTAATCTCCATGATCACGGTATTCTTTTCCATAACAGCATCCGTTGACTGCCTGAACGTTGATTTTAGGCTGGTTGGTACGCAGAGTCTTAATGGCTTTCTGGAAGGCTAAACGCATCTTCTTGATTTGTTCCGAGTTTCCCCAGTTTGGACCCGATTTGACCGAGACCAGATAAACCACTCCATCCTTTTCAAATTCCAGATCAATGCCTTCAGAGGAAGATTTTCTGCCCCCGTAAACCCGCTTGCATACAAAAATGGCTAACTGCTCCAGAAACTCGCCAAAGACGGTTTCTTCCTGAGAAGAAAGGAAAGCATCCAGTAAGGATTTGACCAGATCGTGAGCAACGTGGATGTTTTTGGCTTTGAAAAGATAAGGATTTTTGCGCTTCAGGACTTCTTTCAGTTTCAAATTTTGCAAACGTTCCAGGCGGCGTTCGTGAAACCTGCCGATGTTTTCTTCGACGAATTGAGCGACTTCACTCAGGGGGATGGGCGTCATAGGGTTCTTTTTCCTCCAGCAACATCAGTTGTTCGGGAACTTCCAGGACAGGCTGAATACTCTGCTGAGAGAGGGCAAAGTACTCAGGAAGAATTTCAATGCCAATGGAATTGCGCCCCATCCTTTGGGCAACGCGGTTAGTGGTGCCTGACCCCATGAAGGGATCCAGCACCCAATCTCCCTCCCGGGTGAAGAGTTTGATAAACCATTCGGGCAAATCTTCGGGGAACACGGCGCTGTGGTTGCGGTTTTTGGTCTCGGTTGCCAGATGCAGGACATTGGTGGGGTACACCTTGTTCCTGCCAATCCAGTTAGCCACCCGTTTGCCAAAACCGCTCCCCACCCGCGAATTATCGCGCACAAGGTCGGTGTGGCTCAGGTTTTTCAGGCGTTTATCTGCCCAACTGCCCATAGGTATCATGACTTCTTCCTGATACATGTGGAAGTGGCGTTGCTTATTGAATTGAAGCAGTCTTTCCCAGGCATCGCGGAAGCGGTTGGGCCATTTGCCGGGATAAGAGTTTTTCTTGTGCCAGATAAATTCTTCCGTCCACAACCAGCCCTGTTTGCGCATTTCCAGAATGAGTTCGATGACGTAGGTATGCCGTTCGCCGTTGACTACCTTCTCTTTAATGTTCAGGATGAACGTACCGGTAGGTTTCAGTACCCGCAAGAGTTCTTTCGAAATCGGCAGGAACCACTCCACGTATTCATCCGGCTTAATGCCCCCGTAAGTGTTGGATCGGCTGTCGGCATAGGGCGGTGAGGTAAAAATCAGGTCAATAAAATTGTCAGGAATTTCTTTTAACTTTTCCCGGCAATCTCCCAGCATTAAACGCGTTTCCACTCTCATACTTTTATTATAACCTGATTGAACAGAGGTTCTAGAAAATAAAACGTGTCATTGCGAAAGATTTCCACTGTGGGAAAAGAAGCAATCCCTTTGTTTACGGGGATGGCTTCGCCCCTTTCAGGGGCTCGCAATGACACGTGGCTGTTTTCCCGAAACCGGGTGATTCTTAAATATGAATCGCGTGGCCCAGGGCGGCTTCGGCGGCTTCCATGATGACTTCGCTCAGCGTGGGGTGCGCATGGATGTTGCGCGCCACCTCTTCAATGGTCAACTCACTGCGCTGTGCCAGCGTCAGTTCAGGCAGAAGTTCGGTCACTTCCGGACCAATCATGTGCGCGCCGAGGATTTCGCCGTGTTTCTCGTCCACGATGATCTTGACGAAGCCGGTGTAATCGCCCAAGCCCAGGGCTTTGCCGTTGGGCTGGAAGGGGAAGCGCCCCACCTTAACGCTGTACCCGGCTTCCTTTGCCTGCGCTTCGGTAAGCCCAAAGGATGCCACCTGCGGCTGACAGTAGGTGGCGCGGGGAATCATGCGGTAGTCAATGGGCTGTACCGGCAGACTGGCGATGGCTTCGGCGCAGGCAATGCCCTGAGCGGACGCCACATGCGCCAGCAGAAGTTTGCCGGTCACATCGCCAATTGCCCAGATGCCCGGCACACTGGTTGCCATGCGCTCATCCACCTCGATGAAGCCGCGCTCGTTCACCTTGACGCCCACTTCTTCCAGTCCCAGGTCGCGCGAGTTGGGCTTGAAGCCAATCGCCAGCAGGGCTTGTTCGGCTTCCAGCGTCTTCTCGCCGCTCTCGCCGCTGACCACCACACGCACGCCGCTTTCGGTAGTCTCCACCGACTGCACGCGGTGACCCGCCAGCACGTTGATACCGCGCTTCTGGAAGGCTTTGGTCAGTTCGGCGCTGATTTCCTCATCTTCCAGCGGAGCAATGCGCGGGAGCATTTCCACAATGGTCACCTCACTGCCGTAGGCGTTCCACACGGTGGAAAATTCCAGCCCGATGGCGCCGCCGCCGATGACGATGACCGATTTGGGCAGGCGGGTTTGCAGGATGGCTTCCCAGTAGGTGACGACCTTCTCGCCGTCCACCTTCACCCCGGGAATGACCGCCGCCGAAGCGCCGGTGGCAATGATGATGTTTTTGGCTTTCAGGTCGGTGACCTTGCCGTCCTTGTCGGTCACCCGGACGGTGTCGCGGGCAGTCAGGCGGGCAGTGCCCATGTGCACGTCAATGCCGTTTTTCTTCATCAGGAAGCCCACGCCCTTGGTCAGGCGGTCGGAGACCTGACGACTGCGCTTGACCGCCACGCTGTAATCCAGGGTGAGGTTTTCAAAGGCAAAGCCGAACTCGCGCCCGCGTTCGCGCAGGGTGTGGGCAACTTCGGCATTCTTGAGCAGGGATTTGGACGGAATACAGCCCACGTTCAGGCACACGCCGCCCAGCCACTGCTTATCCACGATGGCGGTTTTCAAGCCTAACTGCGCCGAGCGGATGGCGCTGACGTAACCGCCGGGTCCCGCTCCAATGACGATGACATCGTACTCGTTCATGAGGTTACTCCCTTAATGTGATGCAGGCACAGCAGAGCCTGCCTGATTTTTATTTCAAGCATACCATAATTGGATGATTTTTTCATTCGGGGGTTACATGTTTGCCCTTCCCATTCAGAGAGAGAAGAACGTACTAGAAGTTCTTTTCCCCCTCTTCCCGAATCACCCGCATGAACACCTCAACCACGCGGGGATCGAAATGGGAACCGGCATGTTCCTGGATGAATGCCAGGGTCTTCTCCACACTCCATGCCGGGCGGTAGGGACGGTCGGAGCGCAGAGCGTCCCACACGTCCACCACGGCAAAGATGCGCGCCGCCAGCGGGATCTGCTCGCCCTTGAGTCTGCGGGGGTAGCCTGTGCCGTCCCATTTTTCATGGTGGCAGTAGGGAATATCCAGCGCAGGACGCAGGTACTGGATGGGCAACAGCATCTGGAAAGCCAGTGTGGGATGCTGGCGCATGATAGCCCATTCCTCATCGTTGAGCGCGCCGGGCTTGAGCAGGATGGCGTCGGGGACGCCCATCTTGCCGATATCGTGGAGCAGAGCGCCGCGGCGCACGTGCACCAATTGCTCTTCGCTCATGCCCATGGCGCGGGCAATTTTAAGGGTCAGTTCGGTGACGCGCTGAGAGTGCCCCTCGGTCTCCCGGTCGCGCAGGTCAAGCGCCCGCGACCAGCCCTCAATGGTCTGGTCATAGGCGAGGATGAGATCGGCGTTGGAGCGTTGCAGTTCCTCGAAGAGGGTGGCGTTGTCCACGGCGATGGCAATCTGTCCGGCAAGGGTCTGGAAGAAGTCCACGGCTTCCTCATCGAGGGGCTGAGAGCGGCGCAGGAAGGCTTCCACAACGCCCTTGACCTGTCCTTTGGCGATGAGCGGCGTACCATAATAGCAGGTGAAACCTTCGTTCTGGAGCAGGTCTCCCCAGCGGAACTGCTGAATCTCTTCCTGGATGGAAGGAATAAAAACCAGTTGGCGTTCTCTGGCGGCGCGTCCGGCAGGACCTTCGCCCACCCGCAAGCGGATTTGTTCGATTTCGTCGGAAGAAAAGCCCACACTGGCGGCATATTCCAGTTGCTGGGTGAGGGGATCGAGCAGAAGCACATCTGCCGCGTCCACCTGTAATTGCTCCCGCAGTTGTTTCAGCGCCACCCGCAGGGTGAGGGAGAGATCCAAACTGTTGCTGATTGCCTGGTCAATTTCGCGCAGGGCAGAGATTTGCTCCAGCCGGCGGGTGGTTTGTCCGAACAGGCGGGCGTTTTCCAGCGCGGCGGCGGCAAGGTAAGCCAGCGTCTGGAACGTTTGCAGACGTTCTTCGTTGAAAAAACCAATCTGATCGCTGTACACGGTGAGCGCCCCAAACACCCGCCCGCGGCTGATCAGCGGGAAGGCGGCATTGGTGTACAGTTCGTGCTTCAAGAGCAGTTCACGCCATTCGGGGATGTTGGGTTGCGAAAGCAGGTCCGGAACAACCTGGAGCGTCCTGGTGCGGATGGCTCTGCCGGTAGGACCGTTGCCGTGCGGCGTCTCATCCCAGCGCACGCCAATTTGATGAGGGTAGGTATGCTCCGGCGGATACACGGTAAGCACGGTGACATGCCCATCGGGTTCGGCTCTGCCCAGCCATGCCAGTTTGGCGCCCAGCACCTGGCAGGCAAGGCGCACGGTTTCCTGGGCAGCGTTTTCGACTTGCAAACTCTCCGCCAGCGCGCGGGCTTGTCCGGTCAGCGCTGAGAGCATGTCTAACTGCTGTTGAATGCGTTGCTGGCTCTGCACCCGTTCGGTAATGTCCGACCAGGTGCCGATGATTTCGACATTCCCGTTCTTCTCATCGCGGCGCATCAGGCGCATCTGGTCGCGAATCCACAGGATGGAGCCGTTTTTATGGAAGAAACGGTATTCCAGGTCAGCGTAGCCATACTGCAGGACTTTTGCGCTGAGTTCCAGGGCGCGCTGGCGGTCTTCAGGGTAAACATGCGTCACCCACCACTCGAACGAGAGGGCTTCATCGGGGGTAAACCCCAAAATGTGCTCGATATTTTCGCTCACCCATAAAGGTTTGGGCTTGCCGTCGGGTGATGCTTCCAGGACGTAATTCATCACCGGGCTGACGGAGAGATACGTCTCCAGTTGCTGAGACACCCGCAGGCGCTGAGAGCGTTCCTGTTCCAGGATGGTCAACCGCGCCCGCAGAGTCAGGTAAAGCAACAGGGCGGTGATCAGGACAAAGCCCCAGCCCTTATAGGTTTGAAAAAGAGCCAGACGATGCGGATTGGGAACCAGCCATTCCAGCAGGCGGTCAGAGAAGAGAATCCATAAGCCGGCAAACAGCAGGTACAGCCCGCTGATGCGCAAGGCTTCTTTTTGAAAATGCACAGGCAGTTTCATCCTATTCTTATTCTATTTTCCGTGCGACCCGGGTTAAAGAGGAGCGGTGTGGCGGGAAGATCTTTACATTATGAGTATACTATTTTTTTCAGCAATCAGGACGATGTGTACAATCTTCCCCGGAAGTGTGCCGAGCCTGGCGGATGACGTTCTCCAGCACCTGCAGGGCTTGGGTGCGACGCTCCCACGGCACGAAGAGGTGATCGTGATGCACTGCCGAGACCACGTTGAGGGGAATGTCCGCCTCAGCCAGGTGGCGCGCGATGAGCGCCAGAAAGCCCACCGCCGTCAGCGAGGAATACACGCTCAGGGTGATGCATGCCCACTCTTCTTCTCCCGCGGGCGTGGGCAGAATCAGGGTGATGCCTTCCTCTTCGCGAAACCATCCCAAGGATTGGGTCATCCAGGGGAGGGCTTCCTCTTCGGGCAGGGAGCGGAAGCGATAGCCCCGGGAGTGCAGGGCGGGGGACATGTGAGCCAGCAGGTAAGAAAGGTCATCCGAGGGGAGCATGGGTCACCTTATGGGGAGGGGATGAGGGAATCCTATCACGGAGTGAGGGATGTGGCGAGTGAAATCCCACCCTCCTGTGGTAGTAACACCTGCCCGCGCACCCCGCGGCGATGCCTGAGCCTGTTGAAGGCATTGTGGCAGTCCCTTCTTGCCAACCTTTCGGGAACGCTATGCAGTCGCGCCAACACTTCATCGTCATTGCGCGCTGAGCCCCGCTCGGCGCAGGTTACTGCAAAGACGCAAAGAGGGAAAAAAAGAACACCTCGATGGACTCAGCGAACGTCCCTCTTGACTTTTGGACGGAGATGATATACAATTCAATCAATGATACAATGATACAATCATGGAGGGCGAGGGATTGAACGGATTTAAAGGGTTTCAACTCGACTTTCGTTCGGGCGTGCCCATCTACGAGCAAATCGTAGCCCATGTGCGCCAGCAAATCGAAAGCGGAACGCTCCAGCCGGGCGATCAACTGCCTACCGTGCGCCAACTGGCGCTGGAACTGCGCGTCAACTTCAATACCGTGGCGCGCGCCTACCGTCTGCTGGACGAAGCCGGGCTGATTTCCACCCAGCAGGGGCGCGGCACCTACATTCTGGAACAACCCCCGCCCGAGCGTGGCGAACGCCTGCGCCAGCGGACGCTGGAAGAGATGACCGAAGATTACCTGATGGGCGCACTGCGCCGCGGGTACGATCTGGAAGAAATAGAACAGGTGTTTTATCGGGCGGTGCAACGCCGCCGGGAAGGACAGTACGAATTGACCGATGAGCAGAAAGGACAGATGGAGGATTAACGTATGAGTCAAAGCATGCAACCCAACGAAGGAAGCAAGACCCGCCGCGAAAGCAAGGAAGCCGTTCTCACGGCGCAGGCGCGTTCCGCGCAGGACGCCCATGTCAACCCGCTGGCGGTGGCCCTGTTTATCGTCTTTATCACCCTGGCGGTAGTGCTGGCGGCGGTGTTGGAGGCGCGCGGTGCAGGCGATATTGCCATCGTTACGGCGGTTTTGCTGCCCACACTGATTGGAGTGTACATCCTGTTTGCCTTCCGCATGGCGCGCCAGTGGGAGAAAGCCGTGGTTTTGCGCCTGGGTAGGTTTCACAGTCTGCGCGGTCCGGGCGTGTTCTGGATGTTGCCCGTGATTGATTCCATTGCTACCTGGATTGATCACCGCGTGATGGTCACGCCCTTCAGCGCCGAGAAAACCCTGACCAAAGACACCGTGCCGGTGGACGTGGACGCGGTGCTTTTCTGGGTGGTGTGGGACGCCGAGAAAGCCGCGCTGGAGGTGGAGGACTACCGCGCCGCCATCACCTGGGCGGCGCAGACGGCTCTGCGCGAAGTCATCGGGCAGATGCCGCTGGCGGATATTCTGGTGGGACGGGCAAAGATGGACGCCGACCTGCAGAAGATTATTGATGAGCGCACCACTCCCTGGGGGGTGACCGTACAGTCGGTGGAGATTCGCGACATCATCATCCCGCAGGCGTTGGAAGATGCCATGAGCCGCCAGGCGCAAGCCGAGCGCGAACGCCAGGCGCGCGTCATCCTGGGCGAGAGCGAGAAGCAAATCGCCGAGAGTTTTGCCGAAGCCTCGCGGGCCTATCAGAACAACCCCACTGCCCTGCACCTGCGCGCCATGAACATGCTGTTTGAGGGCTTGAAGGAAAAGGGCGCGCTGGTCATCGTGCCTTCAAGCGCGGTGGATACGATGAATCTGGGCGGGTTGAGCGGCGTTGTCGCCCTGGGACAACAGCACCTGCCGAAGGAAGGCATGGAGTAAGCCTGCCGAACCATGCGCACCGCTGCCGAACCTTTCATGCAAAACAAAACCACGGGCGGGAAAACCCCGCCCTTATCTGACACGGAGGAAAACCATGAGTAAGAAAGCCATCAACATCACCATCCTGTTGATTGTCCTGGCAATGCTGGCATTTGGAGCGTGGGCGTATCCGCGCCTGCCGGAGCAAGCCCCCTCGCACTGGAACGCCCGGGGTGAGGTGGATGGCACCATGCCGCGCATTTGGGCAATTCTGCTGATGCCCCTGATGACCCTGGGCATTGGCTACCTGCTGGTGTACATCCCTGCGATTGACCCGCTGGGCAGGAACGTGGAGCAGTTCCGTCGCGTGTACCACCTTTTCATTGCCGGGTTTTGTGTCTATATGGCGTATGTGCATGGGCTGACCCTGCTGGCGGGGCTGGGGATTGCCTTCAACATGACGCAGATGCTTCTGCCCGCCATGGGCTTGCTGTTCATCGGCATCGGCAGTCTGTTGAAACATGCCCGTCCAAACTGGTTCATCGGCATCCGTACCCCCTGGACGCTGAGCAGTGAGGCGGTGTGGCAGGAAACCCACCGCGTGGGCGCATGGATTTTCCGCGCCGCAGGCGCGCTCAGCGTGCTGGCGGCTTTTCTCCCCCCGATGCTCTCCCCATGGGTGATCATGGTTGCCGTGCTGGGGGCGGCATTCGGGACGGTGGTGTACTCGTATGTGGTGTACCGCCGCGTGAACCCCAAAGGCTGAGCGTTTCACGTGAAACATGCTGACTACCTTGCCGTAAAAAAGTTTCACGTGAAACATTCTTCGGGCAGTGTGCCTGAATTTTGTTTCACGTGAAACACGGAGACCGCTATGGAAACCATTATCGTCGAACACCTGACCCACGCCTTTGGCGAGCGCCGCGCGCTGGAGGATTTGTCCTTCACCGTTGGCGAGGGGGAAGTTTTTGCCCTGCTGGGACCTAACGGCGCGGGCAAGACCACCACCGTGCGCCTGCTCAACGGCTTGTACCGCGCCACGGCGGGCAGTGTGCGCGTGCTGGGGCTGGAGCCCGCTACGCAGGGCGAGCAGGTGCGCGCACAGACGGGCGTACTCACCGAGTCGCCGGCGCTGTACGAACGCCTGACCGCCCGACAGAACCTGCGCTTCTTTGGCGAGATGGCGGGCATGCCCGCCGGGGAACTGCGGCGGCGCATGGAGGAACTGCTGGAGTTTTTCGACCTCGCCGAACGCGCCGATGAGCGCGTGGCAACCTTCAGCAAGGGCATGAAACAGCGCCTGGCGCTGGCAAGAGCTCTGCTCAACCGTCCGAAAATCCTCTTCCTGGACGAGCCCACCGCCGGACTCGACCCCGAAGCCTCGCGCCAGGTGCGCGAACTCATCGCCTCACTGCGCCGCGAAAACGGGCAGACGGTCTTCCTCTGCACCCACATCCTCACCGAAGCCGAGCGCCTCTGCGACCGCGTGCTGATTTTGCATCAGGGGCGCGCGCTGGCAGTCGGCTCGCTGGCGGAACTGCAACAGCGCTTCAACCCCGGCGTGTGGGTGGAGGTGCAACTGCTCGAGCCGCGCGCCATTGCTCCCGGAGATTTGACGCCCGCCCTGCAGGTGCAGGCGCAGGACGCCCTGCTGAGGGTGCAGGTCTCCCGCCTCGAAGACATCCCCACCCTGATTCACCGTCTGGCGGGGCTGGGCACGCCCATTCTGCGCGTTGAACCCCTGCGACCCTCGCTGGAAGAAATCTACTTCAAACTGCAAGATCAGGCGGAAGGAGGACAACCATGAACCTGCAGAGACTCTGGACGCTTGCCCGTAAAGACTGGGCGGACGCTTTCAAAAACACCTCGGTGGTGGTGCCGATGATTGTGCTTCCTTTTTTCTTTGTGGTGCTTTTCCCCGTCCTTTTCATCGTCATCCCGGCGTTTTCCCCGCAAATCGGGCAGTCTCTTGCCAGTGACCCCGACATCCAGCCTCTGCTCAACAACCTGCCGCCGTTTCTCCAGCCTTACACGCAGGGGCTGGACGTTCAGCGCACGGTGATTGTGCTGATGCTCGGCTTGATGCTCTCCCCCATGTTCCTCATCCTGCCGCTAATGACCTCGACCGTCATCGCCGCCGATTCCTTCGCCGGGGAGCGTGAGCGCAAGACCATCGAAGCCCTGCTGTACACCCCCGCCAGCGACCGCGAGTTGTTCTTCGGCAAGGTACTGGCGGCGCTCATTCCCGCCGTGGGACTCACCTGGGGCAGTTTCCTGGTCTATACCCTGGTGGTCAACCTGGCTTCGTACTGGACAATGGGCTGGGTGTGGTTCCCGTTGCCCACCTGGTATCCGCTGATCTTCTGGATTTCGCCTGCGCTCTCCCTGCTGGGAGTGGCGTTCACCGTATGGATTTCAGCGCGCAATCCCACCTTCATGGGGGCTTATCAGATGAGCGGAGTGCTGGTGGTGCTGGTTCTGCCTCTGCTCTTCGGACAGATTGCCGGAGTGGTTTACCTGACGGTGGAGGTGGGCTTGCTGGCAGGGGCAGTGATTTGGGCGGTTGCGCTGGGGCTGACGCGCTTTGTAGCGCACGGCTTCAATCGTCAGCGCCTGCTGGCAGGGTTGTAAATTAAGAATTGTTTATCTAAATAATACATTATAAAACAGGGCGCTCCGCCCTGTTTTTTGTTTTTTTTCGGGGTTGCTACGCCGAAGTGCGCCTTTCGGCAGTCTCAGGGCGCGCGGTGGTCACCAGCAGGCTCAGCGGATGCCGGATTGTTCGGGCTGGAACGTACCATTGCAGTGTCCCTTTTGTTTGGACGTAAACGCCTTTTATCACCAGAGGATGTGATATCTATCACTTGTCGGATAAAATAGAGTTAAATAAACTTATTTATAATCTTGAGAATTCTTATCTTTATTTCCGAAAAGGGGTTGATATGCAGATTACCCGACAGGCAGATTACGCACTTCGCGCGATGGTGTACCTGGCACGGCTGTCTCCCAACCAGCGGGCTTCGACCAGCCAGATTGCCGAGGAACAGCACATCCCGCCTTCTTTTTTAGCGAAAATTATCTCCCAACTCTCCATTGCCGGGCTGATTCACACATCCCGCGGCGCGCGCGGCGGCGTCACCCTGGCGCGCCCACCCGAAGAGATTACCGTGCTGGACGTGGTGGAAGCCATTGATGGTCCCATTGCCCTCAACGAGTGTACCTCGCCTTCCGGTGTGTGTATGTTCGGCGAGGACTGCCCGATGAAGCCTATCTGGTGCGATACGCAGAAAGAGTTGATTGACCGACTGCGCCGCACCACCTTTGCCCAGGCACTGGCGACACAAACGCGCTGATTCGTCAGGTATGCAGCGTACACCGGTCGCTCGCAGTTGGGTGGTGATGATGCACGGAGGCTTTGCCGCGCTGGATTGGGGCAATGGCTTGTACCTCGATCTGACGCGCGGGCAATTCTTCACCGCCACTGAAAAAGACGTCAGCCACCGCGCCAGCGATGCCGACCTGGACCTGCTGGTGCGCCTGGGGTGCATCGAGGGCTACGACCGGTTGAACGTGTATCTGACCAGTCTGCCCGAACCGCCCCACGAGACAGAGAAGTCCTGAGCGCACTCGATTGACCCCTGCCTGCCCTCTGTGTGCCCACAGGGGGCATTCCGTTGTCTCTGGAGGATTTCCATGCAAACCCTGCTATCCACGTTGAGACGCCGCCGCTGGGTGTGGATGCTTGTCAACCTGGCGCTGATTGCCCTGCTGACCGCCGTCGTGCCGCCGGAGAAGACGCTGGGCGAGCGCATCCGCCTGGTGTACTTCCACGGCGCCTGGGTGTGGACGGGCAAGATTGCTTTTGCGCTTGCCGGCTTGAGCGGACTTGCCGCGCTGATTTTCCTGCCGGCGCGTTCCCGTTTGTATCCGCGCTGGGCGGAGATTTCGCTGGCGCTGGGGCGCACGGGGCTGTTCTTCTGGCTTACCTATTTACCGGTTTCTCTGCTGGTTCAGCAAATCAACTGGGGCGGCATCTTCTGGGACGAGCCGCGCTGGCGCATCCCAGCCACGTTTGGGGTGGTTGCCGTGCTGGTGCAGGTGGCGATCAGCCTCTTTGACCTGCCCTGGCTGACCGTGCTGGTCAACGCCGTGTTTGGCGCGGCGCTGTGGCTGGCGCTGGGCGGTGCGGAAAATGTCCTGCACCCCGATTCGCCCATTTTTTCTTCAAATAGCGTTCCAATCGAAGGATTTTTTGTGGCTCTGCTGGGGCTGAGTTTGCTCTTTATGGCGCAGTTTGCCCTGTGGATGCACGACCGGCGCCGCCCTGCGTAGCCCATTCGCACACCGCGCGCAGAGGACAGCGCGGACAGGCGGGTTTGCGGGCGTGGCACACTTCCCGCCCCAGGCGAATCAGGTTCAGATGACCGGCGGCGTACTGCTCGGGGGTGAACACCTGCGCCAGATAGGCGTGGGCATCTTCGGCGCTCATCTGCGGCGGGCGCAAGCCAATCCGCCCGCTGACGCGGTGCACGTGCGTATCCACCGGAAAGGCGGGCTTGTTCAGCGAAAAGAGCAGGACGATGGATGCCGTCTTGACCCCCACCCCCTTGAAGCGCAACAGCCAGGTGCGGGCTTCTTCGGCGGGCAAATCCTGCAGGAAACTCAAATCCAGTCCGCCGCGCTCGGCGGTGATCTGGCGCAGGACTTCCTGCAGGCGCGCGCCTTTCTGATTGGCTAAGCCCGCCGGTCGGATGGCTTCGATGACCTGTTCCAGGGGCGCATCGCGGACATCTTCCCAGGTGGGGAAGCGCTCCCGCAGGCGCTGATATGCCAGGTCGCGGTTGCGGTCGTTGGTGTTCTGCGAGAGGATGGTGGAGACCAGTTCATCCAGCGGCGGCAGGGGGTTGCGCCATTCGGGGATGCCGTACGCCGCTTCCAGCAGGCGGTACACGGTTTGCGCGCGTTCGAGATGCCGGGGGTCGGGAGAAGCGGACATTTTCTTTCACCTTTCCAGAGAAGATTCAATCCAGATGCGCCAGCGCATCGTAGAAGGGGAGTAAGGCGCGGTAGAGCGACTGCGCCAGCGGATATACGCGCTGGTAGCGTTCCTGTGCCAGAGGGTCGGGATGCACCGTCTGGACGATGGCAATGCGCTCCGGCAGGATGTCAAAATCCGCCAGCGCGCCTGCCCCGCGCATTGCCCAGAACGCCGCCCCGCGGCTGGAAGTTTCGCCGCTGGCGGGCAGGTGCAGGGGTTGCCCCAATACCGAAGCCACAATGGACAGCCACAACGGCGAGCGCACAAAGCCGCCCGAGGCGCGGATTTCCCGGATGACGGTGCCGGTTTCGGCGAGCATCTCCATCACCGCGCGCAGGCGGAAGGCAACCCCTTCCAGCACTGCCCGCGCCAGGTGTGCCGGACGGTGTGCGGGGGTTAAGCCGAAGAACACCCCGCGCGCCTGCGCGTTCCAGTCGGGACTGCGCTCGCCGCTGAAGAAGGGCAGAGCCACCAGCCCGCCGGCGCCGGGCGGCGCCTGCTCTGCCAGTGCCAGCAGGTCTTCCACCGTCAGCGCCGAAGCCCCGGGGAGCGCGGCGAACCAATCCCGCAGGGTGGTCAGCGCCAGCCCGCCGTTGTTGATGGCGCCGCCCGCCAGAAAGCGCCCGCGTTCAACGGCGTAGCACCACGAACCCTGCCCGGGGTGGAAGCGTGCCTGCGCCGAAAACTGGCGCAATGCCCCGCTGGTGCCGATCATCAGCACGGCTTGCCCTTCGCGCACCGCCCCCGCCCCCAGGTTGGAGTTGACCCCGTCACTGCATCCCAGCGTCACCGGTGTGCCGGGGAGCAAGCCCAGGGCATCCGCCAGCGGCGAGGGGCGCAGGGGGAAGGATGTATCCGGGGGATGAATCTCCGGCAGTTGGGCGGCGCTCACCCCGGAGAACGCCAGCGCATTGGCATCCCAGCCAAAGGTGTGCAGGTTGAACCAGCCGGTGCTGGATGCCATCGAGGGGTCGGTGACCCACACGCCGCACAGTCGGTAGAGGGCGTAATCGCGCAGGGTGACCAGTTTCGCTGCGCGGCGGAAGAGTTCGGGGCGGTGTTCCTTCAGCCAGCGGGCTTTGTAGAGCGGGTACATGGGATGGATGGGACAGCCGGTGCGGCGGTAGAGGGCATCGCCTTCGGGGGTGCCGCGCAGGGCATCGGCTTGCGCCTGCGCGCGGTTATCCGCCCAGGTCATCGCGCCGGTGAGGGGCTGACCGTGCGCATCCACCGCCAGCAGGGAGTGCATGGCTGCCCCCAGCGAGATGCCCGCCACCTCTTGCGGCGGGATGCCGGCTTTCTCCAGCGCCTCGCGCCCTGCTTGAAGGATGCCCGCCAGCACGGCTTCGGCGTCCTGGTCGGTGGTGGTCTGGTGGACGGGCAGGCGGTAAGCGCCTGAGCCTTCGGCAATCAGGTTGCCGTTCTCATCCAGCAGGGCAGATTTACACGAGCCGGTGCCGGCATCCAGTCCAAGAAAACAGGGTGACATTGGGGATAAGTATATCAAAAGTGCGGCTCGTCAGAACATCCATTCCTTTATGTCCTTCGCGCCTTTGCGGTGATCCCTGCTCATACCGCCTCTGGTGGGGATAGACAGGCGAACGCGCCTCAAGAAATTAACAAAAACAGCGGAATCGTGTACACCTCCGCTTGTCAATCCTCTCCGGGCTGGTATAATCTTTTCTAACGGAGGTGGCGATGCCCGAAAAATCGCGCCAGATTATCGTAGGGGGTGGGGGATTCTTTCGCACGCTTTCCAATCAGGTGCGCCTGATCGCCCGACTGGTTGCCGACCGCCGCGTCTCGCCGCTGGTCAAGGTTTTGCCGATTGCCTCGGTGGTGTACATGTTCATCCCCACCGATGCTCTGCCGCTTCTGCCCTTCGACGACGCCGCGCTCATCTGGCTGGCAAACTCGCTGTTCCTTGAAATGTGTCCGCAGGACGTGGTGGAAGAGCACCGCCGCGCCATCGAGGGCGATACCACGATTGTAGAAATCCCGCCGCAAAAGCCAGCCCCCGAGGACGACAATATCATTGATGCCGAGTTCCGCGAGGAAGGTCCGCTAAGTTCTTAATGGTGATTAAGGAGGTCACGTTGCGTTTCGTTCGCCGTTTGTTTCCGCTAATCCTGCTTCTGGGCGTTCTGCTCGCGGCATGTTCGCCGCAAGCCACGCCCTCGCCTCAACCCCCCACCACCACCGCCCCGGCGCCTTCCGCGCCTGAAACGCCCACCCTGTACGCCCCGCCTGCCGCGAGCAACGCTGGCGGTACCGTGCCCACGCTGGAAGGTTATCAGCCTCCGGCTGAGACCACCCCCGTGCCGACCAGCGAGGCGGCTTACCCCGCGCCGGGCGGGAATACCGTCAGCAGTGTGACCGCCTTCCCCGACCCGGCGCAGTTTACCTGGGTGCAGGCGGCGGCGGGCTTTCAGCGTCCGCTGGACCTGGCAGACCTCAGCGCCGACGGCTCGCGCCTGCTGGTGCTGGAACAGCGCGGGGTGATTGCGCTGGTGGAGAACGGCGCGCGCCGCGAGACGCCCTTCCTGGACATTGTCGAGCGGGTGGGCTCTTCGGGCAACGAACAGGGCTTGCTGGGCATTGCCCTGCACCCGCGCTTTAACGAGAATGGTTTCTTTTACGTCAATTACACCGACCGCAAGGGCGATACAGTGATTGCCCGCTTTACCGCCAACGCTGAGCGCACCGCCGCCGATCCCGCCAGCGAGTATGTCTTACTGCGCGTGGATCAACCGGCGGCGAATCACAACGGCGGCGGGCTGACGTTTGGACGGGATGGCTACCTGTACATTGGGCTGGGCGACGGCGGACAGGGCGGCGATCCCTGGGGCAATGCGCAGAGCCTCAAGACGCATCTGGGCAAGTTACTGCGCATCAGCGTGGACGGCGGCGAGCCGTATGCCATCCCTGCCAACAATCCCTTTGCCGACGGGCAGAAGGGGCTGGCGGAGATTTGGGCGTACGGACTGCGCAACCCCTGGCGCTTTTCCTTTGACCGCCTGACCGGCGACCTGTACATCGGCGACGTGGGGCAGAACCTCTACGAGGAAATTGACTTCCTGCCCGCCGGTTCGCCGGGCGGCGCCAACTTCGGCTGGGATTACCGCGAGGGTTTGCACCCTTACGAAGGCACGCCGCCGGCGGATGCGGTATTTGTCGAGCCGGTGGCAGAGTACGCCCACCCCGTGGGCTGTTCGGTGACGGGCGGGTTTGTCTATCGCGGGGCGGCGCTCCCCGAGTTCCAGGGGGTGTACCTCTACGCCGATTACTGCACCGGCAAGGTTTGGGGCTTGCTCCGCCAGGCGGATGGCACGTGGAAGTCGCAGGAACTCTTCCAGTTGGGCGGGGTTTCGGTCAGTTCGTTTGGGCAGGATGCTCTGGGCGAGGTGTACATCACCGACCATCAGAACGGGGCTTTGCTCAAACTGGTACGTCAATCGCAGTAAGTCAGTTTACAGGAGGTGATGCATGGCTAAACGGGTTTGGCAAACGATTAAAGTGCAGTACTGCCGGCATGTAGGTCGCGAGGTCTCGCTGGAAGCCGAGGTGATTTACCCCGACGAGCATCTGCCCGATGAAAAACCGCGTATTGTAGCGCACCGCTGTTCACGCGGCGCGGAGTGCGGTTTGCTCAGCGAAGCCGCCTGCATCTGGGCAGGCACCAACCCGGACGTAGATCCCTTTGCCGAAAAGCCGGACACGCCGGAGACGAAGTAAATTTATTGTGGCATTCACTCCCACGGGGGCAGAGGACTCTGTCTCCGTGGGGTGTGTTTGGGGGGAAAGATAAGGTTATCCCTCTTATGGGATCAGGTGTTTATTCAGTTCTTCCACCAAAAGATGTACGGTGGTGCAGGGGTCATCCTGCGCAGGGTCATGGGGGGTATAAGATGCCAGCAAACGTTGGGCATTGGAAATAGCCGTGCTTTGACGGGAAAGCAAGTCATCGTATAGCGAAGAATCGTTTTTCTGGTAAGGACGTTTCAAGTTTTGGCTCAATTTTTCAATATACTTTTCCCGGTTCATCGGGGTATTATGATAGCCATAATGCAAGAGAAACCATACCTCAAAAAACGGATTGGAATAAGCCACCTTTATCCCTGACTTTTGAGCCTCCGAGATGGCTTGATTGAATTGAGAGGCTTGAACATTGTCACGATCGAACACGACCCAAGCCTGATCAAAGCCCTCTTTCTTCCTGTAGTCCTGAGCATATTTGACGAGATCCAGCGGGCTTCTTCCTAATCCAAATGCTTCCACCACCGCATTGACGCGGAAGCGTTTGAAATAATTCGGCTCAGTTTGCTTTCCCTCACATACGATGAGGATGCGCTGTCTGAGTTCGCGCTGTTTAGTGGAACGCTTGCGCAGGGGTGTGCCTTTAGGAGAGAGTTTACGACCGCTCGGCTTCGGTGTTCGTGCCATGTTTGAGTATATCCTCCACATACGGACGCAATCCGCCCAGCAGGGGAATACCTCCGTAGCGCCCGGATAGGTAATTTTTCAGATAAGAGGCGTCTATACGCTCTTTCATCTCCGCCAGCGAATACAATTCAGATGCGCCAAAGCGGTCCTTTTGGGTAAACCACACCTGATCGCGCCGTAACAAGCATTCCCCCAGCAGACCAACATCATGGGTAGCAAAAATCAACTGCGCATTTTGGGGATTGGTCTCCGGGGAGTTGAAGAGGCGCACAATTTCACGGCTCAGCATGGGGTGCAGGCGGGCGTCCAGTTCGTCAATGACCAGCACTTTGCCTTCTTTCAACACATCGAAAAGCGGTCCCAGCAAATAAAGGAATTTCTGCGTGCCGTCTGATTCATCGTCAATATCAAAAGTCTCGTTACCCACGAAATTTTCCCCCGCATACACCGGATGGGTGGTTTCCACGCTTCGGAGGGAAATTTCTTCAGCCGGTTTGCCTGTTTTCTCGGCAATTTCCTGGAGAAATTTACGCAACTCGGCGGGAATTTTTGTGCTGTCCAGAGATTCGCTTTTCACCGAGAGGGCGGTTATGCCGGTATCTGCCAGCCGAATCATCTCACGGGCAAACTGGCGGAAGGGTTCATGTTCCTGTAATTGCTTCATAGTGTAAGGTGCGTAGAATTCATCTTTTAACCCTGAAACTACCTGCAGACGCTTGCGGAACCACTCCAGCAGAGAAACTGCCAGCGGGCTGTTAAACTGCGCCATTACCGAGAGGAAGAGTGCGTTTGAACGGGTCATCTCGCGGAGTTTTGCCGGCGCTTCCCGCCTGAAAGGGGTGGAAACCTCGTAGTCGTTTCCTTCGCGAATGAACAAAAGGCTCTCGCGTTGCACGGTTTGGTACAGCCATTCGCTGTGGACCCGCTCTTCGTCCACTTCAAATCCATAGCGGTAACGCTTGTTGTTCAAAGCAAAGATGATCTGAAATACAGCGGGTTTCTGACGTGCTTCGCGGTTCAACCGAAAACGTTCCACCGGGATTTTTTCTCCGGATTGAAACTCCGTTGCCGAATCCAGAACAAACCGACGCATAAACCCTATGGCTCGCACCAGATTGCTCTTTCCACTGGCGTTGGCGCCATAAATTGCCGCACTGCGCAACAATTTGAGGCGATTTACCTCGAAGAGGTTATCCGTGTTCAGGCGGGACTCTTTTTCCTTCAAGGGAGTGGCGAGCAGGCTTAAAGTGACCGTCTGATAAAAAGACCGGAAGTTTGCAACACTAAATTCTATCAACATAATTTGCTCTTTTTGTGAAAAATTCGAAAAAACACGCTTTTACAATGCAATAATATACCGTTTTATATTCCGTGTCAAGAATGAGTTTTTAAGAAGAATTTCGAGATTGTCCTCTTCCGACTCGCGCTACAATAATCCTACGGGAGGAATGCTATGGTCACCCCAAAGCGCAGTGTCGTGTTGTGGGGCTTGCCCCTGTTCGTCCTCATCCTCTTGAGCGCGTGCGCCGCGCCTGTCACGTCCTCTCCCACCCCTGCCATTGCCCCCGAGGAAGCCTTCTTCAAGCCGTCCAGCAACTGCGCCGCCTGCCACCAGGGCTTGAAGGACAGCACCGGCGCGGATGTCTCTATCATCCCCGAGTGGCAGACCAGCGTGATGGGTAACGCCGCGCTTGACCCCTACTTCCGCGCCAGCGTGCAGATGGAACTGCTCAATGCCCCGCAGTATGCCGACGCCATCCAGTCCAAGTGCGCCACCTGCCACACCCCCATGGCGCGCGTCACTCAGAAAGCCCAGGGGCAGGAAACCGCCCTGTATGGCGAGCAGGGTGTGCTGGCGGTGGGGCATCCGCTGGGCAAACTGGCGCTGGACGGTGTATCCTGCACCGTGTGCCATCAGATTCCCCAGCCTGCCGCCGACCTGCGCCACAGCGGCGATCTTGCCATTGACACCGCCACGCCCATGGGCGAACGCCCGCTGTACGGCGCCCTGCCCATCACCGAGCAGAACCGCCAGACCATGCAAGCCGCCTCGGGCTTCGTTGCCACGCAGAGCGAGCATGTGCGCCAGTCGCAGTTGTGCGCCACCTGCCACGAACTGTACCTTAATTACATTACCGCCGACGGCACGCTGAGCAGTGGGGATGCCCTGTTCTACGAGCAGACCCCTTACAGCGAGTGGCTGGCTTCGCAGTACGCCGGGCAGGCATCCTGCCAGGACTGCCACATGCCGCAAGCCCAGGGCGCCGCGCCCATTTCCAGCATCACCCCGCAGAATACTTACCAGCCCTTCTTCCGCCACACCTTCACCGGCGGCAACGTCTTCCTGCTCACCCTGTTGCGGGATGGCAGTGTGGAAGGCGTGCGCAACCCCGGCGGCACGGGACTGGACGCCCACATTGCCCGCACCAGCGAGTTCCTGCAAACCCGCACCGCTGTCCTGTCCATTACCCCGCCCCGGCAGGAAGGCGAGACGCTGGCGTTTGACGTGCGCATTGACCTGCTGACCGGGCATAAATTCCCCACCTCGTTCCCCTCGCGGCGGGCATGGTTGCACGTCACCGTGAAGGATGCTTCCGGCAAGGTGGTGTTCGAGTCTGGCGGGTACGACCGCGAGGGCAAAATCAGCGGCAACGACAACGACGACCCCAAAGCGTACGAGCCGCACTATACCCGCATCACCGCGCCGGATGAGGTGCAGATTTACGAGCCGGTGATGCAAACCGTCAGCGGCGAGGTGACCACCTACCAGATGCTGGCGGCTTCGTACATCAAGGACAACCGCCTTTTGCCGCGCGGTTTCGACAAGACTCAAGCCCCCAAAGTCTCGGAAGTGATTGGCGATGCCCTCAACGATGCGGATTTCCTCGGCGGGGGCGATACCGTGCAGTACCGCATCCCGCTGGGGTCAGCCCGCGCACCCTTCACTGTGGAAGCGCAACTGCTTTACCAGTCGGTGAGTTACCGCTGGGCAAAGAACGTGCTGGACAGCCAGAGCGAGCCGGCAAAGGATTTCGGCGCGATGTTGGCAAAAGTGGGCAATGTGCCGGTGGTGGTTGCCTCAGCCAGCGCGCAAAGCCGCTAGAAAGGAATGAAAATGACCTTACAAAATCGCTTTCGCGGTTGTTTGCTGGGGCTGGCGGTGGGCGATGCCCTGGGAACGACGGTAGAGTTCCGTCCGCGCGGCAGTTTTGAGCCGCTGACCGACATGCTCGGCGGGGGACCCTTCCACCTGAAGCCCGGACAGTGGACGGATGACACTTCGATGGCGCTGTGCCTGGCGTCCAGTCTGGTAGCATGCCGGGGCTTCGACCCCCGCGATCAGATGGAGCGTTACTGCCGCTGGCAGGACGAGGGTTACTGGAGCAGTACGGGGGACTGTTTCGACATCGGCGGGACGGTGGCGGCGGCGCTGGCGCGTTTCCGTGCTACCGGCGAGCCGTTTGCCGGTTCGACCGACCCGTATTCGGCGGGCAACGGCTGTATCATGCGCCTGGCGCCCATCCCCATGTTCTACTACCCTGACCTGGATGCGGCGGAGCATTACGCCGCCGAGAGTTCGCGTACCACCCACGGCGCGGCGGAATGTGTGGATGCCTCGCGCCTGATGGCGCGCATGCTGGTGCGGGCGCTGGCGGGTAAATCCAGAGAAGAGGTGGTGCTGGGCGACCGCGAGACCTTCACGGGCAGTCCGCGCATCACTGCCATTGCGCGCGGGGAGTACCTGGAGAAGGACGAGGCGCAGATTCGCAGTTCGGGTTACGTGGTGCATACCCTGGAAGCGGCGCTGTGGTGCTTCTGGCGCTCGGAAAGTTTTGCCGATGCCGTCCTGCGCGCCGCCAACCTGGGCGAAGATGCCGACACCACCGCGGCGGTGTGCGGGCAGTTTGCCGGGGCATTTTACGGCGAGACGGGCATCCCTGCCGGCTGGCTGGAGAAACTTGCCCTGCAGGAAGACATCCGCGCCCTGGCGGATGCGCTGGCTGAGGGGAAAGAGGAACAGAGGCTGGGAGGCTGAAATATCTTGCAGGAGGTCACCACGGCTCGCTGGCGCGAACCTTGTGACGATGCAAGCATGTCTTTGTGATTGCGAAGCACCTCCTCCGCGGCTGGCAGAAATGAAAGCCTTTGGATGAAAAAACTACAATTCCAGGGTGCGCTCGATGCGCCCCTGCGCCAGATTCCACAAGTGAATGGCGCCGGTGCTGACCAGCACCGCCAGCGTCTGCCCGTCAGGGGTGAAGATCATGTCGTGAACCGGCTGGCTTTCCTGAAAGACGGCAATCACCGCGGCGCGGCGCATGCGCTCGCCGCTGGTACGCCGCAGGTCGAGAAACTGCACCGAAAACGGCGAGATGGCGGGATCCACGATCGGCTCCCATACGCTCACTGCCAGCACGGCGGGCAAAAGCGGGAAGAACGCCGCCGCGCCCGAAAACCCGCTGACCCAAACGTCCTGCTCAAAGCGGTCCTGCTCCAGATTCAGCACAGTAAGGTGGTACATCTCGTCCTGTAAAAGCACCTGAAACGGCTGAGCCGTAAAAGCGAAGAAGGCAGGAGGCTGATGGCGGTTGACCTTAAATTTCACCCGCCGCGCGCCGCCGGGCACCCCCAGCACGTAGCCGTGCGCCCATGCCTGACCGCCAAACTCCCCCGCCAGGGTGATGAGCAGGGAACGGTCGTCGGGCGCCAGCGCGCAGGCTTCCAGACGGGGATGGTAGCGCGGATCCTGCTCAAAGCGCAGGTTCAGCACCATCTCGCCCGTCAGCACATCCAGCAGGTCCAGTTGCAAGGTGTAGGGCTGTTTGCGCACCACCACCCGCTGATGCAGGGCAAAGAGTTCTGCTTTCAGCAGGGCGAGCGGCTCTTCCTCTCCGCGGGGGAGATTCCATGCCTTTACGCCTTCGGGGGTTTGGGTGAGCAGATGCTCTTCATCCAGCGAATGACCAATCCAGAGTCCATCGCAAACGGCGTGCAAAGTCCCGCCGGACAAATCCCAGACCATCACATTGCCCTGCGGCGTGGCGTGAAACAACCATTTTCCCGAAGGGGAAATATGCAAGGGTTTCATACACCTCCCACCGCCGTACAAACACCCCGCTTGTTTTAATGGTTATATCACGAATTGCACCTTTGGTTTATACTTGAAACCATCCAGAAATGTTGCAATGAGAGTGCCAGCCGGTGAATCGGAGGATGAGCCATGAGGACACTGATTAAAAATGGGACGCTGATTACTGCCGCGGAGACCTTCCGTGCTGATATCCTCATCGAAGGCGAGAAAATTGCCGCCATTGGCGCCGACCTGACTGCGCCCGACGCCCGGGTACTGGATGCCGAGGGCAAACTGGTGCTTCCCGGCGGGGTGGACGTGCATACCCACTTCGACCTGCCCATGTTCGGCACGGTCTCATCCGATGACCATTACACCGGGCACAAGGCGGCGGCTTTTGGCGGAACGACCACGGTGATTGACTTCGTCAGTCAGGATTATCCCAACCTGCGGCAGTGCGTGGATGCCTGGCATGAGCGCGTGGGCGGCAAGGCGGCGGTGGACTACTCGTTCCACATGAACATCACCCATCTTTACCCCGATACGCTGGCGGAACTGCCCGCCTTGCTGGATGAGGGTATTTCCTCTGTTAAAGTATTCACCGCGTACAACAACCGCCTGCGCCTGCCCGATGACGACATCCTGCGGGTGATGCGCGTGGCGGGCAAACACGGCATTCTGACGATGATGCACGCCGAGAACGGCGATGTCATCGAACTGCTGGTTGCCGAAGCCCTGGCGCAGGGGCGCACCGAGCCTGTCTGGCATGCCCGCACCCGCCCAGCATGGAGCGCGGTGGAAGCCGTCCTGCGCGGCGCGGCGCTGGCGGGCATGGCGGATGCCCCGCTGTATGTGGTGCACATGAACGCCGCGGGCGAGGTGGACATGCTGGCGTATGCCCGCGCTCAGGGCTTGCCGGTGATGGGCGAGACCTGCCCGCAGTACCTCTTCTTCAGCGAGGAAGACTTGCAGAGACCCGACGGCGCCAAGTGGATTTGCTCCCCGCCGGTGCGCACTCCCGCCGACCAGGAACGCCTGTGGCAGGGATTGGCGGACGGCACCCTGCAAGCCCTTGCCACCGACCACTGTCCTTTCTTCTATGATGGCACTCAACCCATCGAGTACGAGGGGAAACCGGTTGCCATTCCCGGCAAGGAACTGGGCAGGGGCGATTTCACCCGCATCCCCAACGGCTTGCCCGGCGTAGGCGACCGCCTGCCTGTCCTGTGGACGTACGGCGTGGGCGCAGGACGGCTGACTCCCAACCAGTTTGTAGCCCTTACCGCCACCCAGCCGGCGCGCATCTTCGGGCTGTACCCGCAGAAGGGCGCCCTGCTCCCCGGCGCCGATGCCGATATTGTCCTCTGGAATCCCGCCCAACGGCTGACCTACGGGGTGCGTTACGCTCATCACCGCACCGATTACAACCTGTATGAGGGCTGGGAACTGCAGGGCTTCCCCGAAACCGTACTTCTGCGCGGGCAGGTCATCGTGCATCAGGGCGAGTGGCGCGGACGCCCTGGCATGGGACGCTTTTTGAAACGTTCTTCTGGAGAGGTGATTTAAGCCTTGCTGGCGCTGATTCCCCCGGCTGTGCTTTTGCTGGGTGCGCTGACCATCCTCATCCTGCGGCGCACCCGCCCCGGCGTAGGCTATGCCTGGCTGACCGGCGTCTTGAGCGCCCTGCTGGCAAGCGCGTTCCTGCTCTTCCTGCGCTGGCGCTTGCCTCAGCAGGTGGTGGTGCAGAACTGGCTTCCTCTTTCGCAGTTTACCGATTCGCCCATTCTGGGGCTGGACAGCATCTCGTGGCTGTACGCCATGAGTTTGGGCGTGCTGGCGCTGGGGACATTGCTCACCGCTTCGGCACGGCTTCAGCGCGATGTCAGCCCGACGGCGTGGGCGGGCATCCTCAGCATTCTGGCGGTTGCCATGCTGGCGGTGTATGCCGCCAACCTGCTCAGCCTGGTACTTACCTGGACGCTGATGGATTTGATGGAACTGGTCATCCTGCAAGCCAACAGCCGGGAGCGCCGGCTGGGAGTGCAGACCGTCACCGCCTTTGCCGTGCGTGTCAGCGGCAGTTTTCTGGCGCTGACGGCGATTCTGATGGCGCGCGGACAAAACCTGCCCCCTACCTTTGCTTCGCTGGCGCCGCGCGAGGCGCTGTTCCTGCTCATCGCCAGCGGATTGCGCCTGGGGGTGCTTCCTCTGCACCTTACCGCCGTGCAGGGCAGTGTGGCGCGGCGCGGGCTGGGGACGGCTCTGCGTATGGCATCTGCGGCTTCGGTCCTGCCGGTGCTGGCGCGTCTGCCCGCCGGGGCGGTGCCTGCCGCCTGGCAGGGGGGATTGCTGGCGCTTTCGGCGCTGGCGGTGCTGTACGGCGCAAGCGCCTGGCTTGCCGCGCCGGATGCGCTCAGCGCCCGCCCCTTCTGGCTGATTGCCACGGCGGGCATGGCGGTAGCCTGCGTCCTGCACGGTCAGCCGCTGGCAAGTCTGGCGTGGGGCGTTTTGCTCATTCTGCCCGGAGCGGTGTTCTTCCTGTACTCGGCTTCTCAGCCGGGGACGGTGGTCTTCCCGCTGATTGCCCTGGCGGGCATGGCGGGCTTGCCCTTCACCCCCCTGGCGGCGGGCTGGAGCGGGATTCTGCCACGCACGTTCTCCCCGCTGGAGTGGGCGTTCCTGTTCCCTCTGCCCCTGCTGATGCTGGGCGCGTTGCGCTTTTCCCTGATGGAAGGCGAGAACCTGCGCCAGATGGAGCGCTGGATTCAGGTGGTCTATCCGCTGGGGTTGATGGTGCTGATTCTGGGATATTTCCTGGTGGGCGTGCTGGGCTTGGCGCTCTTCCCCACCCGTGAAAGTCTCATCGGCGGGGGGGTGACGCTGGCGCTGTTTGCGCTGGGGTTTGGATTATTCAATCTGGCGCGCCGCCGCTTCAGCGGGCTGATTGAATCCGAAGCCCTGCGGCGTTCTGTGGCGCAGGCAGGGGCGTTCCTGGCAGATTTGTTCGGGCTGATGTGGCTGTACCGCTTCATCGGCTGGCTGTATCAGCGGGTAGCGGGGGTGTTCGACCTGTTCACCTCACTGCTGGAGGGCAGTGGCGGTATGCTGTGGGTGTTCGTCTTGCTGGCGCTGTTCATCTCGCTGATTCGCGCGGAGGTGGCGCGATGATTCTGGAATGGCTCTTCCGCGGGCTGGAAATTGCGGCGCTGGCGGCGGCGGTGTACCTGCTGGTGGGGCAGGAATGGCGTCATGGGCTGGTAGCGCTGGCAGTGGTCTATGCCGTTACGGCTGTGTACATCCTCTCGGTGTGGTCGCCAGGACTGGCGGCGGTGAAACTGGTCACCGGCTGGATGGCGGTGGCAGTGTTGGGCGCGGCTCAACCTGCCGAGGGCTGGCGCGAATCGCCCCCGCCGGGCTGGGTGGGGACGGCGTTTCATCTGGTCGCCGCCGCGCTGGTTGCCCTGCTGGTGTACTCGGTCGCCCCGCTGATGGCGCGTTATTTTCCGGTGAGCGCGCCTGTCATGCACGGCGGGCTGATTCTGGCGGGCATGGGCTTACTGCACCTGGGCATGTCCACCCGCCCCTTCCGCGAGGTAGTGGCATTGCTCACCACGCTGGCAGGTTTTGACCTGCTCTACACCGGTGTGGAACAGTCCATTCTGGTGGCGGGGGTGCAGTCGCTCATCACCCTGGGGCTGGCGCTGGTGGGCTCTTACGTCATCACCGCGCCGTCCATGCGCACGGGAGAGGGGCAGGAATGAGGCTCTTGCTGATTCACAACGATTATCAGCAGTTGGGCGGCGAGACGCTGGCGTTCGACGCCGAACTCTCCCTGTTGCGGCAAGCCGGGCATGAGGTCATCCTCTACCGGCGCAGTAACGAGGAACTGCGCCATGCCTCTGCTCTGCAGAAATTCTTGCTGGGGCTGAGCGTCCTGCATTCTCCGCGGGCGGTGCGCGAGGTGCGCCAACTCATTCGTACACACCGCCCTGAAGTGGCGCACGTGCATAACGTCTTCCCGCTGATTTCGCCCGCCGTGTACCGCCTGCTGGCGGATGAGGGCGTGCCGGTGGTGCAGACCCTGCACAACGTGCGCTTTCTCTGCCCCAACGGCTTGTTTTACACGCAGGGCAGGCTCTGCGAACGCTGTAAGAAGGGCAATACCCTGCACGCGGTGCGCTGGCGCTGTTACCGCAACAGTTACCCCGCCAGCGCGCTCTACGCCCTGGCAATCGGCTGGCACCGCCGCCGGGGGACGTTTGCGCGCATCACCCGCGCCATTGCCCTGACGCCATTTACCGTGCAGAAGATGGTGGAGAGCGGTCTGTTCCGCGCCGGGCAGATGGAGGTGCTGGGCAACTTCATCCCCGATCCTTTGCCCGAAGCCCGCTCTGCCCCGCCGGTCAACGGGTACGTGGCGTTTTTGGGGCGTCTTTCCGAAGAAAAAGGGGCGCATTTGCTCATTGAGGCGGCGCGGCACCTGCCCGGGGTGACCTTCCGCCTTGCCGGCGAAGGGGGACAACGCGCTAGCCTGGAGCAGAGGGCGCGCGGGCTGTCCAACGTGGAGTTTGTGGGGCAAATTCCCCCCGAACAGCGCTGGGATTTCCTGCGCGGTGCGGCGCTGGCGGTGGTGCCTTCTACGGTTTATGAGCAGTTCTCGCTGGCGGCGCTGGAAGCCATGGCGTGCGGCGTGCCGGTGATTGCCGCGCGCATCGGCGGACTGCCGTATCTGGTCGAAGACGGCGTGCAGGGACGCCTGTTCACCCCCGGCAACGTTGAGGAACTGGTGGAGCGCATCCGCGGACTGCTCGCCGATCCCGCCCAAGCCCATGCCCTGGGACAGGCTGGCAGGCGCACGGTGGAAGAGCGCTTTACCTCTGCCCGCCATCTGGAAGGGCTGATGAGCATTTACCGGAAAGCCATCCATGGGGAGACACTTGCATGAACGCTCCGCTGATCTGGATTCTCTTCCCGCTATTTTTTGCCTTCATCCTGTGGCTGGTGCGCTGGCGCGAGGGCTGGGTGATGCGTTTGGGGGTGGTGTTGTGCCTGTTGCTGGCACTGCTGGCGTGGCTTCTGCCCATCGGCACGGGCTTCCGCGTTTTCGGCAACCGCTGGGAAATTGAGCCGACGCTGGCGCTGGCGGGGCGTCAACTGGTGGTGCAGAACAACGACCGCCCTCTGCTCATTTTCGTGTATCTGATCGCCGCGTTCTGGTTTGGGGGTTCGCGCGAGGCGCGCGCGCACCGCTTCATGATTCCGTACGGGCTGGCAGTGGCGGCGCTGTTGCTGGCGGCGCTTTCGGTTCAGCCCTTCCTGTATGCCGCCCTGCTGGTGGAACTGGCGGTACTGTTGAGCATTCCGCTGGTGGCGCCGCCCGGTAAACCGGTCGGTACGGGAGCACTGCGCTACCTCATCTTCCAGACCTTTGCCATGCCGTTCATTCTGCTGGCGGGCTGGGCGCTGAGCGCAGTGGAAGCCAACCCGGCAAACACTTTCTTCCCCCTGCTGGCGCAGATTTTCCTGGGGGTGGGGTTTGCGCTGTGGCTGGCAGTTTTCCCCTTCTATGCCTGGATGCCGCTGGTGGCGGAGGAAGCCGATCCCTACCCGCTGGGCTATCTGCTCATGCTGTTGCCCACCACCTTCCTGTTGCTGGGGGTGAGGTACATCAACGCGGTGGCGTGGTTGAAAGACCTGTCCGCGCTGTGGGAGGTATTGCGTCTGACCGGCGTGGTGATGATTCTGACCGCGGGCGGCTGGGCGGTGTTTCAGCGTCATCTGGGTCGCTTGTTTGCCTACGCGGTGACCATCGAGACCGGCACCTCTCTGCTGGCGTTGAGTTTGAACACTCCGCAGAGCATGGAGACCTTTGCCATGCTCTTCCTGCCGCGGGTGCTGGCGCTGGCGCTGTGGGCGCTTTCGGCTTCGGTGATGAGAAGCGGGGGCAAGGGCTTGCGCTTTGAAGACCTTGACCGCGCCGCCGAAACCTTCCCCTTTGCTTCCGCCGGGCTGGCAACGGCGTATCTCTCGCTGGCGGGCTTGCCGCTACTGGCGGGTTTCCCGGCGCGCTTCCTGCTGTTGGAGGAACTGGCAACCCGGGCACCCCTCAGCGCGGTGCTGGCGCTGGCAGGGACGGGCGGCTTGCTGTTGAGCGGTTTCCGCGTGCTGGCGGTGCTGACGGGCGGTTATTTCGGTCCGCGCGAGCCGCGCGAGACGCCCTTCCAAGCCATTCTCATCAGTGTGGGGGTGGTGGTGTTGATTTTGCTGGGCTTCCTGCCGCGCCTGCTTTTCCCTGCTATGCTGGGGCTTGTGCCTGCTATTCTCATGCCGTAAAGGACATGCTTGTGCCGCCGCAAGCGAGCGGGGCGATGCGTCCATCCCGCTCGCTTCGGCAGGCTTGGCGCACGGACGGCGTACCCCGAGCCTGCCGAGGGGTACGCTGGCTTCAACAGGCTCAGCCAGCGGCTTCGACAGGCTCGGTTTCGACAGGTTCAGCCTTCGCCAATGGCTTTGGCGCGGCTCAGGCGAGTTTCTTCAGGGGGAGCATCTGGAGGAAGACCTGAATCTGCTCATCCCAGTACTTCCACGAGTGATCGCCCGGACCTTCGCGGTAGGTCAGCGGCAGTCCCAGTTTCTCCGCATGGTCGCGGAAGAGATGGTTGGCGGGCAACAGGAAATCCTCGGTGCCGCACCAGGCGTACAGGGTGGGCAGGGGCTTGCCGGAGGCTTTGGCTTGTTCCGCCAGCGCAAACAGGTCGTTGGCGCTTCCCTGGTACTCATCCAGCGAGCCGAAGATGCGATTCAGTTCCGCCTGCCACTCGGGGGTGGGGTCCTGATATGCCAGCGCCATGTGCAGGGCGCCCGAGAAACTGGCGGCGGCGGCAAAGCGTTCGGGGTGCGAGAGGGCTAATTTGAACGAGCCATACCCGCCCATGGACAAGCCGGCAACGAAGTTGTCCTCGCGTTTGTCCGAGAGGGGAAAGAGCGAGCGCATCACATAGGGCAGTTCCTCGGAGACATACGTCCAGTAGCGGTAACCGGCTTTCATGTCGGTGTAGAAACTGCGGTGCACCGCCGGCATGACCACGGCGAGGTCGTATTCCTCCACATAGCGTTCGATGGAAGTGCGCCTCTGCCAGATGGTGTGGTCGTCCGAGAGACCGTGAAGCAGGTAAAGGGTGGGGTGGCGGGAATCGTCGCGCGTGCCCGTGCCTTTCCAGGGGCGCAGGGGCAGGATGACGTCCACTTCCACGCACAACTGCAGGGCTTGAGAGAAGAAATCAGCATGAATGAGCGGCATCGTGAACCTCCTTGTAAGAGAATTGTACACGAAAACCGAATCCGTGGGCGGCACACCCCGCTCGGGGGATATGCATAGATGCCGCCGCCAGGACGCAAAGCGCGCGAAGAAAAGATGGGGCGTACCCCGAGCCTGCCGAGGGGGACGCTGGTTTTGACACGCTCGGCTTTGGCATGGTTGGGCAGGCTCACCATGCGCGGCTCAGCCTTTGGCATGGACTGGCTGACTCGGACGGGCGTATCTTCCCCGCCTCTCTAACTTGACGGCGCGGCTGTTTTTAAGCAAAATTCTCAAAGACATTCCCTCTTTTTTCTCATGGAGGCTTCGTTGCACTGGATTTATCTCTCCCCGCACTTTGACGATGCCGTGCTTTCCTGCGGCGGGATGATTGTCGAACAGACCCGCCGCGGCGAGCGCGTGGAAATCTGGACGGTGTGCGGCGGCTTCTCCGACCGCAACCGTCCCCTGCCGCCCTTTGCCCGGCAGATGCACGAGGAACTGGGCGTGGGGGCGAATCTGGTCTCTCTGCGCCGCGCCGAGGATCGGACTGCCTGCGCGCTCATCGGGGCATCCGTGCGGCACGGCATGCTCCCCGACTGCATCTACCGCTTCCTGCCCGACGGTTCGCCGCTCATCCGGCGCAGTGAGGATTTGTGGCTTCCCGTCCATCCCGCCGAGATGGATCTGGCGGTGCGCCTGCGGCGCAATTGGGCGAGCCGTATCCCGCGCGATGCGCAGGTGGTGGCGCCGCTGTCCTACGGCAACCATGTGGATCACCGCCTGACGCGCATGGCGGCGGAGGGCTTGGACCGTCCGCTGTGGTACTACGCCGATTTCCCTTACGCTCAATGGCACAACCTGCCGCTGGATGCGGGTTTGCCCGAGGAGCGCATCCTGCGCGTGGAGGTGGGCGCCGAGGCGCTGGCGCGCTGGCAGGATGCCATTGCCGCCTACACCTCGCAGGTGGAGCGCCTGTTTGGCAGTGAGGCGGGCATGCGCGAGCAGGTGGAGGCGTTTTATCGGCGCGGCGGCGGGACGTTCTTATGGCGGAGGTGAGGGGATATATCAGGAGGTTGGGATTCCGCCGCAGACCCCGCATCGGAGGATGAAGCCGTCCGATAAGTTGCCGGAGTTTCTGGCGCTGTCCTGCCCGTCCAGCCACGGGGACAGGGTGAACGTTTGATCAACTCTGCTCTGACCCAAGCGGATAAAAAATCTCCAACACGGGATTCAACTTGTGCTATACTCTTACTATGCAGGCATATCGTGCGTACTGGCATGCCTGGGCGCAAACCTTGCAACGTTGGGGTTTAAACGAGTTTGCCGCCGCCCTGCTGGAAGGCGCCGCGCCGCTCTCCATTCTGATGGGGCAGGTCATCACCCTGAGCCAGCCTTTGCTGGGGGCATGGGTGTCCACGGAGAAACTGGAGGCGCTGGCGCATCTGTGCGAAGATGACGAAGAGAGAATTGCCTTTGCTTCATTCTTACGGGAGGAAAACACCACGTGATCTGGCTTGAATCCATCCTTGGGCTTGGGCTGGTACTGCTGGCTGGCGCCCTGACCCTGATTCTTTCCCTGCCTGCCCTGCGCAAACGCAAAGTGGTCCTGCGCACCATCCCTGCCTTACAGCGCGCGCGCCGCGCCCTGGGGCTTTCGGTGGAGGATGGCTCGCGCATTCACCTCTCCATTGGCAAAGCCAGTATCTTCAGCCCGACCAACGCCTCGGCGCTGGTGGGCTTGAGCACGCTGGAGCGCGTGGCGCAGTTGAGTCTGGTCAGCGACCGCCCGCCGGTAGCCACCAGCGGCGAAGGGACGCTTACCGTGCTCAGTCAGGACACCCTGCAAGCCGCCTACCGCATTGCCAACGTGCCCGAACAGTACGACCCCGAACGCGGACGTCTGACCGGCGCTACCCCCATGTCGTACACTGCCGCGGCACTGCCGGTCATCCATCAGGAACGTATCTCTGCCAACCTGTTTGTGGGCAATTTCGGTCCCGAAGTCGGCTTGATGGCTTCGGCATCCGAACATGAGAACGCCTTCTCGCTGGGCGCTTCCGACGCGCTGGATGCGCAGTCGGTGCTGTACGTCACTGCCGAGGAAACCCTGATTGGCGAAGAACTGTTTGCCGTCCCGGCGTACCTGCAAGCCGGTTCCATTTACCAGACCAGCCTGCGCGTGCAGGACATCCTGCGCTGGGTGGTCATCGGGTTGATGGTGCTCTCGGCAATTCTTGGACTGGCGGGAGTGAGCCTATGAGATCTCCGGTGATGACGGCTCTGGCAATTGCGGCGGGGTTGATTGTCCTGCTGGGCTATCTCATCCCGCCGGAGTGGACTTCTCTGGCGTACATTCAGGCGGTGCGCGCCGTCTTTATCGGCTGGGCGGTAGTGCTGGCGGGGATTGCCGCCTGGGTGGGGGTGATTCACCTCTTCCTCACCCACCTGCGCCGCATGAGCGCCCGCCGCGAAGCAGACCGTTACAGTGTGCTGGTGGTGCTGGCGTTCCTGGCAACGGCTGTTGCCGGGATGATTCTCACGCCCGCCGATCCGGGCTTCCAGCAAGCCGTGCTGGCAATTCAGGTGCCGGTGGAAGCCACCCTGCTGGGCTTGCTGGCGGTGACGCTGGTCTTTGCCAGCATGCGCCTCTTTCAGCGCCGCAAGGGGGTGATGGCGATTGTCTTTGTGGTTTCGGTGGTGTTTTTCCTCTTGCTGGGCGCGGGTTTGCTCATGCCCCTGCAACAAACGCCCCTGCTGGGCGGGCTGATTGGCTTTTTCGAGCGCCTGCCCATCGCCGGGGGACGGGGCATTTTGATTGGCATCGCCCTGGGCAGTCTGATGACCGGACTGCGCATCCTGCTGGGCGCTGACCGCCCGTACAGTGGGTAACCTATGGCTGAAAAATTCTGTCCAACCTGTGGAAAGAGTAATCCGGAAGATGCCCTCATCTGCCAGTTTTGCGGCGCACGTTTAGAGGCGGAAGATTTGCCCGACTGGTTGAGCGCTTTGCGCACGCCTTCTGCGCCTTCCGGGGGAGAGGCGGGCGGTGGGAAAGACCTGCCCGACTGGCTGAAGGAAATCCGCTCACAGAGCGAAGCCGAACGGGGTACACCGCTGGATTTGTTCGCTCCCGAAGGCGGAGAGGAAGAAGCCCCCATCCCCGACTGGCTGAGCGGGCTGAGCGGCGGGGAGACGCCTTCCGCAGGCGCGGAAGAGCCCCTGCCGTGGGAAATTCCTGCCGAGCCTGCCGCCACGCCGCCGGAGAGCCCCGCGCCTGCCCCCTCGGCAGAGGAGGGCGACTGGCTTTCGGGCTTGCGCGAGTGGCAGACCCCCGCCGAGGAAGTCCCGGAAATTCCCCCGGAAGCAGGCTTCTCCCTGCCCGAACAACCCGAGGAAGAATTTACGCCGCGGGAAGCCATCCCCGATGACATGGCGGCTTTCTTTGCTTCACTGGGAGCGCAAACCGCTCCCGCCGAGCAACCTGCCGGGGAGGAACTGCCCCCCTGGGTGGCTGGCTTTGGCGCGGAGGAAACTGCCCCTGCCGAACAGCCTGCCGGGGAAGAACTCCCGCCGTGGCTGGCTGGCGCTGGCTTTGGCGCGGAGGAAACCGCTCCTGCTGAGCAACCCGCCGGGGAAGAACTCCCGCCGTGGCTGGCTGGCGCTGGCTTTGGCGCGGAGGAAACTGCCCCTGCCGAACAGCCTGCCGGGGAAGAACTCCCGCCGTGGGTGGCAGGTTTTGGCGCAGAGGAAACCGCTCCTGCCGGGCAACCCGCCGGGGAAGAACTCCCGCCGTGGCTGGCTGGCGCTGGCTTTGGCGCGGAGGAAACTGCCCCTGCCGAACAGCCTGCCGGGGAAGAACTCCCGCCGTGGGTGGCTGGTTTTGGCGCGGAGGAAACTGCCCCTGCCGAACAACCTGCCGGGGAGGAACTCCCGCCGTGGGTGGCAGGTTTTGGCGCGGAGGAAACCGCTCCCGCCGGGCAACCCGCCGGGGAGGAACTCCCGCCGTGGATGGCTGGCTTTGGCGCGGAGGAAACCGCTCCCGCCGGGCAACCCGCCGGGGAAGAACTCCCGCCGTGGGTGGCAGAAACCCCGAGCGCAGAAGAAGCTCCCGAAGCCCCTGCCGTGCCGGAATGGGTAACCGATGAAGGTTTTGAAAAATTCCGCGCCGAGCATGAACAACCCGCGCCTGCCCCGGCGGAAGAGAGTGGATTACCCGACTGGCTGACCACCTTCGGTCAGATGGAAGAAAAGCCCGAAGAAATGCCCGCCGAGCCGGTCTCGCCGTTTGTGGATGAGAGCCTGCCGGAGTGGCTCAGCGGGGTTAAGCCGCCGCCCGAACCCGCCGGTCCGGTCGTGCCGCCGCTCATCGAGCCGGAAGAGCAACCCGCTCCGGTGGAAGGCGAAGCGCCCTTTGCCGTAGAACTGCCCGAATGGCTGGGCACTGCTCCGGAAGAGACCGCCGAAATGGCAGAACAAGTCCCCGCAGTAGAGGAAGAAACCCCGGCGGAATCTCTGGCGCCTGCCGAACTGCCTGCCTGGGTGGAAGAGATGCGTCCTCTCGAAGCGGTGCTGCCCTCGCAGACCATGGTGGAAGAGGGTGAACAGCGTCTGGAAGAAGCCGGTCCGCTCAAAGGGCTGGTGGGGGTAATTGCCGGAGAGGAAATCGTCTCGCGCTACCGCAAGCCGCCGGCGTATTCGGTGCGCCTGAAGGTCAGCGAGCGTCAGCGTGCCAACGCCGCCCTGCTGGAGAACGTTCTGGCGCTGGAAGCCAAACCGCGTGAAATCGTGCCCGAAGCCTCGCGCGCCCCGCAGGTGATTCTGCGGGTCATCCTGGCGTTACTGCTGGTGCTGTCTCTGCTGACCATGCTGGCGCCTTCGTTCACGATTACCGAGATGAACCCCGCGGCGGTGCCGGGTCTGCAAGCCTTCTATCAGCGGGTGAATGCCCTGCCCGAGAATGCCCCCGTTCTGCTGGCGGTGGAGTACGAGCCTTCGCACAATGCGGAGATGCGCTTTGCTTCCAGCGCACTGCTGCGCCACCTGATGGACCGCAATGCCCGCCTGTTCATTGTCTCCACGGTGGTGGGCGGTCCGGTGCTGGCGGATGAACTGGTGCGCGAAGCCGCGCTGGCTCGTCCGCAGTACGTGGTGGGCGAGCGCACCCTCAACCTGGGCTATCTGGCAGGCGGGACCACTTCCCTGCTGGAGTTTGCTCAGAATCCGCGCCGCGCCGCGCCCTCGGCGCTGGATACCGCCCTGACCGGCGTGGGGGCGTGGGATCGTCCCGTTGCCCAGGGCGTCAACAGCATTCAGGACTTTGTGCTGGTCATCGTCCTCACCGACAGCCCCGAAGTAGGGCGCGCCTGGGTGGAGCAGGTTCAGCCGTTGCTGGGCAGTGTCCCGCTGATGATGATTACCAGCGCGCAGGCTGAACCCATGCTGGCGCCGTATCTGGGTTCGGCGCAGGTGCAGGGGCTGGTAAGCGGTTTACGCGGCGGGGCGGGCTACGAACGCCTGATGTCCGCTGGCGGAGAAGCCTCCCGCTTCTGGGGCGCTTACCAGAGCGCGGTATTGATGGGCTTAATCCTCTTCCTGTTCGGCATTGTCATCTCGGCGCTTTCCGGCGGAAGCAAACGTTCTGGCAGGAGAAAGGCGTAGCCTATGATGGAATGGGTGTGGATGATTGTGGGCGTGGTGCTCACCCTGATGGTTTTCTCTTACATCTTCGGAGATAACTTCCTTTTCCGTGTGGCAACCTATCTCTTCGTCGGGGTGGCGGCGGGCTATGTGTTTGTGGTGGTGTTCTATCAGGTGCTGATGCCGCGCCTTATTGAACCCATTTTCCTGGGGACGATGGCGGAGCGTGTGCTGGCGGTAGTGCCTCTGCTGGGCGCAGCGTTACTGCTCTTCAAGGTCTCACCGCGCCTGGCGTTTCTGGGAAAAGCCCCCATGGCGTTCCTGGTGGGAGTGGGCGCGGCGGTTGCCATTGGCGGTTCGGTGTTCGGCACCCTGCTGGGGCAGGTGAGCGCGGCGGGTGCCCCCTTCCGCAGTGGCAGCGGCATTCTGGAAGGTTTGCTGGCGCTCATCGGCGCGGTGGGTGTGCTGGCATATTTCCAATTCTCTGCCCCTGCCCGCGCCTCGCTTTCCGGCGAAGTGCCCAAACGTCCGGCATGGATGGAAGCCCTGGCGTGGGTGGGGCAGGTGTTTCTGGGCATCACCCTGGGCGCGCTGTTCTCCGGCGTGCTGATTGCCTCTATCACCGCGCTTCTTGACCGCGTGCAAGCCATTTTGCTCTTGCTTGCGCGACTTCTTTCCTAGCGAAAGGTGCACATGGCTTCGGTAATTGATGCGGAATCCTTCCTCGCCATTGATATCGGCTCCACCACCACCCGCGCCCTGCTCTTTGACGTGGTGGATGGCACTTATCACTTTCTGGCGGCGGGCAGTGCTCCCAGCACCTGGGCGGCGCCCTTTCACGATGTGGGAGAAGGGGTGCACCTGGCGCTGACGCGCTTGCAGGAAATCACCTCGCGCCCGCTGATGGATGAGGGAAGCCGCCTCATCCTGCCCACCCGCCCTGACGGTTCGGGGGTGGATCGGCTCGCGCTGACCCTCTCGGCGGGCGCCGATGTGCGCATGGTGGTCATCGGCTTGCTGGAAGAGGTCTCGCTGGCAAGCGCGCGGCGATTGGCTTCGACCACCTACGGCAAGGTGGTGGAGAGTTTGGGGCTGAACGACCACCGCCGTCAGGATGCGCAGTTGGACGCCCTTCTGCAAGCCAACGCCGATTTCTTCATCCTGGCGGGCGGCACCGAGCAGGGGGCAACCCGCTCGGTGAGCAAACTGGTGGAACTGGTTTTGCTGGCGCTGAAAACCATGCGGCAGGAATCGCGCCCCAAGATTCTCTACTGCGGGAATCAGGCGCTGACTAAAAAACTGAAGGAAGTGCTCAGCCGTTATACCGAGGTGTTTACCGCGCCCAATATCCGCCCAACTTTCGATCAGGAAGATCTCGTCCCTGCGGCGGACGCGCTGGCAAAGATGACCGTCAGCCTGCGCGGACAGCAGTTCGGCGGGCTGAGCGGGCTGGGGCAGTTGACCGCCACACCGGTACAGCCCACTGCCGCCGCCACTCTGCGCCTGATGCGTTTTTTGAGCGAACTCTACGACCCCGCCAAGGGTGTGCTGGGCGTCGAGGTGGGCTCGCACGCCACCTATCTGGCGGGGGCAATTGGCGGCAGGGAGCGCCTGAAGGTCTTCCGTCCGCTGGGCAATGGCTTGGGCATGGAAGGCACGCTGGAGCGTATCTCCCCCGCCGATGTTGCCCGCTGGGTGCCGATGGAAGTGTCCACGCAGGAAGTGGAAGATTACCTGTGGCAGAAGAGCCTCTTCCCTGCCACCATCCCCGCCACGGCGACCACCTTAGCCATCGAACAGGGGCTGGTGCGCGAAATTCTGCGCTATGCGGCGCAGGCGTATCTGGAAGATTATCCCGACTGCGCCATGACCTTTGAGCCGATTTTTGCCGGGGGCGCGGCGCTGGCTCAGACGGGTTCGCCGGTGCAGTCTTTGCTCATGCTGTTAGACGGGCTTCAGCCTACCGGCGTGAGCACCCTATTCCTCGACCCCTACGGGCTGATGCCCGCTTTGGGGGCAATTGCAGGCGCTAATTCACTTCTGCCGGTGCAAATTCTGGAAAGCGGGGCTTTCCAGAACCTTGGCGCGGTCATCTGCCCGGTGAGCGATGCCAAACCCGGTACGCCCATCCTCAAGGCACGGGTAGTCTTTGAGGACGGCAACGAGGTCAAGGTGGATGTGAAACAGGGCTCGCTGGTGCCTCTGCCCATCCGGCATGGACAGAGCGCGCGTTTGTATCTGGAAGCCCTGCGCGGCACCGAGATTGATCCCCGCCGCAAGACCGCTGGCGGCTTCAAAATTGTCGGCGGGTTGTGCGGCGCGGTGATTGACGCGCGCGGCAGACCGCTGAACCTGCCCGCCGAACCCAACCGCCGCCGCGAACTGCTCTTGCGCTGGACACAGGCGCTGGAAACCCGGCGTCCGGTATGAACCTTGCAACGGAGAACGGATAAGGAAAGTCTATGCTCGCACAGGTAACGCATATTCTCGGCTTGACCAGCATTCGGCGGGTGCGCACCCTGCCGGTGAGCGGTCGGGTGCTGGTTGCCAGCCGTCAAAAAGTCAACGCCTCTGATGTCATTGCCGAGGCGCAAATCCCCGCTCAGCATGTGCTGGTGGATGTGCGCCGCGCCCTGCGCCTGGGCAGTGTGGAACAGGCTCAGCGCGTCATTGTGCGCAATGAAGGCGAGCGCATCTTTGCCGGCGATGTGATTGCCGAGACCGGCGGGCTGTTCCCGCGCATGGTGCGCGCCCCCGCAGATGGTCAGGTGGTGATGATTGCCGGCGGGCGGGTGATTATCGAGGTGCAGAGCCAGCCCATCCAGATATTTGCCGGGGTGCCGGGCTACGTGGTCGAAGTCATTCAGGAACGCGGGGCGGTCATCGAAGGACAGGGCGCGCTGATTCAGGGCGCCTGGGGCAACGACCGCGTTGCCGAGGGCATGATGATCAACCTGCTTAACTCCCCCGACGAGGAACTGACCCGCCAGAAGATGGACGTGAGTCTGCGCGGCGCGGTGGTGGTGGGGGGGATGTGCAGTGACCCCGAAGTCCTGCGCATGGGCGAGGAACTGCCCCTGCGCGGGCTGATTCTCTCCAGCATGAGCGCCAGCCTGGTGCCGGTGGCGCGCAGTGTCAGTTATCCGGTGATGCTCACCGAAGGGTTTGGGCGCATCCCCATGAACGAAGCCGCCTACACGCTCATCAGCACCAACGACAAGCGCGATGTAGCGCTGTCCACCCCCTTCCGCCCGCAGGCGGGAGAACGCCCGGAACTCATCATCCCCCTGCCGGCGGTGGGCGAGCCCGCGGCAGACTTTGCCTACTTCAAACCCGATCAGAAAGTGCGCATTTTGGGGGCGCCGTACCCCTCTCATGTGGGCGTGCTGGTGCGCCTTTTGCCCGGACTGACTACCCTGCCCAACGGTGTGCGTGCGCAGGCGGCAGAGGTGCGCCTGAGCAAAGACACGCTGGTGGTGGTACCCCTGGCGAATCTGGAAGTGATACAATCGGTATAATCCACGAAGAAGGAGAACGCGCAGATGTCCGACCAGAACCCATTTGAGGATTTCGACTTTGGAGAGGAAACCCCATCCGAGCCACAGCCACAGGAAGAAAAGCCCAGCAATCGCAACTTCCTGATTGCTCTGGGGGTGATTGGCGGGATTTTTGTGCTGGTTGCCATTGCGCTGGTGGCGGTGGTTTTGTTTGTTCTGCCCCAGCGCAACGCCGCCCTGCGTGAGCAACAGCAAGCCCAGTTAGCGGCAAACACGGCTACTGCCTTTGCCGCCACCGAGAATGCTCAGCAGGCGCTGTTACTGCTCACCCCCTCGGCGACGCCCATCCCCACGGCGACGCCTGTACCGCCCACCAACACCCCGGTCATCGTTCAGCCGCCCACTGCCACCCCCACGCTGACGCCTACCTCGGTGTCGGATGCGCAGAAAGCCACCCTGTCGGCTCAGCAGACGCAGTTGGCGGCAGGGAAGTTCACCGCCACGGTACTGCCCACGTCCACCGCCCTGCCTGAAACCGGCTTTGCCGATCAGGTAGGCTTGCCCGGGATGATCGGTATTGGCGTTGCTCTGGTGGTGATTATTCTGGTGGCGCGGCGCTTGCGCTCATCGTAAGGACTTTTAAAAACTGCAGGGCGCGGGAGTCCGGTGGGCTTGCCCTGCCGGATGCCGCTTGGTCGGCTTTTGCCGCTGAGGTCATGGTGAAATGACCGCGATGGCGGTTCTGTGAGTGTGGCACAGACCGCCATCGCTTGTTTTAAACCCCTTCCGGTGTGTCAAAGAAGGTTCAGAAGTACCGCAAAGGCGCGAAGAGCGCAAAGGGGAATCGTACTGCCGGAAAATGAAACGGCGTTCGTCCCGGCAGGCTCGGGATGCTTTACGCCTTGCGCACGTGCGGAACTTCCCTCAAATCCAGCACGCGGGTATGCAAAGTATGCGACCACTCTTTGTGGTTCTTCTTCCAGAAGCCCACCATGACCACCGGAATCCAGGTGAGGTTGTAGAGCGGGTAGGTGAGGAAATACCCCAGCACCGCCGGAGAAGCGCGCCCTTCCAGAAAGAGGAAAAAGCCGTTCATGTAGAGCATCAACAGGAACAATATCTGAGAGATCACCGCGTTGGTTTCAGACTGCACGGGCTGAGGGAAGACGGCGGACAGAATCAGCCCCATGATCAGGCAGAAGAAGTTGACCAGGATGAACACGGGCTGAAGGATGTACACCGCCAGATCCAGCGCCACCCAGTCCCGCTGAGTCCAGAAACGCTTCAGCAGGGGAATGAAGAAGCGGGAGATCACATCCGCCTGTCCCTTCATCCAGCGCACCCGCTGGCGCATGGACTGGCGCAAGCCCAGCGGCTTTTCATCGTAGATGACGGCGTCGTGCGCCCAGTGCACCTTCATGCCCTGCAGGACAACCTTGACGGTAAACTCCAGGTCTTCGGTCAGGCAGGTAGCCCCCCAGCCGATGGATTTCAGCACATCGCTGGCAATCATCATCCCCGTGCCGCCCAGCACGTTGCTCAAGCCGAGATAAGAACGCGGCAGTTGGTACATGCGGTTGCCAATCCAGAAGGCAATGGAGTTGTTCGCCGAGATCCACGTATCCAGTGGGTTTTTGCTGTCCAGATAGCCCTGCACCACCTTATGCCCCAGGCAGAGGTGCTTGTTCATCTCTTTCAGAAAGTTGGGCGAGACCAGGTTATCGGAGTCAAAGATGCAGACTGCATCGTAAGCCGGCGTGCGCTGAAAGAGTTGCGGGAAAACCCACTCCAGCGCGTAGCCCTTGCCTTTACGGATGGCGTCAAAGCGTTCCAGCACCAGCGCGCCCGCCTCGCGCGCCGCCTGCGCGGTAGCATCGGTGCAGTTATCGGCAATGACCACGATATCGTACAGGTCGGCGGGATAATCCAGCGCCTTCAGGTTTTCGACAATCTTGCCGATGACCAGTTGCTCGTTGTGCGAAGGCACCACCAGCGCAAAGCGGTGCTTCAGCGGGAACTGCGCGGCGTTGGGTTCCTGGCGGCGTACCCAGGCAAACGCCGAGAGGGTGATGAAATACAGAAATACGCCCATAGCGGGCAATTGAAGCAGGGTTAAGACAAACGAAAATACCGCTCTCAAAGTCCGAGCATCCAGTGCATCCATCTCTTTCTCACTCCTCCCTCAAGAACCATGGCGATTCTTGAGGTCAAATACCATACCCCTGCCGTCGCTTCACCTCTGCGAAAGGGAGATTTTTCGTCAGCCAACCTGCGAAGCCCGTGCTTCGCGAGGGCGGAGAGAGGTTCCCTTCGGCGTTCGCATGGATGAGAACAGCAGTGGTTAAAGGGCCAGTCATGATGGCGGCGGTCTCTGAACCAAGAGACTTTGCCACAAGATTGCGAGTATATCAAAGGTCAGGGAATTTGTTCAGGAAATGCGCCTTAAAAATTAAAAAAGTCTCATTTTAATAGAAATTCCTCGCTCTAACCTTACGGCGAGCCGAATCGGGAAGGGCTGATATAATCGAAATACCAAATCAGAAAAGGGTTAAGGCGTTTCATGGCGGTCATCGCCTTTCATTGGAGTTATGTGAATGAGCACAAATCATAAGTTAATCATTGGTAGTTCGGTAAACATGCCTGAAATCCCCGATGAATCCGTTCATCTGGTGGTCACTTCCCCGCCGTATTTCAATGCTCCGTTTGATTACAAAGGACTGTACAGCAGTTATCAGAATTACCTGGAAATGCTGAAACAAGTAGCCAGAGAGGCTTATCGGGTGCTGGCAAACGGGCGGATTTTTGTACTGAATATTGACGACATGCTGGTAGATGGCGAAAAATTTCCCATCGTCGCCGATGCCACGCGCATTTTTCTGGATGCCGGTTTTCGCTACCGTGATCGCATCATCTGGAAAAAGCCTGAAGGCTATCTGCGCATCAGCCGCAGAAGCGGTGTACTGCTCCAAAACCCCTATCCCATGTATTTTTACCCTGATAACCTGCTGGAGAGCATCATCATTTTCCAGAAAGGACGCTTTGATTACAAATCCGTCCCGCAAGATGTGCGGGAAGCCTCGAAAATTAACATCAAAGAATTTCAGGAAAACAAGTGGTACATGACCCTCTGGGAAATGGTGAATGTGCTTCCCAATTCCCCATTGGAAAAAGACATTGCGGCTTTTCCAGAGGAATTGCCCTATCGCTGTATCCAGTTGTTTTCCTATGTGGGCGAGACCGTGCTGGACCCGTTCTGCGGGAGCGGCACGACCATGAAAGTAGCCCGCCAGTTGGGACGCAACAGCATCGGCATTGAAATCAACGAGGCTTTAATTCCTATCATCACTACCAAAGTCGGTTTTGGAAACCAGCATGGTTTGTTTAACGGGGAGGATACTTTCGAGTGCCTGATTCGCCAGGAGGAAAAGTAGCCATGCACATCCACGCTACCATTGAAGGGATTCAGTACCAGCCTTTCTTTGGGAGAAAACTGAACGAATACGATATTTCTCACTTACAGGAAGCACTCCAAACGGATGCTTCCTTTCTTTTACGGTTTCCCGATTCATCTCAGGTGGCTGTTAGTGTCTGGGTATCTCCCAAGCGCACCCGTTCTTACCCCTTTGCGCGGGTCTACGATACCTATGGCTTTCAGGGAAAGAAAATCACTTTAATCCCTGTTTACAAAGATGAAGGCTTTGACGGCGAGAGGGATTACCTGCAATGGGATACCGTCTCGCTGATGAGTTTGCTGGGGGTGTACGTCATTCTGGGTTTTTATAGCCATGCGGAGAAGAATCCCCACTATCCCAATAAAATCACCCGCCAGCAAATGGACATCAATTTCCTTCTTGAGCAATTCCACGCCGTGATGAACTATCGCTCGGATGCGCTTCACTGGAATCTGGTACAGACGGAGCGATTAGCCGAAATTGGACGGCTGGCTTGCGAGTCTTATCGAGTCATCAGCGAGAGAACCGGTGTGAAAATGCACTCTTTTGAGGCGGTGGAAAAACGCCTGGCGGTCTTCTCGGCAGGAAGAGAAAAATTCATCTCGTTTTCCCGCAGGATGGCTCAAGAGGCTCAGGAAAGGGAATTTCGTACCGTCCAACCCAAAGAAAATCTTAAAGGGAAGAAAGCCAAAATTACCATCCTGAATTATTTAGGCGGGGAGTACCACTTTACCTGCGATGAAGTGGAGATCCATGAAAACAGCCTCTTGCTCATGGAAGGAAAGCATAGCCGGGACGCTTCCCTGCCATCACTCTCCGACATCAAAGACGGTTTGCTCAAGATGATACTGTACACCAATCTAAAAGATGTCTCTCTGAATGGGATGAAATATATCCCTCAGCCGGTGCTGAAATTAACCACCGGAGAGCTTTTGCATGAAACACCGCAAATCGTCGAAACCCTTAATATCTTGTTAAGAGAAGCCCGCGCGAACGGATTTTGGGTTATGCTCAATGAGAATCTCATTGGGAGTGATGAGCGATGAAAAAACGTGTTCTGGTGTTGTGTACGGGCAATTCCTGCCGTTCGCAGATGGCAGAGGCGCTGATTAACCACGACCTGGGCGAGCGCTGGCAAGCCTTCAGCGCGGGCACGCAGCCCGCCGGGTACGTGCATCCGCTGGCGCTCAAAGCCCTTGCCGAGGCGGGCATTGTCCACGAGGGCGAGTCCAAGTCGGTGGAGCAGTTCTACGGGCAGGACTTTGACGTGGTCATCACCGTGTGCGATGATGCCGCCGAGAACTGCCCCGTGTGGCTGGGCAGGGGCAAACGGGTGCATATCGGCTTCCCTGACCCCGCCAAAGTGGAAGGCACGGATGAGGAAAAATGGCGCGCCTTTGTGCAGACCCGCGATGCCATCCGCGAGCGGGTGTGCGGCTACCTTGCCGGGCTGGAATAAATCATTCTAACAGGAATTTTCCTTTCAGTCTCCCGCGCCGGGAGTTTTTCTGCGCCTGCGCTCCGGAAGTAGGGTAAAATTCGCTCAAACCTGACGGAAAAGAGGACAAGCCCAAGCCGATGAACGCAAGCCATTCCCCCAAAGCCGCCCTGCGCGGCGAACCCTCATATGTCTGGCGCGCCGGGCAGGAACGCCGTCTGAAGATGATGCTGGCGGCGGCAGGTGAGCGCATTCACGGCAGGGTGCTGGTGGATGGGTGTGGCGTGGGCATGTACCTGGCGCGTTTTGTCCCGCTGGCACAGCAGGCCGTGGGACTGGACATTGAACACGAGCGTACGGTGGAAGCGCACCAGTCCGCACCGCAGGTGGTGTGCGGCGCAGGCGAAGCCCTGCCTTTCCCCGAAAACCATTTCGACTTTCTGCTCAGCCACGAGGTGCTGGAACACGTGCAGGACGATGCCCGAGCCATCCGCGAGATGGTGCGGGTGCTTAAGCCCGGCGGGCGCATTGCCCTCTTCTGCCCCAACCGCGGCTATCCCTTTGAGACGCACGGCATTTACTGGCGCGGACGTTACCGCTTCGGCAACATTCCGCTGGTCAACTACCTGCCGCGGCGCTGGCGCGACCGCCTTGCCCCGCATGTGCGCGTCTATACGGCAGGCGACCTTCAGCGCCTTTTTGCAGGCTTGCCGGTGCGGGTGGTTCAGCGCACCATTGTCTTTGGAGCGTACGACAACATCATCGCCCGCAGGCCGGCGCTGGGCAAAGTTCTGCGGGCGGTTCTGCAAGCCCTGGAAGCCACCCCCCTGCGAATCTTCGGGCTTTCCCACTTTTGGGTGGTGGAGAAAATCGGTTAAACCCCGGCGTGCGCCCCCTCGAGAGGATCGGGGGGCGCTTTTTGACAAAACCACGGCGCAAACCTTTCAGCGGGCTTAAAGATAGCGGACGATCTTCACCCCTTTGAGTTCACTCAATTTCTGCTGAAGCGTCTCGGCGTCCTTCCCGCGGTTCAGGCGCACAACCGCATCCACGCGGAAGCGCGCATGGCGCACGTGATGGCGCAGGCGGAATGACTCCAGCGCGCGGCTGTGTTCCTCCAGGAGAGCGCGAATCTTCGGAATGACCCCCGGCTCTTCCTCAACCACCACCGTAAACTCCACCGTTACTGTAGGATTGATGACGCGGTTCTCCAGCAGGTTCAGCAGGGTCAGCACCACCAGCAACAGGGCGGTTACTCCGCCTGCTACCGCAAAATAGCCCGCGCCGGTGACCAGTCCCACCACGGCCATCGTCCATAACGAAGCCGCCGTGGTCAAGCCTTTGATGTTTGCCCCAAAGCGCAGGATGGCGCCCGCCCCCAGGAAGCCGATGCCCGAAAGCACCTGCGCCGCCAGCCGCGCCGGGTCGCCGCCGGGGGCAAGGCCGGCAAACTGCATGGACAGGTTGATGGAGAGGGTCATGGCAAGCGCCGCACCCACCACCAGCACAATGTGCGTGCGCATCCCTGCCGGCTGATTGCTGATTTCGCGCTCCACACCAATCACCGCGCCCAGCAGAGCCGCCACCAGCACGCGCACGAAAATTTCGCCTTCAGGAATCATGCTTCACCTCCATCTGCAGGAAGCCGCGAGGCACAACCTGCAGGGATTAATCGCGGATGCCGAGATTCTTCAGCAGTTCCGCCTCATCTTTCTTTTGAAGGGGGTCGCCCAGCAGGTCTTTCCAGAATTCCTCATCATATTTGCGGGTGCGGATGGGGATGGGAATAGCAATGCCCCAGCCCATCATCATGGCTTCTTCTTTGGGCTGAAGGCGGGAGAGGAAGCCGCGTAAAGCCTCCTTGCCGGGCAAACCGGAAAGCACCGCCGAAATGTCGTCATCATCGCCCAGCCAGCCGCAGATGCGCGTACCTAACTGCGACATGACCTCGTCGTCAATCTGCGAGGGGCGCTGATCCACAATCAGCAGGGTGACGTAGTACTTGCGCAGTTCGCGGGCAATGGTGCTGAAGATGGTCTGCGATGCCATCTCGCGGCTGAGCAGTTTGTGGGCTTCCTCCACCACAATCACCAGCGGGCGGGGTTGCGGCTTATTTTGGGGGTCGGAGCGGTATTCGTCGGTTTTCTTTTGCCACGCCTCGCGGATGCGCCGGGTGAGGATATTGGTCACCAGCAGATAATCCAGGTCGTGGTCATGTTCGCCAAACGACAGGACAATGTGATGCCCTTTTTCCAGATGATCCAGCAGGGCTTTGAGAGGGGCAGCGGCAGGCTTGGGGACGATATACGGCAGGTTAAAGACGCGCTGAAGTTTGCTGTGCAGTCCAACTGCTGCCAATTCATGCACCCCGGCTTCGCGCGCCCAAAATTCCACGCTGTCGGGCGCGGGGACGGGCTTGCCGTCTTCCCCTTCTACTTTTGTGCCTACTTTCATGTTCTTAAATTCCGAGAACCAGCGCTTGCCAAACTGGCGTTCCAGAGCGGCAAGCACGGTGGGGGTGGTCTCTTTGAGGTTGAGTTCGCGGGTGAGCATCTCGATATCGCCGGTTTCGATGTCTTCCTCGCCAATTTCCAGGGTGAAATCCACCGTCATTCCGTTGATGATGTTCGTCTTGCCCAATCCCACCAGGCGCACCTTGCCGGGGAACTTGCCGCGCAGTCCCGGCACTATCTGATTGCGGTCGGAGTCGATGCCGTTGGGACCGTACTCGTTGTGCATGTCGAAAATCAGCGAGGCGGCTACGTTGTGATGGACGATGCCCGCCAGCACAATGCGGGTGAGGAAGGATTTGCCCGTGCCGGTAGCGCCGAACACCCCCGAAGAGCGCTTCACCAGTTCCCCCAGGCGGACGGGAATGGGATGCCCCTGCTCGCGGTTGTAGCCCACCACCAGGTTGCCCGGCGCGTGCGGATCGCCGAAGATTTCGGCAAAGTCGCCCGCGTCTGCCAGACGCACCTGAGCATGGTGCGAGGGGATGGTCTTGACTGCCACCGGACCGTTGAAGAGCGGCGGGGAGAGATCCTCAGGGCTGTGCGCCATCTGTGAGAGCATGATTTCCAGCGTGGTGAAGAGGGTTTGCCCGTGCAGTAACTTTGCCAGGTCCGCCGGCAGGCGCTGTTCGCTCTGCTCGTCGGCAAAGCGCTCATCGGTAGAGCCCAATTCAATATTGGTGACCGAGCCATAAAACTTAAAATCGCCGTCTTCGATGACCACAAACGCCCCTTCCTGAACGTCACGGGTGGGGACGAGCAGTCGGGCGCGCACGGCTTGTTTGAGGTTTCCTCCCACAATGTAACCGATGACCGGATTTCCAGAAGCCATGTTTCCCCTCCAAAGGTTGGACTCAATGAGTGATTCAGGACAAATCGCCTGCGATGGCGGCGCGCTCGGCAAAGGGCAGAGATTCCCGCTCGCGGAAGCGGCGCACGTCCACGCGGGAGAGCAGGAATAGCGAAACCAGCAGGAAGAGCGCCTGCAGGATAAACACGGTCAGGTAGCCCGCCAGGGCGTTCTGAGTGGTGAAGGTGACGGCATCGCGCACCACACCGGAGAGCAGGTTGCCCACCAGACGCGCCAGCGCGCTGGCAATGCCCCATGCGCCGATGTACAGCCCCACCCGCGCGGTGGTCATGTCCAGCATCAGCGAGAGGTTGGAGATGGTGGCGATGCCCGTGCCAGCCCCCAGCAGAAGCACCCCGCCGTAGAACACTCCGCGCTGAGCCAGCAAACTGGAAAGGGCAATCAGGGCAAAGCCCAGCAAGCCTACCCAGCCGCCGGCGCGCGCCAGCGTCTTTTTGGCAAGGCGGGTTTCCAGAAAGCCGGTTGCCAGCATGGCAACGAGCATGACTCCGCCCCAAATCGAGGTGATGCGCGTGGTGGCGGAGACCGAAAGCCCGAAGGCTTCGGCGGCGTAGGGTTCTAGCAGTACGTCCTGCCCCAGCAGGGCGGTCAACAGCAGAAGCAGGTAGCCGAAGAAGAGGCGCGCTTCGGGGTTGGCAAACACCTTGCGGAAGATGACCTGCCAGGATTCGCGTTCTTCATCCAGCGGCAGGGCAGGCTGAGCGGAAACCCGCTTTTCCAGTCCAATCAGCCCTAGCGCGCCCAGCCCCAGCGCGCCCAGCGCCACGGTGAGGAAGGCGCGGTTCAGCGCGGCGTAATCGAAGCGCTCCAGCATGCCGCCCAGCGTGGCGGCGGTGAGGATGATGCCCACCACCATCATCACCCACATGATGGCAACGGTGCGCGAACGCCCCTTTTCGCCGGAAATCTCCGATGCCAGCGCCAGGTAAGACACGCTGGCGAGGTTGAAGCCCATGCCCCATGCCATGAAGACCAGCAGGGTGAGCAACAGCCCCAGCACGGGCTGAACGGGAATTTCCACCGCCGCCAGAGGTGCCAGCACCACGCCCGCGGCGCAGAAGAGCAAGCCGAGGACGATGTAGGGGGTGCGCCGCAGTCCCAGGATGGGGTGGTGGTCGGAGTACGAGCCAATCAGCACCTGCAGGGGCGAAAACACGTAAGGCAGTGACGCCAGCAGGGCGACCAGCGCCGCCGAAATGCCCAGTTCTTTAATCATCACGCGGTTGAGCGTGCTGTTGATGGGGACGAGGGTCACCGCCACGGCGGTGTGAATCAGAGCCAGTTGGAGACGTTTCACCATCATGGACATAAGTATAAAGCAAGTCCTTTCGACGAAGCAGTGTTACCCTGATTGTACGCAGAAAAGGTTAAGCGGGGATGAAGAGCATAAGGATAAGCGGGAAATTTCGCCGATTTCGTGAGGGCGGGGGGATTTACCGCGAAGGCGCAAAGGACGCGAAGGGAAGAAGGCGTACGCGCCTCGGCAGGCTCGGCGCACGCGCGCCATGGCTGAGGGTACAGGCTTGCAAACTTCGGTGAAATGGGTTTGCTCCCCTGCCTTCGGTACAATATAATAGTACCAGTATGGACAGCCATTCTCACCCCGTGCCGCAACGCATCCTGATTCTGGCATACCCCGCCACCCCCGGCGCGCTGGAACAGGTCGAGCCGCTCATGACATACCTGAAGGACGCCGGTGTCCCCCAGGTGGCGGGCGGTAGTTTTCTGGATAAAGACCTGCTGGAGCGCCTGCAGGCGAAAGACTTTGACCTGCTGATTGCCCTGGGCGGCGACGGCACCATGCTGCGCGCCGGGCATCTCTGCGCCCCGCTGGGAATCCCGGTGCTGGGAATCAACATGGGCAGGGTGGGCTTTCTCACCGAAATCCGCAAAGAGGAATGGCAACAGGGTATGGACCTGCTTCTTCAGGGCAGGTACCGCCTGGAAGAGCGCATGATGCTCAAAGCCGAACTCTGGCGCGGAGAGACCTCGCTGGGCAGTTGGCTGGTGCTGAACGAAGTGGTGGTGTGCCGCGGGCGCTTTGTGCGCCCTATCCGCGTGCAGGCCTGCGTGGACGGCTACACCCTGACCACCTACGTTGCCGACGGCGTCATTGCCGCCACCCCCACCGGCAGTACTGCCTACGCACTGGCGGCGGGCGGTCCCATCATGCCGCCGGAACTGCGCAACATCCTGCTCATTCCCGTTGCTCCGCACCTTTCCATGGACCGCGCCATCATTCTCTCGCAAGGCGCCTGTGTGGAACTGCGCGTTCAGACCGACGCTGAACACGAGGCGGTGGTCAGCGTGGATGGGCACTCCCCTCTGCCGCTGGAAAACGGCGACCAGGTGAGTGTGCAGTCTTCCGATTTGACCGTCCATTTCGTGCGCTTTGAAGACCCCGGTTACTTTTACCGCAACATCACCGCCTATATGGAGCAAAACCCCTCTACTGGAGCCCGTTCATGAGTGAAATGCCGAGTGTTCCCCAACCGGTTTGCTACCGCCACCCCGACCGTGAAACCCTTTTGCGCTGTTCGCGCTGTGAGCGCTACATCTGCACTTCCTGCGCCGTGCTGACCCCTACGGGTTACCGCTGTCCCGAGTGCATCCGCGGACAGCAAAAAGTCTATGAAACCACCCAGTGGTGGGATTATCCGCTGGCGTTCTTCATCGCCGGAGTCATCAGTTTGCTGGGTTCGTGGGTGGCGCAGTTCATGGGCTTCTTCACCATCTTCATTGCGCCGGTGGCGGGCTTCTTCATTGCCGAGGCGGTGCGCTGGGCGGTGCGCAAACGGCGCTCGCGCCTGCTCTTCCGGGTGACGGCGGTGGCGGCGGCGCTGGGCGGACTGCCCATCTTCATCGTCATGCTGGTCAGCCTGCTGATGGGCGGCGGCGTGGGCGGCATCCTTTCGCTGGTGTGGAGCGGGCTGTACATGGTGCTGGTCACCAGCAGTACCTATTACCGCTTGAGCGGGATTCAGGTGTGAGTGGACATGCTGAGCGAACTGCGCATTGAGAATTTTGCCATCATTGATCACCTGACCCTGACCTTTCGTCCCGGGTTGATTGCCTTCACCGGCGAGACGGGCGCGGGCAAGTCCATCATTCTGGACGCCATTGCCGCAGTCATCGGCGGTAAGGTCGAACCTGCCATGATTCGCGCCGGCGCCGAGCGCGCGCTGGTGGAAGCCACCTTCAGCCTGCCCGAAGAAATCCGTCCGGCGGTGCATGAGATTCTGGAGCGCGAAGACCTGCTGGATGACCCCGAGACGCTCTTGCTGGCGCGGGAAATCCGCCGCGAAGGGCGCAGTGTGGCGCGGGTGAACGGGCGCGCCGTCAGCGCCGGGTTGATGCGCGAACTGGGCAGTTACCTGGTGGATATTCACGGGCAATCCGAGCATCTCTCCCTGCTGAACGTCAAAGAGCACATCCATCTGCTGGATCGCTTTGCCGGTCTGCAGGATGCGCTGGACGACTACCGCAAAGCCTATCAGCGCCTGCAGGGCATGCGCCGCGAACTGGACAAACTGCGCCAGATGGAAGCCGATGCCGAACGCCGCACCGACCTGCTGACCTACCAACTGCAGGAAATCGAATCGGCGCGCCTGCGGGTGGGCGAGGACGAAGAACTGCGCAAAGAGCGCGACCGCCTGGCAAACGCCGAGAACCTGGCGGCGCTGGCGCAACAAAGCCTGACCCTGCTGGACGAAGGCGCGCCCGATACCCCCGCGCTGAGCGACCTGGCAGGGCAGTTGGTGCAGTTACTGCACGGCATGGTGCGCATGGATGCCTCGCAGAGCGACCTGCTGGAGCAGGCAGAAACGCTGGCAGAACTTGCCAGCGACCTGAGCCGTTCCCTGCAAACCTACCTGGATGGTATTGAGTTTAATCCGCGCCGCCTGGCGCAGGTGGAAGAGCGCCTGGATTTGATTCACAAAATCCAGCGCAAGTACAACGGCAGTATCGAATCGGCGCTGGCGTTTGCCGAAAAAGCCCGCGCCGAACTGGAAACCATTGCTCATGCCACCGAGCGGATTGCCGAATTGGAAGAGGAAGAAGCCAGCGCCCTGCAGGAACTCTCCGAGCGCGCCCGCACCCTTTCGGAGCGGCGCAGAGAAGCCGCGCGGCGTCTGGAAAGCGCCGTGGAGCGCGAATTGAGCGACCTGAGCATGAACGGCGCGCGCTTTGCGGTGGATTTTCGCACCGAGCCCGATCCCGCAGGGCTGAGCCTGCCTGACGGCTCGCGCGTGGCGTTTGACGCGCTGGGCTTTGACCGGGTGGAGTTTCTCATTGCTCCCAACCCCGGTGAAGGGCTGAAGCCGCTGGTCAAGATTGCCTCGGGGGGCGAGACTTCGCGCCTGATGCTGGCGCTGAAGAACGTGCTGGCGCAAGCCGATTACGTGCCCACGCTGATTTTCGACGAGATTGATCAGGGCATCGGCGGGCGCGTGGGCGCGGTGGTGGGCGAGAAATTGTGGCAGTTGGGACGCCGCCATGAGGTGCTGTGCGTGACCCACCTGCCGCAGTTGGCGGCTTACGGCGATTTGCACTTCAGCGTGCGCAAGCAGGTGCATGGGGGGCGCACCACCACGCAGGTTCAACCGCTGGATGAAGAGAACCGCCTGAACGAACTGGCGGTGATGCTGGGCGGGCTGAACCCCGCCAACCTGGCGGCAGCCCGCGAAACCCGCCTTGCGGCACAACAACGTATGCAGGAACTTGCCGTGAAGCCATGAATCGACCCGCGCGCATCCACCTTCTGGGAACGCCAGCGGTGTACTTTGAAAGCCAGCCGCTGGAGATTCCGCGCCGTGAGGTGCGCACCCTGCTGTACTTCCTTGCCTGCCAGCGGGAACCCGTCTCCCGCACGCGATTGACTTTGCTCTTCTGGGGCGATTATCCCGAAGAAACCGCCCGCAAGCGCCTGCGCGAGTCGTTGGCGCGCCTGAAGAGCATCTTCCCTATCCGCGACCTGATTCAAACCCCCGGCGAAGAGGTCTTTCTTCATCCCCAGTACTTCTTTTGTGATGCGCTGGAGTTTGAAAACAACGCCCGCACCCTGCTGACGACGCTGGCATCCATTCCGCTGATGACGCCGTTGCCCGAACTGCTTGCCACGCAACTGCGCCGCACCGTCACCCTGTGGTCGGGCAAGTGCTTCCTCGCCGATGTGCGCCTGCCGGATTCGCCTGACCTGGAATGGTGGCGGCTTTCGCACGGCGATTTTCTGCTGGGGATGCAAACCCGCCTGCTGGAGCGCATGGCGGCGCACGAAACCGCGCAGGGCAACGTGGAGCAAGCCATCGAGTGGCTGAATCGCGGGCTGGAATTCGCCCCGCTGGATGAGGGGCTGAACCATGCCCTGCTGGAACTGCTGGAACGGCGCGGATGGTTCAGTCAGGCGCAATCGCATCTGGAGGAAATGACGCGCCGTTTCACCGCCGAAGAACAGCCTTTGCCGTCCTGGATAGAAGCTTGGCGGGGGCGCCTGCGTGTATCTTTGGAGCGCACCTCTGCGTCTGTCAGCAGGGGGGAGCCCCCTTCGCCCCTGCCGTGGGTGGGGCGCAAAGAGGCACTGGATGCCCTGCATCGGGCTTGCTTCCGCGGCGGGGTGGTGCTGATTATCGGCGAGGAAGGCGCGGGCAAGACGCGCCTGGTGTACCAGTGTTTGTCTCAGGCGCCCGCGATGCGCCGACTGCTCTCGGTCACCGCTTCGCCTCAGGATCGCACCTTGCCCTACCATTCCTGGGTGCAGATACTGCGCAAGGGGGTCTTACCCCAGCACTGGCAGGCGCTCTCGAAAAACTGGCTGGGGTTCTTCAGCCTTCTGCTGGGCGAACTGCGCGAGGCTTTCCCCGACCTGCCGCCACCCAGCAGTGAGACGGCTTTCCTGCCCACCATGGCATTTGAGGGGCTGGAGCGCATCCTCAACGTGGTCAAGCAGGAAACGCCCCTGGCGCTGTGGTTCGACAATGTGCACTGGTGCGACGAGTCCTCGCTGGAAGCCCTGGAGTACCTGATTCACCAGAATTTCTTTGACGAGAACGCCCTGCTGGTGCTCAGCACCATTCCCAACCCTGCCTCGCCCACCCTGTCGCGCATCCTGCGGGATGTACCGCTTACTCAAACTACCCTGATCGAACTGCGCGGGCTGACACGCCAGGAAGTGCGCTGGCTGTTACAGAAATTGGGCAATGTGGAGCCCAAACCCGAACTGGTGGATCGCCTGCACCGCGAGAGTGGCGGCAACCCCCTGCTTCTGCAGGAACTTCTGCGCGCCATGGTGCAGGATGGGTCGCCGAGCGCCCTGGTGACCGGCGCCGGCAACACGCTCTCGCGCCGGTTGCACGCGTTAATCCGCCGCCGTCTGGAGCAACTCACCCCGCAGGCGCGGCAGGTGCTGGAAGGGGCGGCAGTGCTGGGAAGCGAGTTTGCTCTGCCACACCTGTTACGCATCCTCTCGCTGCCGGAAGAGCAGGCGGTGCAGGGGGTGGAAGAATTACTCCGTGCGCAGTTGCTGACCCATGCCGAAGGCTCGTCCTACCGCTTTCAGCATGAAATGGTGCACACGGTGACGTTGCTCAACCTCAGCGACCCTTACCGGCGTCTTCTGCACCGCCGGGCGGCGCAAATGCTGAAAGAGCAGGCGGGCAATCAGCCGCGCGCGCTGGCGGGACGAATTGCCGACCATCTGGAGCAGGCAGGGGAGAATCTGCCGGCGCTGGAGTACTGGGTGGAAGCAGCGCGCTATCACCGGCGGGTGTATGCGGTGCAACAGGCGCGGCAGGCGTTCCAGCACGCTGAACGCATGCTGGAACAGTTGGGCATGGGCGCCCCCGATGACCTGGTGCTGACCCTGTACGAAGAATGGTGCGCCATGGCGTTCGACCTGCATCAATTCTGGGAGAGCCAGCGGGCGGCTGAGCGCCTGCTCTCGCAGGGCTACCTGCGTCAGAACGCCCGCTTGCTGGCGAGCGCCCTGCTGGAGAAAGCCCTGGCTGCCGAATTGCAAAACCGTGCCGAAGAGATGCAGGAATACCTGGCATCTGCCGTGCCCTATCTGGAAACGGTGAACGACGATGCCCTGTGGCTGCGCTATGCCTTTCATCAAGGGGGCATTGCTTCGGTGGTGCGTGGAGAGGTGAAGGATGCCCTGCGGGTATTTGGCAAAGCCTGGGTGCGCTGGCGGGGAGAATCTGACCGCCGTTTGCTGGAACTGCACGCCAACCTGGGGTCGCGCTACGCTCAGGCGCTGATTTCCGCCGGACGCCTGGAAGAAGCCCTGCAGGTGGGTGAGCAAGCCCTGGAAGAAGCCCGGCGTGCGGTAAGTCACAGCGCCGGGGCGCGCATTTTGCCCGCGCTGGCGCTGGCGAATGTTTACCTGGGACGCTACGACCTTGCCCTGCGGCAGGCGGAAATGGCGCAAGCCATGCTGCGTCACATGGATAACCACCGCATCCTGGCAGTGGTCCATTCCATCTTTGCCATGGTGATGCTGGCAAAGGGTAATCTATCTGCCCTGTGGACATTCCTCGAGCAGATGAAGCGCGAGACCCGCGAAGCCCAGGTGCATACCATCGAAGCCTGGACGCAACGGGTGTGGGGCGATACGCTGCAGTTGTTGGGCGCCATCGAGGAATCCAACCGGGTGTACGAGCAGGTGCTTCTCCTTCCTGTAGGGGATATCTACCGCGCGGAAGCCGTAGTGCGCCTGGGACTGGGGCGCGTACTGGCAGGGCAGGGTGAGGCTGGTTTGAGCCTGCTCGAAGACATCAGCCAGACAGCGCAGGCGGGAGGAATGGGGCTGGTTGTGCGCCTTGCCGATGCCGCCCGCGCGCTGGCGCTGGCATTGCTGGGCAGGTGCGAAGAATCCAGCACGCTCACCGAGCGCCTCTCGGCAGAGGGGCATCTCCTGGATTTGCTCACTTTTACCTTTGCCCACCTGGCAATGTGTGTGGTGGCGTTGAAGCAGAACCGTCTGCTGGAAGCGCGCATGAAAGCCATGGCGCTGGCCAGCCGTGCCGGTGAGCATGACGTGCTGTTCATGGAGATTTACGCGCTGGTGGTGCTTATCCACACGGCGCGGCGCATGGGGGAAGATACGGCGCTTTTTGAAGCCCAATTGCATGAGCGCCTTAACCGCCTGGTGGTAAATGCCCGCCATACCCCCCTGGAAGACTACGCCGGACGCCTGCAAGGGTGGATTGCAACGTTTTTACAATGAAAAAGAACTTATGAAAACGTTTTTTGTCAACGCTTTGTCAACGCCGGTGCCTTAAGATGAAAGCAGATTAAACTCATGCCACCGCTTGCAAGGTTAGGGGACTTGCAGTGGAAGACCGTTCGAGAAGGGAACAGACTCGGGCGGTCTTCTATTTAACTTGCAAGGGGGATACCCCTGCCAGCCATGGGAGAGGCTGTTTCGCGCTCGCAACGACATGGAGGGGAAGAAAAGAGGAGAGCGTCCCGGCGGGCTCGACGAAGACTGAGTGCACGCGCCTCAATCTTCCGCCAGCAAATCCTCTATGGCTTCCCATACGTATGCCACCTCGCGCAGAATCTGCCTGCCGATGGTGATGTTCTGCTCGCGGGAGAGCACGCCCCCCAACGCCTCGTAAAACCGGCGCGCGGGGAGATTTTCTGCCAGCACCCAGACCAGACAGGCGCGCATGCCCTGCGATTTCAGCCAGCGGGCGGCGCGGCGCATCAGACGCATGCCAATGCCCTGCCGGTGATAGGCAGGCAAAAGGTAAATGGCATACACCTCGCCCATGTTTGGCTTCAGCCCTTCCCGCTCGGCGCCGGCGTTCACAAACCCCACCACCTGTCCACGATCGGTCGTCGCCACAAATGTAGCCGATTCGCCGCTGGTCAGGTACTGACGCCAGCGTTCTTCCCGGTGAGCCACGTCTAAACTGTTCAGGAACTCATCGTCCACAATGCCGCGGTAGGCGGCGCGCCAGGTTTCCACGTGCACCTGTGCCAGCGCAGGGGCATCTTCCGGTACCGCCGGGCGAATCCAGATCGAGGTCATCCCAGCGACACGTCCAGGAACATCATCACCGCAAAGCCCAGCATGGCGCCGAAGGTTGCTGCGTGAGTGTCCTTTTCCTGCTGTGCCTCGGGGATGAGTTCCTCGACCACCACGTAAATCATCGCTCCGGCGGCAAATGCCAGTGCGTAGGGCAACAGCGGGCGCATCAGCAGAACAGCCACCGCCCCCAGCACCCCGGCAACAGGTTCCACCAGACCCGAAGCCTGCCCGTACAGAAAGGCTTTGAACCGCGAGAAGCCTTCCCGCCTCAGCGGCACCGAGACTGCCGCACCTTCGGGGAAGTTCTGCAAGCCAATGCCCAGCGCCAGCGCCAGCGCCCCCGCCAGCGTTGCCGAGGGGATGCCCGCCGCTACTGCGCCAAAGGCTACACCCACCGCTAGCCCTTCGGGAAAGTTGTGCAGGGTAATCGCCAGCACCAGCAGGATGCTTCTCTGCCAGGAGGTCTTGATGCCCTCGGCTTCTTCCAGCGGCAATCCCAAATGCAAATGCGGCAGGATGCGATCGACCAGCCAGAGGAAAGCCCCGCCTGCCAGAAAGCCTGCTACTGCCGGAAGCCAGCCCGGCTGACCATTTTCCTGCGCCAGGTCAATGGCAGGCGCCAGCAAAGACCAGAAACTGGCGGCAATCATCACCCCGGCGGCAAAACCCAGCATGGTATCCAGTACCCGCCGGTTAATGCTCTTGAAGAAAAACACCATGGCGGAACCCAGGGCAGTCACGCCCCAGGTGAAGAGCGTGCCCATCAGGGCTTGAAGTACGGGTGCTTGTTGCGCAAACCATTCCATCATCGCATTGTCATCCTCACTTTCTGGAAATGGTTAATCTTTTCCTGGGGCAATCCCTCCAGGAGAGGGCAATCGTCATCATTAAGGTAAATTTTACACGATTTTTGAGGGGCTTTCTTTCAGAACGAAGCGGGAAGCAGGCAGAGAGGCTGTTCGGGAAGGTTCTTGCCGGGGAGAACCGTGCTTTTCCCCCATATTTTGCGCCAGCGCAAAGAGGTTTTTCCCGTCGGCGGGGTACAATTGGAGCATGAACAACAGCCTGTATGACGACCTGAGCGAGGACTATGACCGCTTTGTCAACTGGGAACAGCGCTTGAAGGTGGAACTGCCTTTTCTTCTTCGGCATCTGCCGCATGGCAGGGTGCTGGATGCGGCTTGCGCCACCGGCTGGCATGCCATCGCCCTGGCACAGCAGGGTTTTCAGACGGCTGGGGCAGACCTCAGCCCGCAGATGATTGCCGTTGCCCGCCGCAATGCCCAAGCCGCCGGGGTGACTTTGCCCTTTGAGGTGGCAGGCTTTGGAGATCTGGCGCGGGCTTTTGCCGCATCCCTGCCCTTTGACGGCTTGATTTGTCTGGGCAATTCCCTGCCGCACCTGCTCACGCCGCAGGACCTTGCCCGGGCGCTGGCAGATTTTGCCGCCTGCCTGCGCCCCGGCGGGACGCTCATCCTGCAAAACCGCAATTTCGATGCCGTGCTGGCGCGCGGCGAGCGCTGGATGGAGCCGCAGGTATTCCGCAAGGGCAGAAAAACCTGGCTGTACCTGCGTTTTTATGATTTTCTGCCCGAGGGGCTGATTCGCTTCAACATGGTGAGGTTAACCCGCGAGCGGATGGGCTGGACTCAGCGGGTGACTTCCACGTTCCTGCGTCCTCTGCGCATGGCAGAAGTGATGGAGATGTTGCGGGAAGCCGGTTTTGAGGCGCTGGAGACGTACGGGAGCATGGAGGCGGGGGGTGTGCCGTTTGATGTTCATACCAGCGGTAACAGCATTGTGGTGGCGCACAAAGCCTGAAGGTTCTGGTAAGACGCGAAGGACGCTAAGGGGGGCGCTTTGATGCCTTTGGCGCGCTCAGACATTGGCTTGACGAACGCCGAGCGTGTGCTTGCTGTACCCCAAGCCCCCGGATGGCGAGCCTGCGCAAACAAAAAGGGCTGTTCTGGAGAACAGCCCTCTGGAGATTTCGCTGCCTGATTCGGACGACTCAGGCGGCTTTGGCTTTTTCGACCACTGCGGCAAAGGCTTTAGGATCGCGCACCGCCAGATTGGCGAGCACTTTGCGGTTCAGGGCAATCCCAGCCTGCTTCAGAGCGTGGATGAACTGGCTGTAGGTCAAGCCGTTCAGACGCGCCGCCGCGTTGATACGGGCAATCCACAGTTTGCGCATGTCGCGCTTGCGCACGCGGCGATCCCGCGTGGCATACCACAGACTCTTCAGCATTGCCTCATTGGCGCGGCGGAACAAACGATGCCGCGTGCCAAAGTAGCCTTCCGTCATTTTCAAAATTTTCTTGTGTCGCAGATGTCCTTTCGGACCACCTTTTACACGTGCCATGTCTTACTCCTTTGCGAACCCCCGGGCGCCGGTCTTTTCAACCTGTTGCGAACACCCGACAGCCGCTCCAAAAAACCGAAATTAGACGAACTGCCCTGACGGCGATTAATCCTGCTTCTTCAGGTAGGGAGCCAGACGCTCAACGCGCTTGATGATGCCCTCACCCTGGACAGGCAGCATTTCCGTGAACAGGGCTTTGGTGCGCTTGGAGGTGCGGCGGCGCAGGTGGCTCTTGCCGCCCTTGGTGCGCACCAGCACACCCGACCCGGTCAGGCGAAAGCGTTTGCTGGTCGCCTTGTGGGTCTTCAACTTAAATTTTCCGGGTTTAACTTTGCGTGGCACAGCGAAACTCCTTCTTTTCTAAATCTTGCTTAAATAAAAAGTCACACGTTTGCTCGCGCGAGGGCGGATTATACTACGGAATCGCTCCCATGGGGAGAGATTCCGTAGATGAAAAGTGTTTTCACGAGTTGATTACACAACGTTGAAATGGCGTATTTCGATCATTATGCTGGATTTTCAGAAATTTTCTTCTGAGGGCAAACCTAACGACTGCTCGGTCGCGGCGGACGCAGGCGGTCGTAAACCCAGCCGCCCACCAGCACCAGCGCGCTTAGCCCGGCGATCAATGCGCCCATGGCAGGCAGGGAGAGGCGTCCGCCCCAGTGCAGGTAACGGCTGAGGTACCACTGCAGGAACACCGCCAGGAAAATGCCCTCAACCGCCAGGATGCGCCCCAGCCAGCGGTCTGCCGTGCGGCGGGCAAACTCCAGCGCCCAGCCCACCGCCAGCCCTCCCAGCGGGAGCAGGAGCATGCGGTAGCGCGGATTGTCGGTCATATCGCCGCCGCCGCGCAGGGCAGAGATGAGCGCCCACGCCCAGAACGCCCCTGCCGCCCACAGAATCAGGCGCTGGTCGTCCTCGCTGGTTGCCCGCCAGCCCGCCCACAGGGCATACACCAGCAAAGGTGCCAGCGCGTACCAGCCCGCCGAGCGCAGAAGGATGACCACCTTTGCCAGCGGAATGGCAGGCTCGACCAGCGCGGCAGGGAAGACCGGCTGAGCCAGCCCGTAGCCCACAATCGTCGGCAGGATGTAGCGGTCGCCCACATCGGCAATGAACGCCGCCAGCCGCCCCGAGGCTTTCAGCGTCAGCACGCGGTCGTACACGGCGGCTTCGCGGAACCAGCCCCACGTCAGCGCAAAGGCGACCCCGCCCGCCAGCAAAATGCCCAGCCAGCCCAGCGCCTTCCAGCCCCTGCCCGGGTGGCGCGCGGTGAACTCCAGCCATGCCAGCAGGACAAGAATCCCCACCACGAACACCGCCGAGCGCGTGGAGATGAAGAGCATGCCTGCTACTGCCAGCGCTCCCGCCGTCAGTGCGGCGCGCGGATGCTCGCGCCAGAGGATGACCGCCCACAGCCCCACACACAGCAAGCCCAGCATGAAGGGTTCGCGCATCTGCGAGGCGGTGAAGAACAAGCCGTCAGGGTAGAGCAGGTAAATCCAAACAGCAATCTGCGCCGCCCGCTCGGTAAGGCGCGCCTGCGCCGCGCGGTACAGGAAAGGCACGCCCAGGGCAAAGAAGAATGCGCCCAGAATCAGCACCAGCGCCGGGCGGTGGGCATCGGTGCTCAGTGTGCGGTACACCAGCGCGCTGAGCATCCCCAGCCCGCCGTACTGATCCGAGCCCAATTCCAGGTTGGGATTGAAGAGCAGACGCTCGCCCGAAAGTGCCACCGCGTAGGCTTCGCGGTCGCGGTGATAGGCATCGCGGAAGACGTAACCGGCGTTGTACTCCGGCTCATCGTAGCCCCACAGCGGGTAAGCCAGGCTGAAGAACAAGCCCAGCCCCAGGCGCAGAACGAACGCCAGCGTCATCCACAGCGCCAGGTGTTTCCCGCCGCCCATGCCGCGCCACAGCCCGAACAGCGCCAGTGCGCTCCCGCCGATGAGCAGGAAGGACGCGCCAAAGCCGCGCCAGAATGCTCCCGGGCTGAGCCATGCCGTCAGCGCGGCAAGCACTGCCGAGCCGAGAATGAGCGCCAGAATTTTCTGCCATGATTTCACCATGCCCCGCCTCCCAGGATGCGCTGTTGACGTTCCTGCCAGTCATACTGCTCTGCCCGTTTCCGCGCCTGCTCCGCCAGACGCTGGCGCAGGGTTTCATCCGCCAGCAGGGGAGCCAGCGCCGCCGCCCAGCCCTCCACGTCTTCGGGCGGCGCAAAGCGCGCTGTGTCCTCGTCCAGCACCTCGCGGATGACCGGCAAATCGCTGGAGAGGATAGCGCGACCCACTGCCAGGTAATCAAATAACTTCATCGGACTGCAAATCTCCGCCGAGTTGCCCCCGCTGGAACCGGCAATGCTCCTGCCGTAGGGCATCAGCAGAACATCTGCCGCCGCCTGAACCAGCGGCAGGCGCGTCTGCGGGATGAAACCGGTAAAGGTGACGTTCTCCAGCGCCTGTTCCTGCGCCCGCTGACGGTAGGTCTGCACGTCCTCGTCCCGTCCGCCTGCCCAGAGGAACTGCGCATGCGGGAAGCGTTGTGCCAGCGCCAGGAACAGATCGCCGCCGCGCCCGGCATAGAGGTGACCACTGCACCCCACAGTGAGGCTTTGCGCCATCCCCACCTGCGCCCGCGCCGTGGGCGGGTCGGGCAGATGGCGGTAGCGCTCCAGGTCCACGCCGTTGGGTGCAATTACCACCTGATGCTCCGGCAGATGCACCCGCAGGCGGGCTTCCAGCGCGCGCCGCAGGGCGCGGGTGATGCACACCAGGCGCTTGCGCCCCGGCAGGCGCAAAAAAGCCTGCATCCACAGCGGACCGAGTCTGCCGGTGGGCAGGTCGTGGGCTTCGTACACGGCGGGCATGCCCAGCATCAGCGCCAGCGCCGCCGACTGGATTGCCCAGGTATAGATCAATTCGGCGCGTTCGCGGCGGGCAAGGCGCACCGCCTGCAGGGCAAAATCGTTGCGCTTCCACAACGGCAGGGCAGGCACCCAGCGGATGGAGAATTTCTGCGTGATGCCGTACAGGTCGGCAAGATGCTCCCACTCCGTCGCCTGTCTGCCCGGCACGTACAGGGTGATCTCGTGACCGTTGCGCGCCAGGGCGTGGCACACCTTCATCACCTGGATGCTGTTGGCGGTGATGGACGGCACCTGAGCGGTGGCAATACAGGCAATCTTCACAGGCGCACCTTTGCCCACACGGGATAATGATCCGATGGGTACACCCCGCCCACGCTGACACAGGCAACTCCGGCATCTTCGACAGGCAAATCTTTGGATACCAGCACCCAGTCAATGGCTTGCGGGCGGGGAAGCATGCCAAAAGCGTGGAATGTGCCTTCTCCCCTGCCGTCGGTATGCACGGCGCGGTAGGCATCCCGCAAGCGGTGGCAGGATGCGCCTTCGCCGAGCAGGGTGCGGTACACGCAGGAACGCTTGCCGGCGTTGAAGTCGCCCGTCACCAGCACGTTGCAGTCTGGCGGCAGGGCTTCGATGCGCCGCCGCAACAGTTTTGCCCCTTCCAGGCGCGCCTGCGGCAGGTAATCCAGGTGGGTGTTGAACCATGCCGCTTCCGCGCCGTTGCGGCAACTGCGCAGGCGCAGGAAAATCGCTGTGCACACGTAGGCACTGCCCCATGAAATACTGCCAGGCACCTCCGGCGTGCGGCTGAGCCAGAAGAACTGCTGTTCCAGCACCTCAAACGCCCCGCGGCGCACCAGCGCCACGTTCATCTCCAGCGGTGCGGCGCCGTTGCCGCCGCGGCGTACCCCAATCCACTCGTATTCGGGAAAGGCAGAGCGCACATCGCGCGCCTGAGAGTCATCGTGGACTTCCTGCAAGCCGATTAAGTCGGCATCCAGGTCACGCAGGCATTCCACAACCATATCGCGGCGGCGCGCCCAGGAAAACTCGCCGTCCTGCGCCTCGGCAGTGCGCAGGTTGAAGGTGACCAGGGTAAGCGGATGCTCCATGGATCGGCGCGGTGGGTCAGTCGGTGAAGACGGGCAGATGCCCCAGCGCAATAATCTGCGACCACTTGGCGCGTTCGCCCTCGGTGAGGATGGCGGCTTCTGCCACCACCTCGGCGCCGGCTTTCTGCAGTAACATGCGCATCCCCTGCAGGGTGGAGCCGGTGCTGATGACGTCGTCCACGATGATGACCTTCTTGCCCTTCATCATCTCGCGGTCTTTTTCGTCCAGGTAGAGGGTCTGCGGTTGACCGGTAGTGATGGAGAGGGTCTCGGCGCGCAAAGCGTCGCCCATGTAGGGTTTGTAGGATTTGCGCAGAATCACATAGGGCTTGCCGGTTTCCACCGAGAGGGCATGCGCCAGCGGGATGCTCTTGGCTTCGGCGGTGACCAGTACATCGTACTCCACGGCGGTCAGTTTTTCCGCCAGGGCGCGGGCGCAGGCAGTCACCAGTTCGGTATCGCCCAGGATGTTGAGGATGGCAATGCGCAGTCCGGGCTTGATTTCGAACAAAGGCAGTTCGCGGTGCACGCCGGCAATATCAATGGGATAGGTCTCGCGTTGAGTCATGGCAGTTCACTCCTCTGAAAGATTCACAAATGAGGCGCACAGCGCCTGTTTTTGAGCATGGGAAAGGCGTTTGATCTGGCGTTCGCGGCGCATGGCAGTGGCGCGGTCGGGTTGAGGCTCGATATACGCCAGGCGCACAGGCAGACGGGTGCGGGTGTAGCGCGCGCCGCGCCCAGCGTTGTGCTGGCGGGCGCGCCTCTGCGGGTCGGTCGTCCAGCCGGTGTAGTAGGTGCCATCAGCGCATTCCAGCAGATAGCAGTAGCAGGCGCTCACCGCCAACGCTCCCCGGGAAGGATTAATCGCGTTTGGGACGGATGCCCAGCAGGCGTCCAATGGATTCGCCAAAGCGCGGCATGCCGGGCGATTTTTGCTCGCTGGCTTCGGGATACTGATTCTTAAGGCGCTGACTCCACCAGGACTGGCGTGCCTGGCGGGCTTGCTCAAAGCGGGCGTGCAGGGCTTCGCCGTCCTGGCGGGCAATGGCGTCGCGCATCTCGACCAGTTCGCGGATGAAGTGATCCAGCACTGCCACCAGCACCTCGTGGCTGACAATCTGATTCTGTCCCAGTTTGCCCTTCTCTTCGAAGAAGAAAGCGGGTTCGGTCATGCGGGCGTACATCTGCCCGGCAATCTTGCGGATATCCGACCAGCCGGGCTGTCCGGCGGTGGCGTTGACCAGCGCCGCCGAGAGCAGTTCCGGCAGTAAGTGGCTGGATGCCAGCAAGCCGCTCACCTCTACCGCATCGGAGAAGATGGGCTTGGCGCCCAGCATCTCCGCCAGGCTTTCCGCCAGCGTCAGCGCCGAGGAATCCGTGCCTGCCGGGGCGGTAATCATCATCATGGTGTCTTTGAACAGGTCTGCCTGCGCCGAAGCCGTGCCGCGGTCGCTCTCCAGCAGGTATTTTGCTGAGACGGTTGGGGTGAGGGTGACAAAGTAGCGGTCTTCGCGCGGCAAGACCTTCTGCGCCCAGACTGTCGAGGTTGCCGGGATGGGTGAGGTATCCACCACCGTACAGCCGGGCTTGAGGTACGGGGCAATGGCTTCCAGAGTGAAGCGCAGTTCATCGGCGGGCAGGGAGAGGATGACCACATCGGCGTTCTCCACCGCGGCGGGCAGGGTGAAGACCAGTTTATCCACCGCGCCCATCTTCTGCGCCATGCGCGCCATGTCGGGGTCTTTGTCGTGTCCCACGCGGTGAATTTGCTCGGCGGCGTTTGCCAGAGCCAGCCCAAAGGATGCGCCAATTTGATTCAGCCCGATCAGGGTAATCTGTACGCTCATTGGAACTCCTACCTCCGTTTCCAGAAACTTGCCAGACACGGGGAGAACGCTCAGGATGAGGTTCTCCCAAAACAATCAATACACCAGCGCCCGCAACAGGTTGCCGATGGGCGGGTAGAGCAGGGTGCCAAAAACGTCAATGCCCACCCAGGGCAGGACGAACAGAATCACCATGAGAAGCATGGGACCCATCGGGCGGATGCGCTCCAGCGCCTGCGCCCACGAGGGCGGCAGGAAGAATTCGATGATTTTATCGCCGTCCAGCGGCGCCAGCGGGATGAGGTTGAAGAACATCAACAGCAGGTTGATGACAATAAAGTTCAAGAGGAACTGCGGCAGAAAACTGCTCCCGCTTATGGCTTCATTCACGGGAATCAAGCCCGCGCGGAAAGGAATTGCCGCCGCCAGCGCCAGCAGGAAGTTGGAAAAGGGTCCCGCCAGCGCCACCAGCATGGGCGCCGCCGTGGAGCGCCGGCTGAGTACGTAAGGGTTGATGGGCACGGGTTTTGCCCAGCCAAAACCGACGAAAATCATCATTAACGATCCCAGCGGGTCAAGATGCGCCAGCGGGTTGAGCGTCACCCGCCCGTACATCTCGGGGGTGGGGTCGCCAAAGGCTTGCGCCGTGCGGGCATGGGCGTACTCGTGCAGGGTGAGCGCCACAATCAGCGTAATGGCACGGGAGATTAAGGAAATAGGGTCTACATTAAACATAAACACACCGCCTGTATGGAGCGATTATAACATGGGGTATAATGAAGCGCATGTTACCGGACATTCAATTGAACGATATCGTCACCCTGCGCAAGCCGCATCCCTGCGGGGGGTATGAGTGGAAGGTGGTACGCCTCGGCGCCGATATCGGTCTGGAGTGTCTGACCTGCGGGCGGGTCATCCTGCTTTCACGTCGTGAACTTTCCCGCCGGATGAAGAAAATCCGCTCTGGAGAATCCCATGATTCCACCCCTCCCCGCTGAACCGCGGCGCATCGTCTTTTTGTTCTCGGATACCGGTGGCGGTCACCGCAGTGCCGCCGAAGCCATCATCGAAGCCCTGGATGTGCTGTATGAAGGGCGCATCGCCTGCGAGATGGTGGACTTTTTCAAGCAGTACGCGCCCCCGCCGATGAATCTGGCGCCGGAAATTTACCCGCCGCTCTCGCGCATGCCGGCGCTGTGGGGCATGGGCTACCGCATCTCCGATGGACCGCGCCGTACGCGGGTGTTTTACTCCGCCATCTGGCCCTATGTGCGCCGCCACATCCAGCAGTTGATGGCGGAGCACCCCGCCCATCTGTATGTCTCGGTGCATCAGTTGATCAATACCCCCATGGCGCGCGCGCTGGCAGGCACGGGCATCCCGCTGGTGACGGTGGTGACCGATATGGTGACCACCCACGCCGCCTGGTACGCGCGCGGGGCAACGCACGTGGTGGTGCCGACCGAAGAAGCCTTCCGCCGCGGGGTAAACGCCGGGCTGTCGCCGGAGCAGATGACCGTGGTGGGCATGCCGGTTGCTCTGCGTTTTCAGCGTCTGAACGAAGCCCGCGAAGACATCCGCCGGCGGTTGGGTTGGAACGAGAATCTGCCGGTGGCGCTGATGGTGGGCGGCGGCGAGGGCATGGGACCGCTGGAAGAGATGGCGCGGGCGGTGGATGAAGCTCAACTGCCGGTGACGTTAGCCATCGTCACCGGGCGCAATCAAGCCCTGCGCATGCGCCTGGAACGCCGCCGCTGGCACATCCCCGTGCATGTGTACGGCTTCGTCACCGAAATGCCCGCCTTCATGCGCGCCGCCGATATTCTGGTCAGCAAAGCCGGTCCGGGGACCATCAGCGAAGCCTTCATCTCCGGTTTGCCCATTCTGCTCTACAGCAAAATGCCCGGACAGGAAGACGGCAACGTGACCTACGTGGTGGAGACCGGCGCCGGTTTGTGGACGCCCACCCCTGAAGAACTGGTGTCTGCCCTGCGCCGCTGGCTGGAGCATCCCGAGGAACTGCGCCGCGCGGCTGAGGTGTGCCGTCAACTTGCCCGCCCGGACGCCGCCAGCGAGATTGCCCGCATTCTGGCGCGCTACGCAGGGATTTCGTAACCCCTCATTTGTACTCCCGCACCCTTCGACAGGCTCAGGGTGCGCCAGCGTGCGCCGAGCCTGTCGAGGCGCACACGTTCCCCTTCTTCGCGTCCTTCGCGCCTTCGCGGTGCCCCCCATTTATGTCGTTACACCCCCGCAGGGAGTTCTTCCTTTTGTTGCGCCCTTCGCGGTAAGTCCTCACCCCTTCCAACCCGCCAAAAAACTTGCCCCGCCGGGTGCGGGGCAAGAGGGTTTGGCGCACGGAGAGAGTCAAAGCATCAGAACGCCATATCGGGCTTCCAGACCTTCCAGACTTTGCCCGCCAGTTCGGGTCCGGGCTTGAGCGTGGGTTTGCCGGGCTGCCAACCCGAAGGCGTGACCTCACCGGTTGCCACGACATGCTGGAAGGCTTTCACCTGCCGAATCAACTCGGCAACGTTGCGCCCCACCTCGGGCGTGAGCACCTCCATGGCGCGGATAACGAAATCGGGGTCAATGATGAAGCGTCCGCGGATGTCCACCCCGGCATTTTCGTCATACACACCGTAAATACTGCCCACCCGTCCGCCGGCATCGGAGAGGAGCGGGAAAGGTACCCCTCCCTCAACCATTTTGGACAATTCTTCTTCCTGCCAGATTTTGTGGGAGAAACGGCTGTCGGTGCTGATGGCGAGCACTTCCACTCCCAGGGCTTGCAGTTCAGGATATTTGACGGCAACTGCCGACAGTTCAGTGGGTCAGACAAAGGTGAAATCGCCCGGGTAAAAGCAGAGGACAATCCACTTGCCTTTGTAATCCGAAAGACGAATGTTCTTGAAACCATTCCCCACCAGAGCGCTCAACTCGAAATCGGGTGCGGGCTTGCCCACCTGTGCGCGAATCATGGGTACCTCCTTTGGAACTACTACCGTCTCGGTTTGTTCGCTCATCTCCACAAGCGGACCTCTGGACGGCTTGACACAACCTTCCGGCTCGGACATAGTCCCTCCTTTTCCCCCGGTGCCAAACCTGATGACTCTGCTTTTTTCATTGTAGCACGCTTCAGAAGAAAAAATCCGCCGGAAATTTTTCCAGCGGATGGGTAAAGCGAAATGGGATTGAGCGGCTAATCGTCTTTGTTCCTGTGATCGCCGTCATCCTCATGATCGTCGTCCGATTGGGTGGGTTTGGGAGTGCTCTTGCCACTGCGGTCGTGATCATCGTCATGGTCATCGGTGCGGGTAGGTTGCAGGGTGCTTTTGTGATCATCGTCTTTATCATCGTGGGGGGTTGAGGTGAGTGAAGTATCATCATCCTCGTCATGGTTGTGGCATTGATTGCTCCATACTTTACCGCTGGAGTCGGTCACAGTGCAGGCTTCAATTTTGTAACTTCCGCCTTTGCTGTAGTCGTCGAAGCGTCCCACCACCGTCACGGTCATGCCATTGGACAGAGCGCCCGCCACGCCGTCTTCCTCCACATCCACCACAATCTGACCAGTGCCGTCGTTGAGCAGGAAGAGTTCACGAGAAATCACATTGACCATCCCGCTGAGCGAAACCATTTGATTGAGATATGCACCAGGGTTCGCCAGCAATTGGGCAATGGTCAGCGAAACGGCAGGAATGGGGGTGGGTTGCTGGGCAGGCGTTTCCTGAGGGGAGAATGTTGCCGTGGGGAGCGCGGTTTCGGTGGGCGCGGGCTGGAAGGGGGTGGGTGTGGGTGTGTCATCGGCGCCCGATTGCGCCTGAAGGGCGGTATCGTTGGTTACCCGTTTGCCGAGCACCAGGGCGGGCAGAGAATCTGCCGAAACCGGACTGAAAAAGCCCATCACCGTTGTCCCTACGAACAGCAAAATGGCGGACACAACTGCTGAAGCGAGGGTGAGAACCAGAATTTTGCGAGACATGCGTACCTCCTGAGTACCTTTAACTTGATTTGTCTTACCTGCTTTCCATCATAATTGCCCTTCCTGAAAGGAACCTGTAAATAACCTGAATTTTTGCTGAAAAAAAATCCGGCTCAGATGTTGACGATTCTTCCCCACGCTGGTATAACACATGCCTGTGTTGATTGCTGACCTGCCTCACTTTCCTTTCTGGATGATCATTTTGCACCCCTGCCACTCCGTGCGGGGAGGGTGAGGCTGTTGGCTTGTGGATGCAGAATGTCCAGGCTCACCGGAACATGCCGGGGAGTTTTTTTACTGGCACAACCTTTTTATTGACCGGAGGTCTTTTCATCATGGCGAACGAAAGTGTTCACAACCAAGCTCCTGCCAAACGCAGTGGCTTTGCCACCGCGCTGGGCGCACTCATCGCTACGCTGGGCTCTGCCATCGGGTTGGGCAACATCTGGAAGTTTCCCTACCTGACCGGCGAGAACGGCGGAGCGGCTTTCCTTGTCCTGTACCTGCTGGCGACCTTCCTGGTAGGCTTACCGGTGATGATCAGCGAGATTTTGCTGGGGCGCGCCGGACGCGCCAATGTAATTACCACCATGCGCAAACTGTCTCCCTCGCCGCGTCAGCCCTGGTGGTTGATTGGCGCGGCAGGGGCGCTTTCGGCGTTCCTCATCATGGCGTTCTACACCGAGGTGGCGGGCTGGGTGTTTGCCTATGTGGTGCGCTCGCTCACCAGCAACATCCTCTCCACCGACCCACAGGTGACCCTGCAAACCTTCAATGCGCTGGTCAGCGACCCGTTTCAGTCGCTGCTCTGGCAGTGGGTGGTGCTGATTCTGGTGGGGGGCATCATCACCTTTGGGGTGGCAAAGGGCATTGAAGCCACCACCAAACGGCTCATCCCCCTGCTGTTCATCCTGCTGCTCATTGTGGACGTGCGTGCCCTCACCCTGCCGGGGGCGGGAGCAGGGCTGGCATTCCTCTTTAAACCCGATTTCAGCAAGATTTCGACCACTGCCGCTTTGATTGCCCTGGGACTGGCGTTCTTTAAACTGTCCATCGGTATGGGGGCGATGATCACCTACGGCAGTTACTGGAAGGACGATCAGAACATCCCCTCGACCACCCTGCGGGTGGTGCTTTCCGACCTGGCTGTTTCTCTGCTGGCGGGTATTGCCATCTTCCCGGTGGTTTTCACCTACGGGTTTGAGCCTGCGGCGGGGACGAAACTGCTCTTCATCACCCTGCCGGCGGTCTTTGCGCAGATGCCGCTGGGCAACGTCTTCATCTTCCTGTTCTTCCTGCTGACCAGTTTTGCCGCCACCGGCGCGATGGTCTCGCTGGTAGAGGTGCTGGTTGCCTTTGCCAATGAGCAGTTCCACCTTTCGCGCAAGGCGGCAACGTGGATCACCGTGGGACTGCTGGCGCTGGTGGGGTCAACGGCGGCACTGTCCAACAGCACACTGGCGGGCTTCACTCCCTTTGGCAAGACGCTCTTCGACCTGTACGATTTCGTCACCTCAAACGTGCTGTTGCCGGTGGGCGGGCTGTTCATCGCCATCTTTGTTGGCTGGGTGCTCAAGCCAGAACAGGTCATCGCCCAACTGACCAACGGTGGAACGCTCTCCAACCATGGAGTGGTGAGGGTGTTCCTGTTTGTGGTGCGCTATATCTCCCCGTTGCTGGTGCTGGTGGTTCTGCTGGATAGCCTGGGGGTGTTCTAGAAGGACAAGCCCAAAACACTTGTTCCCCTCTCACAGTGCAGACGACGGCGCTTTCCCGCCGTCGTTTTTTTTCACAGGAGGGCTTCTCTTTCAGAACTTCTCACCGGGGCAGATTGGGCGCATAATTAACATCCGTTCGCATGTTCCTCCTGTAAACGAAGAAGGCTGTTTTCTATGAGACTCAGACGTTTGGAAGTAATTTTTCTGCTCGGCGTGCTGCTGGTGCATTTGAGTGCTGTACTTGCTCCAGTGGATGCTTTGCTGGATCGGTGGTTCACAACCGATGATGCGTTTTATTACTTTCAGGTGGCGCGCAACATCAGCGAAGGCAAAGGCTCAACCCTGGATGGCATCCATCCTTCCAACGGGTATCACCCCCTATGGATGGCAGTGCTTGTCCCCGTTTTCACGCTGGCACGGGTAGATCTGGTTCTGCCCCTGCGCCTCACCGTGCTTCTCTCGGTGCTGATGTCAGCCGGTACGGGCATTTTGCTCTACCGTTTTCTCTCCCGCTTCCTGCACCCGGGGCTGGGGATGCTGGCGGCGGTGCTGTGGGTGTTCTTCCCGCCGTTGCATCAAATCATCACCCGACAGGGCATGGAGACAGGGCTGAATGCCTTCTTTGTGATGCTCTTGCTGGTGGAAGTGCAGGCTTTGCTTTCCCGCCCTGCCGGTCAGGACACCTTCCGCGACGCCCTGCGCCTGGGGTGCATCGGCGCTTTGACGCTGTTTTCCCGGCTGGATAACATTTTCTTCGTGGGGTTTGCCGGGGTGGTGCTGATCTTCCGGGAACGTCGGGCATACCTCTTCTGGTTGGGGTATCTGATTGCCGGGGTCAGCGCCGGCATGCTGGCGTTTTTCTTACGGGTGGGGTTTCCGCGTTTTTTGATGGAGTTTCAGCGCGGGCTGGATGTGTTTGTGGGGGTCAGCACGCTGCTGAAACTGCTGATGGGCTTCGGACTGGGATTGTTCACCCCCGTCTGGAAAGGCTGGCGCAAGGAACTGCTTGGGGTGGCTCTGAACGCCGGACTTTCTGCCGCGGCTGGCGGGGTGGCAGTGATTGGGTTGAGCGCCGCCGGGGTGGTGGGCAGTTTCCCCCGCCTGACGATTGTGCTGGATGCGGTGTTGAGTGGGGTATTCTTCCTGGCGGTGCGCCGGGGGATGGTCCGGAAAACGGCGATGCCGGATGAGGCGCTGTCGCCGATGGATGAACTCCGCCGTGCCTTGCCGCTGTGGCTGAAGCGCGGGCTGGGCTATTTCCTGCCTCTGGGGGGGCTGTTAATCGCTTATATGCTGATGAACCTGCAGGTCTTTGGCACGCCCACCCCCGTCAGCGGGCAGGTCAAACACTGGTGGGGGACGATTGCCGATGTGGTGTATGTCAAACCGGTTCACTCCATCCCCGCTCTGTTCGGGGTGTTTTCTCCGCTGGGGCAAAGCCCGTGGTGGTTCCTCTTCCAGCCGGTGACCCTGCTGACCGGCGGGCAAAGCGGTACAGCCTGGACGGCGGGGCTTTTGCTGTTCTGGCTGGGGGTGGTGCTGGAAGGCGTTCGCCGTGGGGTGTGGCGGCGCGGTGGGCAGGGCGTGGACATGCTCGCTGTGCTGTTTATGGCTTGCCTGATGCACATCCTCTACTACACCAGCAGTGATTATGCCAATATGCGCCCGTGGTACTGGGTTAACGAGACCCTGGCGGGGATGATGCTCCTCTTTTTTGCGCTGGATGGCTGGTGGGCAGGTGTGCCTGCACCCGGGCGCGAAACCCGGGTCAGGCTATGGAGCGCGCTGGCGTGCGCCGGGCTGTGGCTGTGGGGAAGTTTCCAGGTGCTGGAGTCCTTCGCCCTGCAAAAGCCCACGGTGCCGGCGTATTACCTGCAGGAAGCGGCGTACCTGGAAGCCTACACTCCGCCGCAGAGCAAAATCGGCATGCCCGGCGGGGGTGCCACGGCGTACTTTGTCCGCCATCGCACGGTGATTAACCTGGACGGCTTGATTAACAGTTACGCCTACTTCCAGAGTTTGAAGGACAATCGCGGGCGGGAGTTTCTGGATCGCCTGGGGCTGGATTACGTTTTCGGCGCTTCGGGGGTCATTGAACAGTCTGCGCCGTATTACACGCTGCTGGCAGAGCGCCTGGAGCCTGTAGGGGAATTTGAGGGATTTCGCCTTTATCGCTATCGCGTGCCGTAAGGCGGAAGGTTAGCGGGACGAGTCGTAGTAAATTTCTTCGATGTGCATGGCGTTTTGCACCTGGGCAATCACGCCGGAGTAAGGGCGCAACAGGAAAACGGCGCTCTGCGCCATCAGCACAGCAACCAGCAGGGCAAGCAGTCCCCGCCTCAGCCATGCCCGCCGCGACACGGCAGGGAACCAGCCTTCCACCAGGGCGGTGGGCAGGGTCAGCGCCGTCGAGAATAACGGCACCATCACCGGCAACCAGTAGTGGTCGGGCTTGACCGAGACAAACCATAGGAGGTACACGGCTTGCGGGAGAATGTAAGTCAGGATGAGACCGTTGAAGCGCTGATTGGGTCCCCGCAGGCATCCCACCAGCAGAGAAAGCCCCAGAAATGCCAGGAAGAGGGGATGCCCGTACCAGGTGGAGAGGGTCCATTTCCAGAAAGCCGGTCCTTTCTGATAGTAGGGCGAGGCATCTTCGTAGCCGCTTCCCAGCACTTCCACTTTTTCGGTCTGGATGCGCATCAGTTCCTGACGGGCGCCTTCGTTGTAGAGGAAGGGGTTGGAGAGGACCAGCGCCAGCAGGGCAACGACTACGAACAGAGCGCCTTTGGTGAACACCTGAGGCAGGGTGAGGCGTTTCTGGCGGTATCCCATGAACAGGTAAATGGGAATGGTCAGGAAGAAGAAGACCCCGGCAAACTTAATGCCCACGGCTACCCCACAAGCCGCGGCTGCCAGCCAGAAAAAGCGCCCAAAACGCAGGTCATCACGGCGCAGGAAGACCAGCACCAGCGTTACGGCAAGCACCGAAAGGGCATCGGGGTGCCACCACTGAAGATGATTGCGCACAAAGGCGGGGACGAGGAACATCACCGCTGTCAGAGCGAGGCTCTGCCAGAGGGTGCGGAAACGCGTCTGCTCGTACACCAGCAGAAGGATGGCTAACAGCATGGGCAGGACGCTGATTGCCTGGCGCAACAGCAGCAGGTTCAGCGCCGTGTAATTGGTAAATTCCGCCCCGTAGATGAGGCGTACCGGCAGGACAGCCAGGGCTGAGAAGAAGTAAAAGGGATAACCGTAATGGTAATCGCCGTAGAGGACCCAGCGGCTGAAGAGGTCTTTGAAGTCGCTGGCAGGGGTGAGCATGCGCACCACATACTGGTAAGTGACCGGCTCATCTAAAGAGGTCACCAGCAGCATGCGCTCGCTTTGCGCGCCGCGCGCATTCGGGAAGATGAGGGCGATGAAGTACAGCAGGGCTATCAGAAAGAGCCACCAGCCTGTGCGCTTTGGTCCCGGGGTCATAGGTTTCCTTGAAGATGTCAAGATGCTGAAGAAACAGTCTGGTTTATACCACAAGTACAGGGAATGGGGTGAGAATTATTGCTCTGGAAGCCGGAACATCCTCGTGAAGAGAGCGGTTTTGTGGGGCGGTTGACGCAGGAATCGGCGGGATTGCTTCCAATGCAAACGTGCCATGGACTTGCCATGGCACGTTTGAGGCTTCAAAGAGGTGCAGAATTACGGCTTGCGGTTGCCGCCGCTCTCATTGCCGGGTCCGGGACCGTAGCCACTGCCGGGGGTGGGGGTGCCATCCGTCCAGGGGTTCTGGCTGCCGCCTCCGGTGGGCGTGCAGGTGGTGCAGTCGCCCGTGCCGGGTCCGGGACCGTAGCCACTGCCCGGGGTGGGGGTCTCATCCGTCCAGGGGTTCTGGCTGCCGCCTCCGGTGGGCGTGCAGGTGGTGCAGTCGCCCGTGCCGGGTCCGGGACCATAGCCACTACCCGGGGTGGGGGTCTCATCCGTCCAGGGGTTGCGGTTCTCGCCCGGCTCGGCGGTCTGCATGGGCGCATTCTGGCGCAGGCGCTGGCGTAACTGCTCCGGTTCGGCAATGCCCTGTTCGACCAGGCGCTGCTGTTCCTGGAGCATCTCGCGCACTCTTGCCGGCGAGGCGGTTGAGGATGCCCACTGCATCTGCTGGCGCAGGGTTTCCTGCACGCGCAGAAGCGCCTGGCGGGCTTCTTCATCGCCCAGTTGCAGGGCAAGGCGGGTGGCTTGTTCCAGATGCGTCTGCCAGCGCGCCAGTAAGGCTTCGGAAGGGGCTTTGCCCATTGCCATCAGGCGGTTGGCTTCTTCGGCGCGCCGGTTGGCAAGTTCCAGCATCAACGCCAGTTGTGCCTGCTCGCGGGTGGTCAGTTCGGTGCGCACCTGCTCGGTGAGCAGTTTGACCGGATAAAGCGGCTCATCGGGCAGGCTGTTCTGGGCGGCTACCGCCGTCACGCCCGTCCCTCCAAACAAGAGGGAGACAATCAACATCAGAGTGACCAGTGGGGACATACGAAATACCTCCTTTTTTGTGCCGAATAACCTGTTCCATACAGTAAGACGGGCAACAGGGGCTGGAGATACGGGTATGCCTTCGGATTTCATCCTGCGGGCTTCGGCAAGAAAGGCTTCTTTTCCGCGGGCATGCGATTCGGCACGGCGTTCCGGCACCACGCGGAGCGCTTCCAGCGTTTGCAGGACTTTCTTTTCTTCGGGCGTGAATTTTTCTCTCATCCTTGCTCTTCCTTTCCCAGCCATCGCCGCAGAGATGCCAGAGCGCGGTGTTGCAGAGACTTGACCGCGCCTACAGGTTTTCCCACTGCGCGGGCGATGGCTTCATTGTCCCAACCTTCGAGGAATTTCAGTACCACCACCTGCCGTTGATCGGGGGTGAGCGCCATCAGGGCGCGGCGCACCCGTTCCCGTTCCAGGAGAAGGTCTGCCTGCGCTTCCAGCGAGGGGGAGTTTGCCTGTTCCGGGGTGGTTTCGTCCTCTGCCAGTTCCTGCCAGCGGGCGGGGTTGCGCCGAAAGATGTCGGTGATCCAGTTGTGCGCCATGCGGTACAGATAAGCCTGCAGATGGCTTTGTGGGCCCCCTCCGTGGCGCAGTGCCTGTAAAAAGCGGTGGAAGGTGTCGGCAACGCATTCCTCCGCCAGGGCTTCATCCCCCAGCAGGCGCAGGGCATAAAGGTAGAGGGGCGGGCTGTAGCGGTCATACACCTCCGCCAGCGCGTCCAGGTCGAAGGCGCGGGCTTTCTCCAGCAGAGCGGCTTCCTCCATGTCATTCATTCTATAAGACGTTATACCACCTTCCGGAGATACGGGCAAAAATGGCTTTCCGGGTTTCAGGTAAAGCGCGCTTTTATTGACTTTTCAGATATACCATAAGGATATGGGTGGTTTTTCTGGAAACTAATCCCGATGGCTGGGCGTCTTATGCATAGCCCTGGTCGAGGAGGAGATCCATGTCCCGGAAAACGCTGGTCTGGTTGATTCTCACTGCTCTGATTCTGGTCGGAGCGGTGGTACTGGTTGAGCGGGTGGTGCATTACGCCAGCCTGCCCAGCAACCTGCCCCCCCAGGAAGTTGTCGTGGTGGGGCAGAATCGTTTTATCCCCGGCACGCAGGCGGCACTGCGCCTGCAGGTGCGCGACCCCTTCAAAGGCAATCCCATTCCCGATGCCGAAGTCAGCCTGGCACTGCGCCCCAAAGCCGGCGGCAATGCCCTGACCCTGTACACCGGCAGGAGCGATGCCAACGGCATGGTGGAAGCCTCTTTTGTTGTGCCAATGGTGGATGCGCCCGAGCAAACCCTGCTGGTGACGTCCAAATCCCCGCTGGGTACGGAGCAACTGGAGCAACCCGTCCATGTGGCGCGCGAGTACCGCGTCCTGCTGAGCAGTGATAAGCCGCTCTACCAGCCCGGGCAGGTGATTCACCTGCGCGCGCTGGCGCTGGACGCCTTCGACCTGCGCCCGGCGGCAGGGCGCGACATCACCCTGACCATCGCCGATGGCAAGGGCAACAAGGTCTTCCGCAAGACGCTGACCACCTCAGCCTACGGCGCGGCGTGGACGGACTTTCAACTGGCGGATGAGGTCAACACCGGTGAGTACAAAATCACCGCGCAGATGGGCAACACCAGCAGTGAAAAGACCGTGCGCGTGGAGCGCTACGTCCTGCCCAAGTTCAAGGTGGAGATGCGCACCGAGCGCACCTACTACCAGCCCGGTCAGCACGTCAACGGCACCCTGACGGCGAACTACTTCTTCGGCAAGCCGGTGGCGGGCGGCGAGGTGACCCTGGAAGGCTACACCTTCGACGTCCAGCGCAACACCGTCTTCACCCTGGAAGGCACGACCGACGAGCAGGGGCAGTACACCTTTGCGTTCGACCTGCCCGTCTTCATGACGGGGAGCGAACTGGAAGGCGGTATGGGGCGCTTTTACCTGCAAGCCACCGTCACCGATGGCGCGCGCCACGCCGAGACGGCGAACCTCTCCCTGCCGGTCAGCGCAAACGGATTGGTAGTGGACATTGTCCCCGAGGGCGGGTATGTGCGCGCCGGTTTGGAGAACATCTTCTACCTCTTCACCCGCTACCCCGACGGCACGCCCGCCGAAGCCACCGTGCAGGTGACCTTTACCGACAGCAATACCACCTTCACCGTGCAGACGGATGCCTACGGCCTGGGCGAGGTGCGCGTCATTCCCCCTCAGCCGTATGTGTACATCACCCTGCAGGCGCAGGATCGGCGCGGAGCAAGCGCCTACCGCGAGGTGAGTTTTGAGGGCGAATGGACGGGCGAGAGCATCATCCTGCGCCCGGATAAGCCCGTGTACCGCGTGGGCGAGACGATGAACCTGACCCTCTTCAGCACGCAGGCGCAGGGTACGGTGTATCTGGACATCGTGCGCGGCGGGCAGACCCTCAGCACGCGCAGTGTGCCGCTGCAGGGCGGGCGCGCCGAAGTGGCGGTGGATCTCTCGCCGGAGATGTACGGCACGCTGGAACTGCACGCCTATAAGATTTTGCCTTCCGGCACCATCACCCGCGACACCCGCCTGGTGGTGGTTGACCCGGCGAACGACCTCAGCCTTGCCGTCCAGCCCGGGCAGGATACCTATCGCCCCGGCGAGGACGCGCAACTGGATGTGCAGGTGAGCGGAGCGGACGGCGCGGGGGTTGCCGCGGCGCTGGGCATTGCCATTGTGGATGAATCGGTGTTTGCGCTGGCGGAGCAGGATCCCGGCTTTGCCCGCCTGTACTTCCTGCTGGAGTCCGAAATCCTCACCCCGCGCTACGACCTGCACGGCTACGAACTGCCCGATCTGGCGTACAGCCAGCGCTTTGAGCAAACCTCGCCCACCCTGCGGCAGGATGTGGAGCGGGCGGCGCGGGCATCGCTGGCAGAGGCGGTGCGTGCAGGTGGCAAGAGTGCCTTCAGTCTGGCGGCGTCCTCGCGCCCGCAGAGTCTCAACCGCGCCAGGCAAATGCAGGTGTCCTTCTTCAACCGCCTGAGCGGCGTGTTCTTCCCCGTCTTCCTGCTCACCGCCGCGGGAGCAGTCTTTGGTGTAGTCTGCGCGCTGGCGCGGCAGAAGCGCTTCTGGCGCAGTTTCTTCACCGCGCTGGGCATCCTGCTGGGCTTGATTCTGCTCATCCTGCTCATCCCGTGGGGTAACTATTCCTGGGATCGCTCCATCGGCGGGCGGTTGACGGGTTTCCTGCAAACCTTCTTTGAGAAAATGGATGCGCTCATTGTGCTGTTCCCGCTGGTGGGCTTGCTGGGCATCTCCGGGCTGGCTGGCACTGCCATCCGCCGCCGCGATTGGACGCTGGGCGGTACGGTGCTTCTGCTGGTGCTTGCCTTTGTCAGCCTGGTGCTGTTCCTGATTGCCGGGCGCTTTGGCAACCGTTTCCCGTCAAGCGGCGGGCTCATTTCTCTCTTAATCTTTTACCTGCTGGTGATGCTCAGCGGGTGGGTGCGCACGGCGGGCTTCCTCTGGGAGCGCGCCTTTACCCCGGCATTCTTCGGAGCGGCGCTGGCAATCTTCCTCACCCTGGGATGGACGCCCATGCTGATGATGATGGGCGCCGCCTCAGCCCCCGCGCCGATGGCGGAAGACTTTGGCGTTCCCGAACGCCGTCTGGTGCAGGGAGCCGTGCCGATGGCGCCGCAACCCACGCTTGCCCCCGGCATGGTGATGGAAAAAGGTGTGGAAAGCGGCGGGGAAAGCCAGCAACCCGCTCAGCAGGAACCGCGCCTGCGCCAGTACTTTCCCGAAACCATGATCTGGATTCCCGACGCCGTGACCGATGAGAACGGCTTCCTGCGCCTGAACTTCCCGGTTGCCGACAGCATCACCACCTGGCGCATCACCGCGCTGGCATCCAGCGCCGATGGCAGGCTGGGCAGTGTGGATGCTCCCCTGCGCGTCTTCCAGGATTTCTTCATTGACCTCGACCTGCCGCTGGCGCTGACGGTGGGCGATGAGATTGCCGTGCCGGTGGGGGTGTACAACTACCTGCCCGAACCGCAAACCGTGCGCCTGGTGCTGGAACAAGCCGAATGGTTCGACCTGCTGGACGAACCCGAAAAGAGCATGACCATCGGCGCGAATGAGGTCAGTGTGGTTTACTTCCGCATCCGCGCCAAAGCCTTCGGCGCGCAACCCTTCAAGGTGACGGCGTATGGCTCGCGCCTTTCGGATGCCATCCTCAAATCGGTGCAGGTCTATCCCGACGGCAAGCCCATCCGCCTGAGCGCTTCCGACCGTCTGGAAGCGGGCAAGCCTTTCCAGCAATCCTTCTTCTTCCCGCCCGAAGCCATCCCCGGCACGCAGAAAGTGCTGGTGAAGGTTTATCCGGGGGTGTTCAGTCAGGTGGTGGAAGGGCTGGAGAGTCTTCTGCGCATGCCTTTTGGGTGCTTTGAGCAGACGTCTTCGATTACCTATCCCAACGTGCTGGCGCTGGATTACCTGCGCACTTCGGGAAAAAGCGCGCCGGAAGTGGAGATGAAAGCCGAGGAATACATCAACCTGGGGTATCAGCGCCTGACCACCTTTGAGGTGGCGGGCGGCGGCTTCTCGCTGTTCGGCAATCCGCCCGCCGACCGCATGCTCACCGCCTACGGCTTGCAGGAATTTGCCGACATGGCGCGCGTGCATCCGGTGGATGAGGCGCTGGTGCGCCGCGCCGCCGACTGGCTGATGAGCCAGCAAGCCAGCGATGGCTCTTGGGAGAACGACCGCGGGCTGGTGCATGAAAACACCTGGCAGTCGCTGGGCAACGACCGCCTGCCGGTGACCGCCTACGTGGTGTGGAGTTTGATTGACGCCGGTTTCGTGGACGAAAGCGCCACGCAAAGGGGGATCATTTACCTGCACGGTCACCTCAACGAGGCGAAAGACCCCTACGTGCTGGGTCTGGTTGCCAATGCGCTGGTTGCCGCCGACCGCGCGCACGGCGCAGACATCGGCACCGATGCCAACGCCGCGCTGGGAGAACTGGCACTGCAGGCTCAGCGCAACGGCTCGCAGGTTTTCTGGCAGAGCAGTGTGGCGACCTTTACCGGCGCAGAAGGGCGCACCGGCAGTATCGAGACCACGGCACTGGCGGCGCTGGCGATGTTACGCGCCCAGGTCTATCCCGACCTGACCAACGGCGCACTGGCGTACCTGATTGCTCAGAAGGACTCGTTCGGCACCTGGCACAGCACCCAGGCTACCGTGCTGTCGCTCAAAGCCCTGCTGGAAGGCATCCGCATGGGGGGTGAGAAAATGGATGCGCGCGTCACCCTGACGCTCAACGGCGGGCAGACGCGCACCCTGCAGGTGACGCCGGACAACTTCGACGTGGTGCAGATGGTGACCTTTGACGATGTGCCGCTGGGACGCGAGAACGTGGTGGAGATGACCATGGAAGGGCAGGGCAACCTGATGGCGCAGGTGGTGGGCAGTTACTACCTGCCCTGGAGCCAGATGAGCCGTTACCCCGACCTTTTCCCGATGGATGAAGGGCTGGACTTGCGGGTGACCTACGACCGCACCGAGTTAAGCGTGGCTGATACCGTCACCGTGCAGGTGGCGGCAACCCTCAAACAGGAAGGCGCACGCGCCGAAGCGGTGATGCTCGATTTGGGCATTCCGCCGGGTTTCAGCGTGATGACCGAAGACCTGGATGCGCTGGTGACGCGCTACAGCGACGTCCTGCCTGCCGAGACGCGCCTGGAGCGCTACGAACTCACCGGGCGGCAGGTGCTGATTTACCTGACCGGCATGAAAGGCGGCGAACCCTTCACCTTCACCTACCGTTTGCGGGCGCGCTTCCCCCTGCGGGCGCAGGCGCCCTCGGCGCTGGCGTACGATTACTACAACCCGCAACAGCAGGGCGAACTGCCGCCGCAGTTGCTGGTGGTCAACCCGTAAATCTTACAGGCGCTGGCGGCTCAACGCCCAGGGCGAGTCGTCAGCCATCAGTGGACGCAGGCGCAGGCGGAAGTAATGCTCTTCCGCCTTCACCTGATCCCGCTCCAGCCTGCCGGGACCGCACGAGGCACTGCCCAAGCCGGAGTGGAAGGGGTCCACGTGCAGGATGACTTCCGGCACGCGGGTCAATTCATGCGGGTGGCGGGCTTGCGCGAGGTCTTCAACGGTGTAGTGGTGGGCGCTGAAGAAGAAGGGGGCTTCGGCGCACACGCCCAGCCCGTTGCCGGCTTCGTCGCGCAGGCACACCCAGCGCACTTCACTGCGGGTGCCGTTTTCCTGCGGGACGACATACGGCACAAACAGGTCATCCACGTGCATCTGGTACACGCCCACGCGGGCGCTTTCCTGCCGGTCGCTGTAGGCTTCATGAGGACCGCGCCCGTACCACTGCACCCGCTCCATGCCGGGCTGTAAGACGGCTTCGATGCCCAGGCGCGGCAGGAAGGGCAAGCCGCTCACCGCGGGGACGAAATCCACCTCGATGAGCAGGTCGCCGCTGGTGTAGAAGGTATAGGTGGTGGTCAGGTCGAAGGCGGCGCGCGGCAGGTAGATGTCGCTCACCCCGCGGGAGAGCAGTTCCTGCACGTCGTAGGGCAGGCTTTGACCGCGCTCCAGCAGGAAGGCGCGGGCAGTTTCCAGCAGGTCGGCGATGCGCCCGCTCTGCGCCATCACCTGCACCAGGGCTTGGGTGCGGGCAGTTTTCTCCACCTTCTTGGGCAGGTCGTCCTTCACTCCCAGGCGGGCAATCAGCGCGTCCAGGGCGGCATCGTCAAAGTACACGTTCAAGCCGTTCTGGAACAGGCGCAGGCGCTGTTCGGCGGTTTCAAAGGGCGGCAGGGTGATGTGATTCGGCACTGCCAGGCGCGAATGCACCACCATGCGCGCGCTGTAAGGGCTGAGGGCGCGGAAAAGCACCTGCGAGACGCTCTCTTCCAGTTGATCGTAGCCCGCGGCGCGCCAGCGCAGGGCGGCGCGCTCGTCTCCCCAGGTGTTGAGGTCATTTTCGGTGGGCGCGCGCCAGATCTGCACCTTTGGCGCCTGCGCCAGCAGTTCGCGCCCTTCGATTTGCAGGGAGACCAGTTTCCCCGCGGCGCGGTCGAAGCACGCCGTGACCGCGCCGCCGTTGAGGGTGACCTGCGCGCCGTCTTCTTTGACCGTCAGCGCGGGCATCTTCTCAAGCGGCACGGGGAGCGGGGCAGTGCGCGGGATGGGCAGGACAATTTGCTCCCAGGCAACTTCATGACCGGCGGGCGCCCAGGGTTCATCCTCTTTCAGGCGGAAGGATACTTCCAGAATGACTTCATGCTTGCTTTCGTCGGGCAAAGACTCCAGCGGCAGGACGATTTCGCGGCTTTCGCCGGCGGATACGGGCGGAACGGGCATCTCGCCGCTCTGCCAGACCTCGCCCGCGCTGGTCACCTGCCAGCGCAGGGTCAGGTGGCTCAAGTCGCGGAAGGCGTAGCGGTTGCGCAGGCTCAGGCGTCCCTGCAGGGCATCCACGGCTTCCACGCGCACCGGCTCATAGACCTTTTTGACTTCCCAGTAGGCGGGGTGCGGGGTGCGGTCGGGGAAGACGATGCCGTTACAGCAGAAGGAAAAGTCCGAGGGGGAATCGCCAAAGTCGCCGCCGTAGGCGTACCAGCGCCGTCCGTCGGGGGTGGTGCGTTCCAGTCCCTGATCCACCCAGTCCCAGACGAAGGCGCCGCACAGGCGCGGGTAGGTCTCGATGATGTCCCAGTAGTCCTTGAGGTTGCCGGGACTGTTGCCCATGGCGTGGGCGTACTCGCACAGCACAAAGGGGCGGGTCTCGCCGGGGGCGGTGGCGTACTCCACCAGTTGATCCAGGCGCGGGTACATGGCGCTGAGGATGTCGAGGTAAGGCTCATTGCGCGCCGATTCGTAATGCACCGGTCGGGTGGGGTCGTGGGTGTGCATCCACTCTGCCAGCGCGGCGTGGTTTTCGCCGTAGCCGGATTCGTTGCCCATCGACCAGATGATCACCGAGGGGTGGTTGCGGTCGCGAATCACCATGCGGCTTCCGCGCTCCAGGAAGGCGGTGCGCCAGGCGGGGTCTTTGGCAAAGCGATCCCACAAGCCGTGGGATTCGATGTTGGCTTCGTCAATCAGGTACAAGCCGTACTGGTCGCACAGGTCGTACCAGCGCGGGTCGTTGGGGTAGTGGCTGGTGCGCACGGCGTTGATGTTGGCTTGCTTCATTAAGAGGATGTCCTGAATCATCGACTCTACGGTGATGGCATGACCACTCTGCGGCAGGTGTTCGTGGCGGTTGACGCCGCGCAGGATGATGGGACTGCCGTTGACGAAAATTTTGCCGTCGTGTACCTCGACGGTGCGGAAGCCCACCGGGTGGCGCAGGACTTCCAGCAGGTTGCCGTGCGCGTCGCGCAGGGAGAGGATGAGGGTGTACAGGTTGGGGGTTTCCGCCGTCCACAGGGCGGCATCGGGTACATCGTCGGAGAGGACGAAGGTTTCCTCGGACTCGCCAAGCAGGTCAAAGGTTGCCGAGCGCACCCAGCCGTGCGCGGGGTTGCCCGCCGGGTCGTAGAGGGCGGCTTCCAGCGTCAATCCCTGGAAAGAGCGGGCGGACTGGTTCTTGAGGAAGAGGGTCACTTCCAGGCGGGCGTGGCGGTAGTCATCGGTGAGGGGGGTGTGGATGACGAAATCGCGGATGTGCGCCGGCGGGCGGGCAATCAGATAGACATCGCGGAAGATGCCGGAGAGGAACCACATGTCCTGATCTTCCAGGTAACTGCCGTCCGACCAGCGGAAGACGCGCACCGCCAGCACGTTCTCACCCTCTTTCAGGTAAGGGGTGATGTTGAACTCGGCGGGCAGGCGGCTGTCCTTGCTGAAGCCGACCATTTTGCCGTTGAGGTACACGTAGAACGCCGAGTCCACGCCTTCAAAGACGAGGAAGACCTGACGCTCGCGCCACGTCTCCGGCACGGAGAAGGTCAGGCGGTACGAACCGGTCTCGTTGGTGTCGTGCGGCACTTTGGGGCAGGCGCTGGTATCGAAGGCGTAACTGGACGCCAGATAGCGGGGGATGCCGTAGCCCAGCACCTGCCAGTTGGAAGGCACGGGCAGGGTATCCCAGGCTGAGTCGTCGAAGTCGGGGGCTTCGAAACCGGCGGGGGCGTCTTCAGGGGTAGGGGAAAAGTGGAATTTCCACGAACCGTTCAGTAAAAGGAAGTAAGGACTGCGCTCGCGCTCATTGCGCAGGGCGTCGGCAACATCGGAATACGGCAGAAGGGTGGCGTGCATGGGTTCGCGGTGGATGCCCTGCACGGCGGGGTTTTCCCAATCGTTCAAAGAAGTCATGAATGCCTCCTGATTCGAGCATCAGGGGATATTGTACATGAGGAAGGGAGAAGGGGAAAGCGCAGATGGGAAAAAGTTCTATCTTTATTGTTAAGAAGGTGTTATTAAAATATGAAAATGGTCGCGCGCGCCCTGATCCTGCCGATGGGTGCGGGCAAGCGTTCCTGCGAAGGCACAGTAAACGCCAGGGAAGGTCTCGGTCGGTGAACCTGTCGAGGCGCATATTCTCATCCTCTTCGCGTCCTTTGCGTCCTGGCGGTGATCTTCAGTCGTGTCACTGTACCCCCCGCGGGGCGGGCAAGGGATTGCTGAAAGGAATCATTTTTTGATCCATTTCATCATCGGAGGTGTCCTCATGGATCTGTGGAACATCCTTTCCTTCATGGCATTGGGCTTCACGCTGGGGAGCATCCCCTTTGCGTACATCCTGGCGCGGGTGTTCACCGGCAGGGACGTGCGCGCCATTGGCGACGGCAACCCCGGGGCGGCAAACGCCTGGAAGGCGGGCGGCTGGCGCATTGGATTGCTGGCGGTGTTCTTTGACCTGTGCAAGGGCTTCCTGCCGCTCTTCCTGGCTCAACGCGCCGGGCTGAGCGAGTGGGCGCTGGTGCCGGTGGCGCTCTCGCCCATCCTCGGGCATGCCCTTCAGCCCTTTTTGCAGTTTCGCGGCGGCAAAGCCCTGGCGGTCAGCGGCGGGGTGTGGCTGGCGTGGATTGGTCCGCGGGTGTTCCCTGTTTACGCTTCGCTGACCCTGCCAGTGCTGGCTCTGCAGGAAGAACACGCCTGGGCGGCATTCTCCGGCACGCTGGCACTGCTGGCGTATGCTCTCTGGCTGGGGACTTCGCCCGCGCTGATGGTCTTTGCCGCGCTGAACATGGTGCTGATTGGCTGGACGCACCGCCGCGAACTGGCGCACGCTCCCCGTCCGCGCGCCTGGGTGGGACACCTGCTTTCGCGGAGGGAGGCATGAACGGCTTACCGACCCTCTCTCTTTTCGAGCATGCCCCGCAGATGGCGGTGTTTTTCCTGACCCTGGGGGTGTTCATTGCCCTGTCCAATTTCTTCCTCGTCCGCCGTCTGGGCGATTATCCCGCGCCCAACACCTTCCCGCGTGTCTCGGTGCTGGTGCCGGCGCGCAACGAGGAAGCCAACATCGAAGCCTGCCTGCGTTCCCTGCTGACGCAGGACTATCCTAACTATGAGGTGCTGGCGCTGGATGACCACTCCACCGATGGCACGGGGGCGATTCTGGCGCGGCTGGCGGCGGAGTTCCCGCATCTGCGCGTGCTGAAGGGCGAGCCGCTCCCGCCGGGCTGGCTGGGCAAGCACTGGGCGTGCCATCAACTGGCGCAGGCGGCGCAGGGCGACCTGCTGCTCTTCACCGACGCCGATACCCGCCACGCTCCCGCCATGCTGAGGCGCGCTGTGGCGGCGCAGGTGGCGGAGGACGCCGACCTGCTCACCGCCTTCCCGTATGAAGAGGCGCATTCCTGGGGGGAGAAGTTAATTATCCCGGTGATGGGCTTCGGCATCTTTTCCTTCCTGCCGGTGGCGCTGGCGCAAAGGCTGGGCTGGCGCGGGCTTTCGGTGACCATCGGGCAGTTCATGCTCTTCCGCCGTTCGGCGTTTGAAGCCGTGGGTGGGTTTGCCGCCGTGCGCGCTCACGCCGTGGATGACGTTGCCCTGGGGCGGCGCATTCTGGAACAGGGCTTCCGCTGGCGTCTGCTGGATGCCACCGAAGAGGTGCATTGCCGCATGTACCACAATCTGCGCGAGGCGGTGGACGGCTTTACCAAGAACGTCTTTGCTTTCTTTGATTACCACGTCCTGCTCTACGTGCTGGCATGGACGTGGGTGAGCATTTGTTTCCTTGAGCCGCCGCTGGCGCTGATGGGTGCGGCGCTGAACTTTCCATTGACGGATTTCCCCCTGCCGCTGGCGCAGATTGCCGTGGTGGAGACGCTCTTCCTGTGGGTCATTGCCGCCATGCGCTTCCGCTTCCCGCCGCTGGTCATCCTCTTCTACCCGCTGAGCATTGCCCTGTTCGTGATGATTGCCGTGCGCTCGCTGGTCTTTACCCTGCAGGGAAAGGCGGAGTGGAAGGGGCGCGCGCTTTCGCGTCCTGCCCTGCGCTGGTGAGAGAAGGGGATATTTTGGAGGCGCTGGCAGGGAGAACAGTCCAATGGAGGTAAAATTACAACTTCATTACTAAACGAAGAAAACTTATCGATTTATGGTACAATCAACCTGGTTTTTCCCGTCCCGTGTGATAAGGGAGTTTCATGAAATTCAGGCTGGTTCTTCTGATTTTATTTTGTCTTGCAGTCTTACCGGTTCATCCCGTCCATGCCAGCGCCTCCCTCGAAGCCCCTCCACCCCGCTTTCAACGCCTCAGTGTAGATGAAGGACTGTCCAACGCCGCTGTAATGTGCATCCTGCAGGATCGTGATGGCTTCCTGTGGTTTTGCACCCAGAACGGTTTGAACCTGTACGACGGCTATCGGTTCACCATCTTCCGCCCCGATCCCGCCAATCCTTACAGTTTGCAATCCAGCATCGTGCTGGCAGGCGTGGAGACGCCCGACGGCGCGCTCTGGTTCGGCACCGATGGCGCCGGACTGGCGCGCTACGACAAAGCCACCCAGCGCTTTACCCATTACCGCCATGACCCTGCTGACCCGCGCAGTCTGCCCAACAACTCGGTATGGTCGCTCTTTGTGGATTCGCAGGGTGCGCTGTGGGTGGGTTCGCGCGGCGGGCTGAGCCGCTGGGATGGCGAGGGCAGGGACTTCACCACTTACCTGCCCAATCCCAACGACGCGCGCCCGCTGAGCAAGTGGGTTCTGCGCATTGGCGAGGATTCCACGGGCAGTCTGTGGGTGGGTACGCGCTACGGCTTGAACCGCCTGGACTCCCAAACGCAAATTTTCTCCGTTTTTCTGCCCGACCCGAAAAATCCCGGCGCCATTTCCAGCGAGCAGGTGTGGGCAATTTATCAGGACAGCCGCGGGACGCTGTGGTTTGGCACGCGCTTCGGCGGGCTGGTGCGCTTCGACCCGGTGACCGAGTCCTTTACCGCCTACCGCCACGACCCGGCTAACCCTGCCAGTATCAGTGATGATACCGTTTGGGATATTCTGGAAACTCCCGACGGCATGCTCTGGCTGGGTACGGAGAAGGGTGGAGTTAACCGCTTTGACCCGCTCACCGGCAGGGCGGAAGCCTTCCGCACCTCGCCCAACAACCCGGAGAGTTTGAGCAGCGATGACATCTACCGCCTTTTTCAGGATCGCTCCGGCGTGCTGTGGGCGGGAAGCCGTAACGGCGGGCTGAACAAACTTTCTCCCGTGCGCCAGCGCTTCCGTCTGCTCAAAGCCCAGCCGGGCGAGGAGAACGGGCTGAGCACCAGCAACATCTCTGCGGTGTGGACGCGCGGCGACGGCGTCCTCTGGATTGGCACGCAGGGCGGCGGCTTGAACAAACTGAATCGGCGTACCGGCGAGATTACCGTGTACCGTGCCGACCCCGCCAACCCCAACAGCCTGGGGGGCGATACTATCACCGCTTTTTACCAGGACCGCGCCGATACGCTGTGGATTGTCACCAGCGGCGGCGGGCTGAGCCGTATGGATATTCCTTCCGAGACCTTCACCACCTATCGGCGTAACCCCGATGACCCCGCCAGTTTGCCCAGCAACTTTCTCACCTCTATTGTTCCTGCCGGGCAGGGCAGGTTCTGGCTGGGCACGCTGGGCTTCGGGCTGGTGCTGTTTGACCCGTTTACCGGCAAAGCCCAGACCTACCGCCATCAAGCCGCTAAACCTGCCTCGCTGATGGATGATACCATCAACGCCCTTTTGGCGGACGGCGACCGCGGACTGTGGATTGGCACGCACCGCGGCGGGCTGGATTACCTGGATTTTCGCAGCGGCGAATTTCACCATGCTCTGCATAACCCCGCCAATCCGCGCAGTTTGAGCGATAACACAGTGTTTTCGCTCTACCGCGACCGGCAGGGGACGCTGTGGGTGGGCACGTTGAGCGGTTTAAACCGCTACGACCCGGCTCTGCCGGGCTTCCGAGCCTATCACCTGGCGGACGGACTGCCCAATGAGACCGTGTACGGCATTCGGGAAGACGAGACGGGCTGTCTGTGGCTCAGCACGGCGCGTGGGCTGGCGCGCCTGGACCCATCCAGCGGCGAGGTGCTCACCTATACCCTGGAAGACGGCTTGCAGAGCAATCAATTTAACATTTACAGCGACTTCCGCGCTCCCGATGGCGAGTTGTTCTTCGGCGGTCCGGGCGGACTGAACGCCTTTTACCCCGCGCAGTTGAGCCGCAACGAGGCGCCCCCCTCTATTGTCTTTACCGGTTTTTCGCTGTTCAATCAGCCCGCTCCGGTGGGCAGTGAGGTGTTGCCGCAGGACATTAATACTCTGAGCGAGATTTCGCTTCCGTACGACCAAAACGTGTTCTCCATCGAGTTTGCCGCGCTGGACTACCAGAGCCCGGCGCAAAACCGTTACCAGTACAAACTGGAAGGCTTTGACCGCGACTGGCTGCCTGCCGGGGCGCATCGCACGGCAACTTACACCAACCTCAACCCGGGGACGTACACCTTCCTGGTGCGGGCGTCCAACAACGATGGGGTGTGGAATGAAAAGCCTCGTGCCATTCACATCACCATCCGCCCGCCGTGGTGGCAGACCCGGGTATTTTACGGCTTGACGCTGATGGGGTTGATTGGGCTGGTGCTGGGCATCATCCGCTGGCGCACGGCAGAGATGCGCCGACGCACGCGGGAACTGGAGCGCGCCGTGTGCGAGCGCACCCATGAGTTGAGCGAAGCCAACCGCAAACTGGAAGGGGAAATTGATGAGCGCATTGCCGTTCAGCGCGAACTGGAACGTCTGGTGAGAACCGACCCGCTGACCGGCGTGTTCAACCGCGGGCACTTCTTTGCCTCGCTGGATGAGGAGTTTGCCCGGGAACAAGCCTGGGAGCGTCGCCGCTACGCCGTCATCCTGCTGGACGTGGATCACTTCAAGCGGGTGAACGACCAGTACGGGCACCTGGTCGGCGACCAGGCGCTGATTACCATTGCTGATATCCTGCGCAAGAATGTGCGCATGCGCGACATCGTGGCGCGCTACGGGGGTGAGGAATTTGTCATCTACATGCCCGAGACGAGTGTGGGAGAGGCGCGGGCGGTGGCTGAGCGCATCCGCCGGGTGATTGAGGAACAAACCCGCGTCCTGCACGGTTTCCCGGTCACTGCCAGCATGGGCATTGCGGTCAAAAGCAGTGAGGAGGAGGGGACGCGCTTTGACGAGGTGCTTCAGCGCGCCGATACTGCCCTCTACACCGCCAAACACCGCGGACGCAACTGCGTGGTGGTGTACGGGGAAGCAGAAGGGGAGCGGGAGCAGAATTGAGTCCAGACCGGGAGTTTTAAGACCTCCCAATTACCTTCCAAGGAGCAGGAAGCCAAGGTAACACCCGCTCAGAAGCGCAATGATCAGCACAGGGATTGCAAACACCAGCACGGCTTTGCCCCAACTCAACCGGTGGACGGCTTTCACGCTCAAGATGGACAGATATGCCATGATAAGAAGCAATCCCAGCCGAAACACCAACCCCAACACGGGGGGCAGGAAGCCTTCCAGCAACTGATCGAGCAAATTTCCCGGGGTGTAAACGGCGCCTAACAGGAACACAAGCGGTTCAAAGTGCCCGGTTCCTCCCAGCCGCTGTGCCAGCCAGTGAAGAATGCCTGCGCCAGCCATGAAGATCAAAGGTGCCAGGAGAGCGGTGCCTACCCCTGCCGCGAAATAAATGCCCATCCCGGCGTTGCCCAGCAAAAACGTGCGTTTCAAATCATCGTGGACGATTTTTCCGCCGGTGGCATAATACAACACCAGGGGAATCAGCATGGCGAGGAGGGTACTGCTGAAAATCCACAGGTACACTCTGGAAAATCGGATACCCTGGCAGGACACCACATCCTGATACGACTCCACCGAGGGTTGGGAGTACACCTGCGCCATGACCTGATACCATGACATTTTGCCCGATTTGGCAGGTTCGGTCTCCATAAGAATATCCTCCGTTTGAAAGACTTGATGCGGTTAGGGCTTTGAGCAAGTCCCCACTTGAATCCTTTATAAACTCCCCTGAATTTTTCTGATTATGACATGCTCCGGTCTCAAATTCAATCCCCTTGTGGGAAAAAGGCGTTACGGCAAAGCAAAGTCACCCCGTTCAACCCCGCCCATCCTGTCGGGAGGTTGCTTACCCCGTTCGGGGTACTTTCCCCCCTTCGGGGGTGCAACGACACGGCTGGGCATCCCCGCCGGGACGCAAAGGACGCGAAGAGGATAAGAGGGTGCGCCCCGGCAGGCTCGGCGCACGCCATACTTGCTTTGCGTCCTTCGCGCCTTTACGGTTTTACCTGCCCGCACTCCGAGCCAGGTCGAGGGGTGCGCGCGGTTCGGTAAGTTCACCGTGCGGTGGGATGTCTCTACCCGTGAAAACTTCCAAAGCCCGTGGTCAGGCGCAGGACGACTGCCAGCGCCATCCCGCCCAGCGCCAGCGCCATCACCGCCCAATCGGCGGGGGAGAGGCGCGACTCGTGCAGAAAGGTGCGCTGAGGACTGCCCGAAAACGCCCGCGACTGCAGGACAACTTCCAACTGTTGAGAGCGCACCAGCGCCCCCAGAATCAGCGGCACGGCGATGCGCGCATACACCTGCACCCGCTCCCAGGGGCGCAGGCGCTCCACCGCCAGCCCGCGCAGGCGCTGGGCTTCGATGATGGTCTGGGCTTCGGCAAACAGCAGGGGGAAGAAGCGCAGGGTGGCGGAGAAGATGAACGCCAGCGTGTAGGGCACGCGCGCCCGCACCATGCCCACCACCACCTGATCCACATCGCTGGTAAAGATGACCAGCGGCACAATCATCACCACGCTGAGGGTCTTCAACACCGCGTTCAGCCCGTAGAGCAAGCCCTCGCGGGTCAGCCCGCCCCCGCCGATCAGCCACCAGTCCTCGGGGAAGCGCAGAAGGTAGGTCAGCGGCGCGCCGCCCAGCAGGGAGCGCACCTGCTGGACGTTGAAAAAGCCGTGGGTGAGCATCAGCAGGATGAAGAGCGGGGTCATCAGCAGGAAGATGACGCGCAGGTAAGCCCAGCGCACCCCGCCCAGCACGCAGGCGAGGAACACCGCCAGCGCCAGCCCTGCCTGCGCCAGCGGATCTTCCCAGATGAAAGCCGTTACCGTCACCGCCAGCATCAGCACGGCTTTGGAGCGGAAGTCCAGGCGGTGGAAAAGGGTGCGCCTGCCGGTGCTTTGAAAGAGAATCACGCTCATGGCGCCCCCTCTGCAGACCAGCATTGAGCGACTTCCTGCGGGGTGAGCAGGGGCAGAGAGACCTGCCAGCGCGCGCCCAGCGCCTGCGCCAGTTTGACCGCCTGCGGCGGGGTGAGCGCGGTGCGCTCCAGCGCGGCGAGGTTGTGGTAGGCTTCGCGCAGGGGGGCATCCAGCAGAAGACGCCCTCTGCCCAGCAGGATGACCCGCTCGGCGTAGCCGGGCATCAGGTAGAGGTGGTGGGTGATGACCAGAACGGTCTTGCCCAGGCGGTGCAGGTCGCGGGTGATGTCGAGGATGGCGGTGGCGCCGGCAAGATCCTGTCCGGTGGTGGGCTCGTCAAAGATGAGCACTTCCGGCTCCAGCGCCAGCACGGCGGCGATGACCACGCGGGCGCGGTCGCCTTTGGGCAGGGAAAAGGGGTGGCGCTGGCGCACATCGTTCAGGCGCAGGGCTTCGAGGGCGGCTTCGGTGCGGCGGCGGATCTCATCGGCGGGGTAGTGCAGGTGCTTGAGGGCAAAGGCAATTTCCTCTTCCACCGTGCGGTTGAACAACTGCACATCGGGGTTCTGCCCCACGTAGCCGATGCGCCGGGCGGCGTCGGCAGTGGAGAGGGTGCGGGTGTCCTGCCCGGAAAAGCGCACCTCGCCGCGGGTGGGCTGGAGCAGGTTGACGAAGTGGCGCACCAGCGTGCTTTTGCCCGCGCCGTTCTGCCCGGCAATCAGCAGGTACTCGCCGGCGCGGATGTCCAGGGTGACCCCGCAGAGGGCTTGCGTGCCGTTGGGGTAGGTGTGGTGCAGGTCGCGCACGGCAATCAGCGGCTCGGCAGGGGGGCGCGGGGCGGCGGCGGGGGGCATCTGCGGCAGGCGGGCGGGGCGTGGCAGGGCATCCAGCAGGCGCATGCCTTCATCAAGGCGCACCGGCAGGGCTTGCGCTTTGGGGAGCAGATGGCGCACCAGCCAGAAGGTCTGTGTGACCTGCGGCGGGCGCACCCCGCAGGCTTCCAGCAGGGGGATGTTGCCGTAGATTTCTTCGGGCGTGCCTTCGGCGGCAATTTTGCCCCCCGCCAGCAGGATGAGGCGCTGGGCGCTCTCCGCCAGTTCCTCGGCGGCATGCCCGCTGATGATCATGGTCATCCCCAGGGTGCGGTTGAGTTCGCGCAGGACGGCAAAGACTTCCTGCGCGCCCTGCGGGTCGAGTTGCGAGACGGGTTCATCCAGCACCAGCAGGTCGGGCTGGACTGCCAGGGCGGCGGCGATGGCGAGGCGCTGTTTCTGTCCGCCGGAGAGTTCGGATGGGTGGCGCTTGGGCAGGTTTTCCAGGCGCACCATCTCCAGCACGCGCGGAATGCGGGCGCGGATTTCTTCGGCGGGGACGTTGAGGTTTTCCAGCGCGAAGGCAATCTCGTTCTCCACCGAGGTGGCGATTAACTGCGTTTCGGGGTCTTCCAGCACCATGCCCACGTGGCGCGCCAGTTGGTGGATGGGGGTATCCACCGTGTCCAGCCCTGCCACGCTGAGTTTGCCGAAGAAGCGCCCGCCGTAAAACTGCGGGACGATGCCGTTGAGCGTCAGGCAGAAGGTGGTCTTGCCCGCGCCGGTGGCGCCGATGACGCCCAGCAGTTCACCGCGGCGCAGGCTGAGGTTGATTTCCTGCAGGGCAAAATCGGAGCGGTGGGGGTACTGGTACGAGACGCTTTCAAAGCGCACCAGCGGGGGGTGGTTGTCCATGCGGGATGATTGTACCAGAAGACAAAAAGACGGCGGAGAAAACTCTCCGCCGTCCGGGGGCGTGTGCGCCATGAGCCTCCCGAGGGGCGTGGTTATGTTACCGCAAAGGCGCAAAGGACGCAAAACAGAAACCGTGCGCCGAGCCTGCCGAGGTGTCCGCCTCCCGAGTGGTGTTGAGGGGTGCGGATTGTTGCACGGCTCAGCTTCGACAGACTCAGCCAGCGGCTTTACGCCGGGATGGACACCTGCGGCAATCTTTGCGCGATGGTGGCAATGGCGTCCTCGGGGAAGTCGTAATCTTCCAACTGCCCGCTGAGGTACTTGTTGTAGGCGCTCAAATCGAAATGCCCGTGACCGGAGAGGTTGAAGAGGATGACCTTCTTCTCGCCGGTCTCTTTGCACTTCAGGGCTTCGTCAATGGCAACGCGGATGGCGTGCGAGGACTCGGGTGCCGGCAGGATGCCTTCCTGCTGGGTGAACAGCACCGCGGCTTCGAACACCGCGCGCTGACCTACCGCCACTGCTTCAATCAGCCCGGCATCGTAAAACGCCGAGAGGCTGGGCGCCATGCCGTGGTAGCGCAGTCCGCCGGCGTGAATGGCAGGGGGGATGAAGTCGTGTCCGAGGGTGTGCATCTTGACGATGGGCGCCATCCGGGCGGTATCGCCGTAGTCGAAGCCATACACCCCGCGGGTGAGCGAGGGGGCGGCTTTGGGTTCGACGGCAATCAGGCGGGTGTTCCTGCCCTCGGTGAGGTTGTAGCGCAGGAAGGGATAGGCGATTCCGGCAAAATTGGAGCCGCCGCCCACACAGCCGATCACCATGTCGGGGTACTCGCCCGCCATGTCCATCTGCTTGAGGGCTTCCTCGCCGATGACGCTCTGGTGCAGGAGAACGTGGTTCAGCACCGAACCAAGAGCGTATTTCTTAGCCCCGCCGGAAGTAGCGGCGGCTTCCACCGCCTCGGAGATGGCGATGCCCAGCGAGCCGGGGCTGTTGGGGTCTTTCTCCAGGATGGCGCGTCCTGCCTGCGTGCGCGTGGTGGGGCTGGCAAACACCTGCGCGCCGTAGGTTTCCATGAGGAAGCGCCGGTAGGGCTTTTGCTCGTAAGAGACCTTGACCATGTACACTTCCAGATCCATGCCGAAGAAGCGGCACGCCATGGAGAGCGCCGACCCCCACTGCCCGGCGCCGGTCTCGGTGGTGATGGCGCGCGTGCCGGAAATCTTGTTGTAGAAGGCTTGCGCCAGGGCGGTGTTAGTCTTGTGACTGCCCGACGGCGAGACGCCCTCATATTTGTAGTAAATGTGCGCGGGGGTGTCCAGAGCTTTTTCCAGGCGCAGGGCGCGAATCAGCGGGGTGGGGCGGTAGAGTTTGTAGGCTTCGCGCACCGGTTCGGGGATTTCAATGTAGCGTTCCTGCGAGACTTCCTGCAGGATAATCTCCATGGGGAAGATGGCGGAGAGGAAGTCGGGCGTGACCGGCTCGCGGGTGATGGGATTGAGCACCGGCGCGGGGGGAACGGGACTGTCGGCGAGGACGTTGTAGTAAAAGCGCGGGATGTCATTCTCGCTGAGCAAAAAACGGGTTTGGTTGGACATGAGACTCCTCCTGTGTAAAAAGTGTTTCACCTCTGACTTAACGAAAAGACCTGCGTCCGTTCCTTCCGGGACGAACGCAGGTCCGTGGTGCCACCCAGATTAGGCTGGGGCTTTAATCGAAAATCCCTGTCGTGATGCACAACAGGGAAAGAAAGCCAGCCTCACTCGTTGCGGGTACAGCCCGAAGGCGATACCCTTTGCCCGGATAACGGTGGCAACTCCGGCGCGGGCTACTCGAAAAAATTCCTTTCGCCCTGCAACTCCGAGGTCCATTCGGCGCCGCGGTTCGGGCAGGCTTTCACCTTCTTCCCTGCTCTCTGTGCCGACGGGGCAGCGCTTACTCGTCCTCTTCAACGTCTTTGGATATGTGATTTTGCATGATTATAAGGAGATTTTTGGAGAAGTCAAGGGGGATTTTGGGGAGAAATCATCCGAGGGCTGGATGTCATCGCAAAGGCGCAAGGGACGCAAGGAGAAAAGAGAGCGTTCGTCGAGCGAGCCGAGACGAACGCTAAATGTGTGCTGGCTTCGGCAGGCTCACCGTGCGAAACCGTGTACTCCAATTATGCCAAAATGGTTTTACGGCTTGCGGGTGATGCCAAAAGAGGCGCAGATGGACTCGCTGGCTTCGACGATACCCATCACCGTGCTGTCGCCGGCGTAGAGGGCGCGCACCTTGTCAAAGACGTTCAGCGCGCGGTCGCAGTAGTCTTTGGTCTCGCCCACGGGACGGTACAGCCCTGCCAGGATTGAGCCATAGGTATAGTAGTACACCACGGTGGTAGGGTCGTTGGGTTCAAGGGGGATGCCCTGAATCTCAATGGGCGGATCGCTGGCGGGGTCGCACTCGCGCACCTCGCAGGACACCTGCGGGGAACAGCCCTCGACAGCGCACTGCAGGGCGGGGATGGCGGTCTCGTAGTTGCGGGCTTTGAAGTACACCATGCCCAACTGCCCGTACAGGTCGGGACTGTAAGGATCAATCTGCAGGGCTTTTTTCGCGTTGAGGGCGGCGACGAAGAACTCGCCCATCTGCGTGTACACCTTGCCGATGGCGATGTACGGCACGGGATCTTCGATGCCCAACTGCTTGTTCTTGTTGACCGCCTTGGCAAAGTAATCCAGCGCGGTGGCGTAGTACTGCGCCGAAAGGGTTTTATCGGTCTGGGTCATGCCCAGGTGGCGATAGATGACGCCTGCCTGCACGTAGAGGAAGGTCAGGTTGGGCGCCAGTTCAATGGCGCGGTCATAGGCTTGAATAGCGCCCTGATAATCGCCGAAGGATTCGAGGATGGCGGCTTGCACCCGCCACACGTCCATCAGATTGGGGTTGCGCTCCACTGCCAGTTGAATGTACTGGCGGGCTTGATCCCATTTCTGCTGGTCGTTGAGGATTTCGGCGGAGTACGCCAGCGCCAGCACGTTGTTCTTGTCCAGCAAGAGGGCTTTCTGGGCATCCTGTTCGGCTTCCACCAGCAGGCGACTGCGTTCCTCATCCGATTCAAGCAAGCCGGCGTTCCAGTCGCGCACAAAGGCGCGGATGGCGTAGGCACTGCTGTCTTCGGGCGCCAGTTCCACGGCGCGGTTTGCCGACTCGATTGCCTCGGCGAGGCGCTGGCGTTGGGCTTCGCGGGTGGTCAGGGATTTGTAGGAATAGGTTTGAATCTGCGCCAGTTCCATCCAGATGCGGGCGTTGCTGGGTTCGCTCTGCAGGGCTTGCTGATAGGCTTCAATGGCGCCCTTGAGGTTGCCCGCCTGAAAGTGGGTTTGCCCTTCCAGGGCGTAGGAATTGGATGTGCGCGTGGGCGTGGGGGTGGGCAGGAAGAGCGGCTCGATTTGCTGAGTCTGCAAGCCGCGCAGGACCGCCACCATTGCCAGCAAAATCACCGTAAGCGCCAGGATGGTGTAGGGGTTGGAAGAAGAACGTTTGCGGAACAGGTACTTTTGCGCCATGGCTTACGGGGTGGGGGTGGGAGAAGCGCCGCCCGTCTCGCAGATGCGCACAATCTCGGCGGCGTTGTCCAGGTTGACCTGATCATCGGGGAAGGCTTGCTGAAGCGCCTGCGAAATCTGCAGGGCTTCGCCGCACTCGCCCACGTATGCCAGCGAGATGCCGTAGCGGGTATAGAGGTACTGGCTGGTGGCATCCAGCGGTAATCCCTGGACGGTGGCGCCAGTCTCAGAGAGCCCGCCGCGGGTTGCCAGACGCAGGAACTTCACCGCCTGGTTGTAGTTGCTCGTGCGGTAGTGAATGGTGCCCAGGTAGCCATAGAGGAAGGGGTCGGTGGGGTCTTGCTGGATGGCTTGTTCGGCATACTGGGCGGCTTTGGCGTACTCGCCGTAGCGCAGGTAGGTCAGGGCTGTCTCCACATAGGGGCGGGGGTCATCGGGGCGCAGGGCGATGGCTTTGTTAAATTCCTCGATGGCTTTGTCGTAGATATCCTGGGCTTTGTAGTTGCGTCCCAGCGCCAGGTGCAGGTCGGCAAGGTTGTCGTTGAGGGCAATGGCTTGCTGGAAGGCGACCACGGCATCGGCGTAGTTGCTGGTGATTTCCAGGACGTAGCCGCGGGCGCGGTAGGATTCCATCTGGTCGGGCGCCAATTCCACCGCCTTGCGCGAGGCTTCGATAGCTTTTTCCAGCGTGGTGGGGTCGTCCTTGCCTTCAATTTTCTGCAGTGCCAGCACTTCGGCAAGGTAAGCGTATGCCAGCCCGTTGCCGGGTTCGATTTCGATGGCTTTATTCAACTCCGCCTGAGCGGGCAGGTATTCACCCTGCAAACCCAGTGCCCAGCCGTGGATGGCGTGCGCCAGACTGCTGTTGGGGTTGAGCAGGATGGCGTTCTCGGCGTTCTTCTGAGCCTCGGCATACTTGCCGTAGAGGGCTTGCAGGCGCGCCAGTTCCAGGTAAATGGTGATGTTCTTGGGGTCAGCCTGCAGGGCTTGCTGGTAGGCGGCTTCTGCCTGGGTGAAGCGTCCCTCGGCGGCAAAGGCGCGGGCTTCCTGCAGGAAGGATTCGGGGGAGCGGGTTGGGGTGGGGGTAGGCACAAAGAGCGGCGGGGTGTTGGGCACGACGAATTGGTTAACGTACAGCATCACCCCGACGGCGGCAATCAGCACAATAAGCCTGAGCGGGTTGGCGCGCCGTTTGCGGCGCGTCATGCTCCACCGCGAGCCGGATAAATACATGCGTTCATCTTACCGAATCTTGTCCCGGGCGTCAAGGAAGGGAATTTTAATGGATGAGGGTGCTTTTCCTTCTTCATCCCCTTCTCGCCCTGGCGGCGACTCCAGCCGCACACCTGGCAACGCTCGGTCTGCGAGGACTGGCGCGCCTGTGGTATACTCTCCAGCGTGTCGCTGTTGATTGCCAATCACCTGAGCAAGTCCTACGGGGCGCTGGATGTCTTCCGCGACCTCAATCTGAGCATTCCTCACGGCGCGCGCATCGGGCTGGTGGGCGTCAACGGTGTGGGCAAGACCACCCTCTTGCGCATCCTGGCGGGCGAGGAAGAACCCACCACCGGCGAGGTGCAGATTGCCCGCAACTGCCGGGTGGGCTACCTGCCCCAGCGCCCCCACTTCAGCCATCAGCGCACCCTCTGGCAGGAATGCCTCAGCGCCTTTGCCCCCCTTCTGCAAATGCAGGAAGACCTGCAAGCCCTGGAAGCGCGCATGAGCGCCGGGGACCACAGCGAAGAGACGCTGGCGCAGTACGGCAAACTGCAGGAAGCCTTTGAGCGCGCCGGCGGCTACACCTACGAGACGCGCATCCGCCAGACCCTGCAGGGCTTGGGCTTCAGCGAAAGCGACTATCAGCGCCCGCTCAACAAAACTTCAGGCGGACAGCAAACCCGCGCCCTGCTGGCGCGCATCCTGCTCAGCCAGCCCGACCTGCTTCTGCTGGACGAACCCACCAATCACCTGGATATTCAAGCCATCGAATGGCTGGAGAACACCCTCAAAGAGTGGCAGGGGGCGGTTCTGCTGGTCTCGCACGACCGCTATTTTCTCGATCAGGTGGTCGAGCAAATCTGGGAGATGACCCCGGCGCTGGAAATCTACCCCGGCAATTACACTGCCTACCTGCATCAGCGCGAGGAACGCTACCGCCGCCGCATGGAAGAATACGAAGCCCAGCAAGCCTTCATCGAAAAAGAAGAAGAGTACATCCGCCGCAACATTGCCGGGCAGAACACCGCGCAGGCAAAGGGCAGGCTTAAGCGCCTAGAGCGCTTGCTGGAAACTGCCCGCCTCACCCCACCGGTCAAGCCGCGCGCCCTGCGCCTGCAGTTGACCCCTGCCCAGCGCTCCGGCGATCTGGTTCTGCGCACGCAGGGGCTGGCGGTGGGCTACCCCGACGAACGCCGCGTGCTGTTCCGCGTTCCCGACCTGACCCTGCGGCGCGGCGAGTGTGCCGCCGTCATTGGACCCAACGGCGCGGGCAAGACCACCTTCCTCAAGACCATTCTGGGCATCCTGCCGCCGCTGGAAGGCGAGGTGGTGCTGGGCGCCAGCCTGCAGGTGGGCTACTTTGCCCAGGCACACGAAGGGCTGAATCCCGACCACACCCTCATGGAAGAAATCTCCGCCGCCGCGCCCAACCTGCTCCCGGCGCAGATTCGCGACTATCTGGCGCGCTTCCTCTTCACCGAGGACGATGTCTTCAAGCCGGTGCGGGTGCTTTCCGGCGGCGAGCGCGGCAGGCTGGCGCTGGCGGTGCTGGCGCTTTCCAAAGCCAACCTGCTCCTGCTGGATGAACCCACCAATCACCTGGATTTGCCCTCGCAGGAAATTCTGCAAGCCGTGCTCTCGGACTATGAGGGGACGGTGTTGCTGGTCTCGCACGACCGCTACCTGATTGATGCGCTGGCAACGCAAATCTGGGAGGTGCGCCCCGAAGCGCGCACCCTGCGGGTGTTTGAAGGCACGTACAGCCAGTACCGCGAGGTGCTGCGCGCCGAAGAAGAAGCCCGCCGCGCGCAAGCCGTGACGGTCAAGCCCGCCGAGAAGCCTGCTCCCCGCACCACCCCCTCGCGCAACAAGGAGCGCGAACGCCTGAAGCGCCAGCAGGAACTGGAAGCTGAAATCCAGCGCCTGGAGGAACAACTGGCGGCGCTCAGCCGTGCGCTGGAAACACCCCCGCCCGACCCGGCGAAAGTCCACAAACTGGGGCAGGAGTACCTGCACCTTCAGCAGACCCTCGAGCAAAAATTGCACGAATGGCTGGAGGGTGAGGGTCATTAATCCTCACCCAAAAGGGTCATTTTTTTCCGAATCGCCTTCCCCGTTGACTCAAAATGCTATAATCTGCGCCATTCATTCCACTTGTCTGACGAGTTAAAGGAAACCCGCCAGGATTTACAGGAGGTCTGGTTATGGACTGGACGCAATTGGGCATTCCGGAGGAGGCAAAAGCCATCCTGAAAGCCGCGCCGCGCGTCATCTCCCCGGCATCGGAACAGGAACTGGTGGATCTGGCGTGCGGCGGGCGCGAGAGCAAGTTTTTCGAGGTGGCATACGAAGTGCCTGGCGTGGGACGCGTGGTGGAAGCCACCGTTGCCCGCGTGCGCAACGGCGTTGCCGCCAATTACCCCGAGCCTTACATGCGCCGACGAGACCCCAACTGCCTGGTGGTGGGCGACGACCTGCCGACCGACAAGCCGCGCTTTGCCGAACGCTTTGGCGAGCCGTTTGAAGGACTGCGCCAGCAGACTTTCGACTGGCTGAAGTCGCAGGAATTAATCGTTTTTGCGTTTAACGCCGGCGCAGATGAGATTGGACTGGGGGCGCTGGTGCTGTGTCCTGCTAACGCCGGCTTCTTTGCCCTGGGGCTTGCCATGTTGCAGGGCATGTTGAACCCTGCCGCCATCCCCGCCGATTTTCATCCCGCGGCGGTGGTGTACGTGGCGCCGGTCTTCCGCCACACCCACTTTCAGGGCAAACAGGTGGTGGTGCATAACCGCCTGCCCCATGTGTACGAGATGTTTTCCTACAACCTCTACCCAGGTCCCAGCGCCAAGAAGGGCGTGTACGGGATGCTCTTGAGTTTGGGAGAAAAAGAAGGCTGGACAACAGCGCACTGTTCAACCGTGCGGGTCATCACCCCCTACGATAACGAGATTACCATCATGCACGAGGGCGCCAGCGGCGGTGGCAAGAGTGAGATGCTGGAGCAAGCTCACCGCGCCCCCGATGGACGCTGGTTGCTGGGGCGCAATCTGGTCACCGGCGAGGAACGCTACCTGCAGATTCCCCGTGCCTGCGAACTGCGTCCGGTCACCGACGATATGGCGCTGTGCCACCCCTCGATTCAAGCCAACCACGGCAAACTGCGCCTGAAAGACGCCGAGCGTTCTTGGTTTGTGCGCGTGGATCACATCCGCCGCTACGGCACCGACCCCTTCCTGGAAGGGCTGACGGCCCAACCCGAACGCCCCCTGCTTTTCCTGAACATTGACGCTGTACCCGGCGCGCGGGCGCTCATCTGGGAGCATATTGAGGACGCTCCCGGCAAACCCTGCCCCAATCCGCGGGTCATCATCCCGCGCGCGATTGTGCCCAATATCATCGAGAACTCGGTGACGGTGGACATCCGCAGTTTTGGGGTGCGCACCCCGCCCTGCACCCGCGAGAAGCCCAGTTACGGCATCATTGGTTTGTTCCACATCCTGCCGCCGGCGCTGGCGTGGTTGTGGCGTCTGGTTGCCCCGCGCGGATACGACAATCCCAGCATTGTGGAAACCGAGGGCATGAGCAGTGAGGGGGTGGGTTCGTACTGGCCCTTTGCCAGCGGTTTGCAGGTGCGCCATGCCAACATCCTGCTGGATCAGTTTGCGGCTTACCGGCGCATGCGTTACATTCTTGTGCCCAACCAGCACATTGGCGCCTGGAAGGTGGGCTTTATGGCAGAGTGGATTGCCCGCGAGTATCTGGCACGGCGCGGGAGCGCGCGCTTCCGCCCGGAGCAAATCCGTCCGGCGCGCTGTGCCCTGCTGGGTTATGCCATGCATCAAATGCAGGTGGAAGGTCAGCAGATTGCCCGCTGGTTCCTGCAGGTGGACACTCAGCCCGAGGTGGGTGAAGAGGGTTACGACCAGGGGGCGCAAATGCTTTATGAGTTCTTCCAGCGCACCCTGCAACCCTTCCTCACCGAAGATCTGGACCCCCTGGGCAGGCAGATTATCACCTGCGCGTTGGACCGCGGCACCCTGCAGGACTTCGAAGCCCTCATCCCGGCGGAGTAGTTCCTGCGATCCGCTTGCGCCGTGCCTGCCGGGGCGTGTCTGCCAGCGGTGAGAACGATAGAAGCCATGCGGGGCGTCCTGCGCCAATCTTGTTCATCGGTTGCGCAAGGACTTTCCATTCCCCCCTGAAACGTGATATATTCAATCTCAGAATCTCAGGGAGGAGAAGCCAAGCGCATGGACCTTTTTGACCATGCCCATCAAGAGCAAATGAAGAGCGAAGCCCCGCTGGCGGCGCGTCTGCGCCCGCGCACCTTCGATGAGATGGTAGGGCAGGAACACATCATCGGTCCCGGTAAATTATTGCGCCGCGCCATTGAGACCGACCGTCTGTTCTCATCCATTATTTTGTGGGGACCGCCCGGCACCGGCAAAACCACCCTGGCGCAGTTGATTGCCCAGTACACCCAGGCGCATTTTGAGGTCATCTCGGCGGTGCTGGCGGGCGTGCCCGATTTGCGGCGCGTCATTCAGGAAGCCGAGGAACGCCGCAAACTCTACCGGCGGCGCACCATCCTCTTCGTGGATGAGGTGCACCGCTGGAACAAAGCCCAGCAGGATGCCCTTCTGCCCCACGTGGAAAGCGGCATGATTACGCTGGTGGGGGCAACCACCGAAAACCCCTACTTTGAGGTCATCAGCGCGCTGGTGTCGCGCTCACGCATCTTCCAACTGCTTCCCCTGGAGGAACATCATCTCAGCATCCTCTTCGACCGCGCCCTGAGCGACCCCGAGCGCGGTTACGGCAAAATCAGCGTGCAGGTGGACCCCGAAGCCCGCGCGCATCTCATCCGCGTGTCCGGCGGCGATGCCCGCAACCTGCTCAACGCGCTGGAACTGGCGGTCGAATCCACTCCGCCCGATGAAAACGGCGTGCGCCACATTACGCTGGATGTTGCCCAGGAATCCATCCAGCGGCGCGCTGTGCTGTACGATAAGAACGGCGATGCCCACTACGATACCATCTCGGCGTTCATCAAAAGCGTGCGCGGCTCGGACCCCGATGCCGCGCTCTACTGGCTGGCGAAGATGCTGGCGGCGGGCGAGGACCCGCGCTTCATCCTGCGGCGGCTCATCATCCTGGCGGGCGAGGATATTGGACTGGCAGACCCGCACGCCCTGCAGGTGGCGGTTTCGGCGGCGTATGCCTTCGATTATATCGGCATGCCCGAGGGTATCTACCCGATTGCCGAAGCCACCCTCTACCTTGCCACCGCTCCCAAGAGCAACTCGGTGGGAGAGGCGTACTACAGCGCGCTGGAGCGCATTCAGCAGGAAGGCGCCGGTCCCGTCCCCGTGCATCTCATGGATGCCAGCCGCGACGCCAGGGGGCTGGGGCACGGCAAGGGCTACCTCTACCCGCACGATTTTCCCGATCATTTTGTCCCTCAGCAGTACCTGCCGGCTTCCCTGCAGGGGACGATTTTCTACAACCCTTCCGATCAGGGCTATGAAGCCCAAATTCTTGAACGCCTGAAGCGCTGGCGCGCCTGGAAAACTGCTCAAACGGAGCCTGCTTCGCATGAAAACACCGACCATCCTGCTGTTGATTCGCCACGGCGAGACTAACTTTGTCGTGCAGGGGCGCCTGCCGGGACGTTTGCCCGGCGTGGTGCTGACCGAAAAGGGCATCCAGCAAGCCCGCGCGCTGAGCGAACGCCTTGCCGAAGCGCCCATCCGCGCGGTGTACGCCAGTCCGCTGGAGCGCGCCCGCGAAACTGCCCGTCCGCTTGCCGAGGCAAAGGGATTGCCCATCCTGACCGCCGAGGGCTTGAACGAGGTGGATCCGGGGGGGTGGGCGGGGCGCACGCTGAAGAGTTTGCGCCGCCTGAAAGCCTGGAAAGCCCTGCGCGAAGACCCAGGTCGGTTTGCCTTTCCAGGGGGCGAGTCTTTCCCGGAAGCCCAGGTGCGCATCGTGGCGCAAATCGAGGAATTGCGCCGGCGGCATCCCGGCGAGATGATTGCCTGCTTCACCCACGCCGATGTGGTGCGTCTGGCGGTGGCGCATTACCTGCTGATGCCTCTGCAAGCCCTGCACCGCCTGGCGGCGGCGCCGGCTTCGCTCAGCGTGGTGGTGTTTGGCGAGGACGGCGAGGTGCAGGTGCCGCACGTCAATCAGGTGGATGGGCTGGCGCTGACGCCCCCGCCGGAGAAGAAGCCCCATGGAACGGGTCGGTGAGCCTGCCCGAACGCGCGTCCGGGTAGGGGACAATCTCTTTTGTGTTATTACGAAGCAATCTCGCCAAGCCCTGCGGGAGTCTTACGCTGTTCGGGGCACTTTCGCGCTCCGGGCTCGCAACGAGATGACCGGGGGCATCGCGATCGCGCAGCATCCCCGCAGGCGAGCGGGCTTGCCCGACTGTACCTTACCCAGACCGACTGGTTATATAATGCAAGAAAAGGGGGTGTCTTTCGGCTCGTTCTGAAAGTGAGGCGAGGATGTCTGAAGAGGAAAGGCATTTTGAAATGTTGTTTGAATACGCCCCCATTGCACTGATGGAACAGGACTTCAGTGCCATTCGCCAGCGCTTTGAGGCTCTGCGCGCCGAGGGAGTCAATGATCTGGAGGCTTTTCTTCAGAACCATCCCGAGGAAATTGACCGCTGTATGGGATTCATCCGTGTCGTGCGTGTTAACCAGCACACCCTGAAAATGTATGGCGTTCCCGATCGGGAAACCTTCCTTTCTAACCTGCCGCATTTCTTCCGCGATGACATGCGCCGCCACTTCCGCGAGGAATTGCTGGCGCTCTGGCAGGGAGCGCTGACGTGGTCCGGCGAGGGCATCAACTACACCCTGCAGGGCAACCCGTTTGATGTACTGCTCTCATGGCGTATCCTGCCCGGCGCGGAAGAAACCTGGCAGGAGGTGCTGGTCAGCCTGGAGGATATCACCGCGCGCCGAAACGCCGAGCGCGCGCTGGAAGCCAGCGCCAACCGTTTGCGCGGTTTGTTTGAAAATTCGCCCATCTCGCTTTGGGAAGAAGATTACAGCCAGATTAAAGCCATCTTTAATGACCTGCGCTCTCAGGGGGTGGAAGACCTGCGGGACTATCTGGTAGAACACCCGGAAGTGGTCACCGCCTGTATGCAGAAAATCCGCGTGCTGGAGGTAAACCGCAAGACGCTGGAACTGTTCGGCGCATCCAGTGTGGATGACCTGCGCGCCCATGTGGATCGCATCTTCCGCGACGAGATGCGCGAGCATTTTGCCCGGGAACTGGTGCATCTGTGGGAAGGGGAATTGTCTTACGAGGCGGAGGGGATTAACTACACCCTGCAAGGCGAGCCGTTGTATGTGCATTTGCACCTGTCGGTGTATCCGGGTTCAGAAGAGACCTTCGAGCGGGTGCTGGTGGCGCTGGAAGACGTCACCAGCCGGCACAAAGCCGAGGAATACCTGCGCTACCTGGGCACGCACGATGTGATGACCGGGCTTTACAACCGCGCCCATTTCCAGGACGAGATGAAACGCCTTAATGAACATCGCAGCGTGCCGGTGACGCTTTTGATGGCCGACCTCGACCGGCTGAAACTGGTCAACGATACCCTGGGTCACGACGAAGGCGATAAACTCATCCGCTGTGCCGCCGAGGTGCTCAAAGCCGCTTTTGGCGCCAACGACCTTGTGGCGCGCATTGGCGGGGACGAGTTTGCCGTGTTGATGATGAACGCCGGCGAACAGGATGGCAGAGAAGCCATTGCCCGTCTGGAAACCCTCATCCGACTGAACAACCGCTTCTACGGTGAACCCCGGCTGAGCCTGTCTATGGGCTTCAGCGTCTCTCAGCCCGGCGAAAACCTGGAACTTGCCATGCGCCGCGCCGATACGGAGATGTACCGCAACAAACGCGAACATCACCACGAGGGGTAAGCCCTCAACTCTCAGGGGTAGGCGGGCAAGTCCCGGCGCCCGTAAACGGGTTTCATCCTGAAAAAAGAGCCTTTTCTCCAATTTTTAATGTAGAATTAATTTTGCTGAACCTTCACATGAAAGGGGGTGGTGTTTGGGAGATTGCCCTGCGTTGTCGTATCTACCCGTCTCAAAACCGTTTTCGCTTTCCTGGGAGGAAGACATGAATCCGAAACTGTTCCGCAATCTTCTGTACATCGCGCTGGCAATGATTCTGATCGGAGGATTGCTTGCCAGTGCCGTTCAAACCGACTTTGGACGAGTGACCATTAAAGATGTGCGCTTCGCCGCACCCAACGGACGCCTGTACTCCGCTCTGCTCTACATCCCCAAAGGGGTTTCGGCAGAAAAGCCCGCACCGGGGATTCTTGCCATTCATGGCTACATCAACTCGCGCGAGACGCAGGACGGCTTTGCCATCGAGTTTGCCCGCCGCGGCTACGTGGTGCTTGCCCTGGATCAATCCGGGCATGGCTACAGCGAAGGTCCCGCCTTTGCCGACGGCTTTGGCGGCATTGAAGGACTGCGCTACCTGCGCTCGCTGGACATTGTGGATAAGAATAACATCGGGCTGGAAGGGCACTCCATGGGCGGCTGGGCGGTGCTGATTGCCGCCTCGGTGTTCCCCGATGGCTACCAGTCGGTGGTGTTGCAAGGCTCATCCACCGGTACCTACGGCGCACCCGACGGCACACCGGAGTTCCCGCGCAATGTGGCGGTAGTCTTCAGCCAGTGGGATGAGTTCTCCGGGCTGATGTGGGGAACGCCGCGCGCCGCCGATGTGGGCAAATCCGACAAGATGAAAGCCCTCTTCAACACGCAGGAAGATATCCAGGTTGGCAAAATTTACGGGGATATCAACGCCGGTACGGCGCGGGTGCTGTACCAGCCGCGCGTCTCCCATCCGGGCGATCACCTGAGCCAGGTCGCCATTGGTCACGCCATTGACTGGTTCCAGAAGACCCTGCAAGGGGGCAATCCCATCCCCGCCAGCAGTCAAATCTGGTACTGGAAGGAAATCGGCACGCTGATTGCCTTGCTGGGCTTCTTCCTCTTCCTGGTTGCCGCAGGCGGTTTGCTGGTCGAAGTGCCTTACTTCAAAGCCATCGTTGACCCTCTGCCTGCCGCCAAAGGCTTGACCGGCTGGGGCTGGTGGCTGGGCGCTCTGCTCACCGCCGCCATCGGTCCGCTGACGCTCTTCACCTTCACCACCTGGGCGGGCAAGATCTTCAAAGCCTCATGGTTCTTCCCCCAGAACATCACCACCCAGGTGACCTTCTGGGCGGTGCTGAACGGCTTGATTTCCCTCGCCCTGCTGTTGCTCTGGCACTTCCTGCTGGTGAAGAAATCGGAGCGCGGCGGCGGAGACGAGTACGGCTTGACCTGGAACGGTAAACTGAACTGGGTGAAGATTGGGCGTTCCTTCGTGCTGGCGCTGTGCATTGTCCTGCTGGGCTATGCCACCCTGCTGGTCACCGATTTCCTCTTCAAGACCGATTACCGCTTCTGGGTGTTTGCCGTCAAACTGATGAGTCCCACGCACTTCGCCATTGCCCTGCGCTACCTCATCCCGCTGTTCGTGTACTTCTTCCTTGCCAGCCTGGCGCTCTTTGCGCAGATGCGCCGCGCCGATTTCGGGCTGTGGAAAGAAGTGGCGGTGAATGCCCTGATCTTCATCGTCGGCTACACTGCCCTGCAACTGGTGCAGTACATCCCCATGTGGACGCGCGGGATGCTGTTCGACCCCACCCAGCCGTTGTGGACGATCATCGGCTACCAGTTCATCCCCATTCTGGGACTGGCTGGCGCGCTGACCACCTTCTTCTACCGCAAGACGGGGCGCATCTACACCGGCGCGTTCCTCAACGCTTTGCTCTTCACCTGGATTGTGGTGGCAGGTACCGCCACGCACTTCCCCCTGTAATGCGCTTGAAACGCTAAGCGGTGTATAAACTGCAGGGCTGTCCGGAGATGCATCCCGGACAGCCCTTGAATTTTAAGAGGGTGCGTTAAGAAACTTTACCGGTCGCTCACCCAGAAATCCACGTACAGGGGGCAGAAGGTGAAGCCCTGATCGACGATTGCCAGTTTCCAGTCGGTGCGGTAGTAGCCGGTGGCTTCGGGGGCTTTCAACTCCACCTGCAAGTCCACCGATTCGCCGGGCTTGACCGTGCGCGGCAGGTCATAGATGGTCTGCACGGCAATCTTATCCCCGCCCATCTGCACCAGGTCAATGCCGATGTCTTCCCAGATCACTTTGCCCACGTTCTGCACCGTCCAGGTGACGGTGAACTGCGTGTTGGGTTTGATAGTGGAGCCATCGCGCGGCACCTGCGAGACCAGCCGACAGGTGTAAGGGGAAGGTGTGTTGGTGATGGTAGCGCTGGGCAGGGGAGTGCTTGTGCGGGTGGGCACCAGGGTAATGGTCGGCGTGACGGTTGGGGTTGCCGTACGGGTAGGCGCAGGAGTAGAGGTGAGCGTTGGACTTGGCGTCACATTCAATCGCGCCTGGGCGGTTTGCAAGGCTTCCTGCGTGCCCTGCTCCAGCGTTTGCGCCGCCACTGCCGTTTGCGTCCATACGGCAGGGTCCATGGTGGGTTCAGGGGTGGGCGTGGATTGACAACCACTGAACCCCACCATCAAGACAATCAGAAGCAAAACAAAGAAGACCGTCTTTCGAGGCATATCTTCCCCCTCAAGGGTGTGGATGGTTTAAGTATATCCATTTTTTTGCCGGACTGATTCGAAAACTTCACCTTCTTCTGGATGAGTCTTTCGGCAGAGGCGGGATGAGGTTTGGCGCGAAGTTTTCGAACCGGCTCGACAAGCCACCCACCTGGCTCAGACTACGGCTCGGTGGGCGGCTTCATCTTCTCTTTGCGCTCCGGCGGTGAAACCCAAGCGTTTGCCTCGATGTCTTCAACGCGCTCAGGCATCGGCATAGCGCACATTCCCAACGGGCTGGGGGTGGTGCGCTCGCCTCAGGTTCACGCCCAAGTCCTCAATCTCTGCCACATACCGGGGGACATGCCTTACTCACGGTAACCGCCCAGCGCCAGCGCCCGCGGACCGGTGTTCAGCCCCAATATCGGTCCGGTGAGATGCACATACACTTCGGCATTGGGGTGTTCCTGCCGGATGCGCGCGGCAATGGCTTGGGCTTCCTCTTCCGCCATGCCGTGCATCACCGCCACGTGCAACCTGCCCTCGCCCGCCACCTCTTTGAAAAAGCGTTTGATCATGGCTTCGATGACCCGCTGGCGGGTGCGCTCTACCCCATAGGCTTCCACAATACCCGTCTCGTGATTGACGCGGATGAGCGGTTTAATCTGCAGGATAGAACCTGCCAGCCAGGCGGCTTTGCCGATGCGCCCGCCGCGGTGCAGGTACTCCAGCGTATCCAGCGCAATCACCAGGCGCACCTTGCGGCGCACCTCGTCTGCCGCGGCGAGCATTTCCTGTGCCGAAGCGCCGCGCTCGCGGGCGCGCGCCGCCGCCAGCACCTGCCAGGCAAGTCCTGCCGTCACCGCACGCGAATCGTACACATGCACGGGAATGGGGGACTGCTGAGCCGCCTGTTGCGCCGAGAGCATCGCCCCGCTGAAATGCCCGCTGAGCAGAATCACCACCACCTCGCGGTAACCCTGTTCCTGCAGGGAGTGAAACAAACTCAGAAAGTCATGCACGCTTGCCTGTGCGGTGGTGGGCAGAGTGCCTTCACTTTGGATGCGCCGGTAAAATTCCTCGGAAGAAAGGGTCACGCGGTCGCGGTACTCCACACCGTTCCAGATGAGCACGTGCGGCTGTACGATAATGCCGTACTGCTCCAGATAAGCCGGTGGAATGTCGCAGGTTGAATCAGTGATCAGTGCTATGGGTGTGGTGTTCATGTTTTAAATTATACGTCCGCTCAATCGGCGATATAATGATTTTCATGGCAAAAATTCAGACCCGTTATGTGTGCCAGAACTGCGGGCGGGTGGCGGCGCGCGCCATGGGACGCTGTCCACAGTGCGGGGCATGGAACAGCATGGTGGAAGAAATCATCGCTCCGCCCAGCACACCCGCCAAAAGCCCCAGTGCTTCGTCCTCGCCCGGCGGGTTCACCTCTCAGCCCCGCCGTCTGGATGAAATCGAAGGTGACCACGAAGCCCGCCTGCCCGTGCCTATCGGCGAGTTTGCCCGTGTGCTGGGCGGCGGGGTCGTCCCCGGCTCCATTACGCTGGTGGGCGGAGATCCCGGCATCGGCAAGTCCACCCTCATGCTTCAGGTTGCCCTGGAGATGGCGCAGGAACGCCGCGTGCTGTATATCTCCGGCGAAGAGTCCGAGCGCCAGGTGAAGATGCGCGCCGTGCGTCTGCTCAACGGGCGTCCTGTGCCCGAAAATCTTTTCCTGCTGACCGAGACCAATCTGGACAGCATGCTGGAGCATGTGCGTTCGCTGGCTCCCTCCGTGCTGGTGGTGGATTCGATTCAAACCGTCTATCTACCCGCGCTGGAATCCTCGGCGGGGTCGGTCTCGCAGGTGCGCGAGTGCGCCAGCCGTCTGCGCGACCTGGCAAAATCGGCGGGGATTTCCATCTTTGTCATCGGGCATGTCACCAAAGAGGGCATCATCGCCGGTCCGCGCGTGCTGGAGCATATCGTGGATACGGTGCTGTATCTGGAAGGCGACCGCTATCAGTCCTACCGCCTTCTGCGTTCGGTGAAGAACCGCTTCGGCGCCACCTCGGAAGTAGGCGTCTTTGAGATGCTGGAACGCGGGATGAGCGAGGTGCTCAACCCGTCCGAAGCCTTCCTCGCCGAGCGGCTGGTGAACGTCCCCGGCTCTGCCATCGCCGTGACCATGGAAGGCACGCGCCCCCTGCTGGTGGAGATTCAGGGCTTGACCAGCCCCAGCCCGCTGACTCTGCCGCGGCGCACCCCCAACGGCATTGACGGCAACCGCCTTCTGCTCATCACCGCCGTCCTCACCCGCCGTCTGGGCATGCGCCTTGCCGAGCAGGATGTCTTCGTCAACGTCATCGGCGGCTTGCGCATCACCGAACCTGCCGCCGACCTTGCCGTGGCGGCGGCGATTGCCTCGTCCATGAAGGACACCCCCGTGCGCGCCAACGCCGTGTTGATTGGCGAGGTGGGGCTTTCCGGCGAACTGCGCATGCCCTCGCAGATGAGCGCCCGCCTGCGCGAAGCCGCCAAACTGGGCTTTGATACCGCCATCATCCCGCGGCGCATCCGCAAAGGCGGCGAGGCATACCCCGAAGGCATTCAGGTGCTGGAAGCGCGCTCTCTGCGCGAGGCGCTGAACCTGGCGTTGCTTGCCGGGGGGTAAGACCGCGGCAGATTGTGCCTCATGCCCTTTGACAGGCTCAGTCCACGGTTGTGTGTTACCGCCAGGGCGCATAGAATGTAAAGTTTCCTGTACCCTTTGGGGCGGCTTCTTGACGGTTTGCGCCGATTCGGATTATACTCATGACAGCCCGGGGTGTAGCGCAGTCCGGTAGCGCACGTGCATTGGGGGCATGTGGTCGGCGGTTCAAATCCGCCCACCCCGACTGAATTCATCCGACCGCCGGGTTTACTGGCGGTTGAATTTGTATCCAGACAGGAGCATGGAAGCCCTATGGAAAAGGCACCCCGCAAAGTGGATGCAGTTGTCGAAGCCGTTCATTACACCCCTGAAGGCAAAATTGATTTTGTCCGTCTGCATGAACGCCGGGGCGCCGTCTTTGGCGACCATATTCTGGTGCGCCGCGAGGACCTGATGCAACGCCTGCGCGCCAAACAGGTGATTTACAGTGGCAGACGCCTTGCCCCCTGGGGAAATCAGTTTGAGTTTGGCGCCCCGCTCAGACTGGTGAATCACAACGGCGGCGAATGGGTGCGCTGTGGCGAGGACGATTCAGCCGAAGCACGGGACCTGCTCAAGGGCGTGCCGGTTCTGTAACCCAGATTGTTTGCCGGGCAGGCAACCGTGAGCGCCCCCTTCCTCTCCATTATCCTCCCCGCCCACAACGAAGAACACCGTCTTCCCCCCGCGCTGGAGAGTTTGCACGCTTTCCTCTCAGCGCAGTCGTTTTCTTTTGAGGTGGTGGTGGTGGAAAACGGCAGTACCGACCGCACCCGTGAGGTGCTGGCGGAGTATGCCGCGCGCTTCCCCTACCTTGTGCCCCTCACCGATGAGCGGCGCGGCAAGGGGTTAGCCGTCCAGCGGGGCATGTTGACGGCGCGCGGGCAGTATCGCATGTTTTGCGATGTGGATTTCTCCATGCCGGTGGAGCAGATTTCGCGTTTCATCCCCCCAGCCCTGCCCGGGGTGGAGATTGCCATTGCCTCGCGCGAAGCCCCCGGCGCGGTGCGCTATGGGGAGCCGGTGGTGCGCCACATCATCGGGCGCGGCTTCAATACCCTGGTGCGCTGGGTAGCCCTGCCCGGCTTGCAGGATACGCAGTGCGGGTTTAAGTGCTTCCGCGGCGACATTGCCGAGCGCATCTTCCCTTTGCAAACCCTGCACGGCTGGACGTTTGATGTGGAAGTGCTGTTCATCGCCCGGCGGTTGGGCTACCGTGTGGTGGAAGTGCCCATCCCCTGGTACTACAACGCCGAGAGCAAAATCCGCGTCCTGCGCGATTCCTACGCCATGTTTGCCGATTTAATCCGCATCCGCCTCAATGCCCGCCGGGGGATGTACGATGGCGCGCCCGCCTCTCGCTGACCTTCCCCACGATCCTACCCTGGCATTTGAGCAAAGCCTCTGGCAGGCTGGCGTACTGCACGTGGCTGGTGTGGACGAAGCCGGACGCGGCGCCTGGGCGGGTCCGGTTGCCGCCGCTGCCGTGATTCTGCCGTCGGGCGACTCCGCTCTGCTGGAACGTCTGCATGGGGTGCGCGATTCCAAGCAGATGACCGCCAAAGCCCGTGAAGGGTTTGCCGAAGTGATTCGCCAAACTGCCCTTGCCTGGGGGGTGGGTTTTGCCAGTGTGGAAGAAATCGAAACGCAGGGCATTGTCCCGGCAACCCGTCTGGCGATGATGCGCGCTCTGCAAGCCTGCGCGCTTTCCCCCACCCATCTGCTGATTGACGCTCTGCGCCTGCCGGAAATTCCTCTCCCCCAAACCAGTCTGATCAAAGGCGATGCACGCAGTTTGAGCATTGCGGCGGCTTCGGTGCTGGCAAAGACCGCCCGCGATGCGCTGATGCGCGACCTTGCCCGCCAGTATCCGCAGTACGGGTTTGAACTCCATAAGGGCTACGGCACTGCCCGTCACCGCGCCGCGCTCGAGCAGTGGGGACCCTGCCCATTGCACCGCCGCACCTACCGCCCGGTCATGCACCTGAGCGACCTGTGGGAAAAGTCCGCGGGCTGAGAGGGCAATCCAGGACCTGCGCCTGCCCATCCATGATATACTTCTTTTATCTTCCCACCGGAGCCAATCCATGGGCTGGAAGGCTCTCTTTCTTCAGCGTTACATCACCCTGAGAGATTTCTGACTGGAATCATTCCGGAAAACCGTTTCTCAAGCGCTGATGCGTCAGCGCCCGCACCTGCGCGTCAACTCGATTGCCTGGAACTCGAATGAAACGGGGGGACATTCATCTGCGTGTGCCTTCCCGAATACTCCCCGCGGGAAAGTCTGTTGAGTCCAATAGAAGGAAAATCTCATGCCTGAAAAAATTTTGATTGCTTATGCCACCAAATACGGTTCCACCGCCGGGATTGCCACAACCCTTGGCGAAGCGCTCGGCGCGCGCGGCTTGCAGGTGGATGTGCGTCCTGTGCGCGAGGTGCGCACGCTGGAAGGCTACGATGCCGTGATTCTGGGAAGCCCTGTCTATATGGGCAACTGGCTTTCCGAAGCCGTAACCTTTGTGCGCACGCATCAAGCCGAACTCAGCCGTTTGCCGGTGGCGCTTTTCACCGTGCACATGCTCAACCAGGGCGAGGACGAAACCAGCCGCGCTGCCCGTCAGGGCTACACCGCCCCCGTACGGACGCTGTAACAAACTTGGTGGAGAAAGGGAAAAAAAGGAAGGGATCCTGTAAGATATTGATATCACAACTCCAGGAGCCCTTCCATGAAGATTATACTCCAACTGCCACAGGTAAAACGAAAAAAGCCTGCTCGTCCGAAGCGCTGTCCATATTGTCAGGGGGAGACATTCCAGCGATGGGGAGTGGAGAAAAGGCGCATCGAGGATGTCAAAGTTCGTCATGTCGAGGTGGTGAGGTATCGATGCACACGGTGCAGGCGCACCTTTCGGGACTATCCGGAGGGGGTAGGCAATGGACGGCACAGTGAACGGTTGAAGAAATTGAGTGTGATCCTGTGGTCACTGGGATTGAGTTATCGCAGGGTAGCCGGGGTGTTGAGGATCTTTGGGCTGAGGCTCAGTCATATGAGCGGGTGGCGGCATGTACAGGCAGAGGGGGAAAAGTTGATGGGGGAATTGAAATGGAAAAGCGTGCGGGTGGTGGGGGTAGATGGAGCCTGGGTGGGAGGCAAAGGAGTGATGGTGGCGGTGGATCTGGGAGATGGTAGTCTGCTGGAGGTTGCCGAGGTAGACGAGAAAGACAGCCGGGCTCTGTTCACCTGGCTGAAACGGTTGAAAGAGATGCATGACATCGGCGCCATCGTGAGCGATGATCTGGCGATCTACAAGCAACTGACCGATGAACTGGAGATAGGGCATCAGGTCTGTCAGTTTCATGTGCGGCGCTGGGTAAAGCATGCTTTGAAGGGGTTACAGGCTGAGTTGGATCCAGCCTGGCAGGGGGTGCTTGAAAAGGTCGAGGAAATCCTGCGCGACCTGCCATTGCATGGAGACCGCCTCTTACACCGCCTGTGGAAATCCCTGCCGGGCAGGAGTACACCACCGGAAGGAAAACGCACGCCCCTGGAAAAACTCCGCGACCTGATCCTGCGCTTATCGCGTGATTGGCAACGCTATGTGGCTTTCTATGCTGATGTGGGTATTCCCTGGACCAATAATCGCACGGAACAGATGATTGGCAGGCTCAAGAGCCGCGCCCAGCAAGCCAGGCGATATAAAACCACCGCCGGGTTGCTCCGCGGAAGCACAGTTGCCTGTCAGTTCTGGGCATGAGCCCTCCCGTAATTCCCTCCTCTCCCCCCGTCTTCTCTCTTCCTTCCTTTTTTCGAAAATTCGCCCACCAATTTTGTTACAGTCTCCCCGTACGGGCGTTATTGCCCGGCGCGCAGGAAATGTTCTTTGCCGGGAAAATTGACTATTACACCCTCTCGTTTTTTGACCGTCTGATTACCCGCCTGGTTGCCAAACAATCCGGTCAATCCAAGCCGGTGAACGATTTGCGCGACTGGGAGAAAATCCGCCGCTGGGCGGAAGAAGTCTTTGCCTGAGGCGGGTAACCCTCACACGGGCGAGCGGAGAATCTCTTGGCGGCGCTGGCGCAGGTGCTCTTCTTCCTGTTCCAGTTGCCGGTAGCGTTGATTGAGGTGGTTCAGCGCGGCAATGAGGGCATCGTGCTGATCGCGGGTGTGCTTCAGCGCGGTGGAGATTTTGCTCTGCACCCACCAGTCCACCAGCAAACCGTCGGCAATCACGTCAAAGAACAGTTCGAATCCGCCCATCTCCAAAGCGGGTTCCCGGCTCACCTGCACATCGCGCAGTTCGCGGGCAAAATGGTTGAGGGCGGCTTGTGCCTGTTCCAGCGCGGCACGGGCATCGTTGAGGCGCGAGTGCTTGAAGGCGCTGATCAGCGCGCCGCCGCCCAGCATGTCCCACACGCCCATCCCGCTGGCGCTTTCCAGCGCGGCAATGGCTTCCTTTAACCTGTCCAGAGCGTTCAACCCGATTTGCAGGGCTTCGCCCACCTCGCGCTTTTCGGCGCGCAAGTCGCTCTGACGCCGGTAGAGGGCTTGCAGTTCCCCGCCCAGAGGATGCTGGCTGGACATGAGCGCCTGTTCCTTCTGACGCAGCAGGTTCTCGAGCCTTTCTTCCATGCCCGCCAGCGACTTCAATTGCGCATCCAGTCCCAGCAAACGGGCTTCGGTTTCTTCAACCGCCCGCTGAGCCTTTTTGATCTGTCCCTCCAGAGACTGAAGTTCCTGGCGCGCGCTGGTGATTTGCTCATCGCGGTCTCCCAGCAGGCTGTGCCAGCCGGCCTGCAACGAGGTGCCCTCCAGCGCCTGCAGGCGTGCTCGGATCTGGCGGGTGCGTGTCTCGAGGTCATCCACTTCGCGGCGCAGACGCTGAAGCGTGTTCTCCAGGGTTTGTTTTTCTTTTATCAGAGCCGTTTTGCGCCGCAGGGTTTCTGCTGTCTCCAGCAATTGCCGGTTGAGGTCTGCCAGCATGCTCCACCTGTCCTTTCGCCTTTAAGATAACACAATCCAGGCTTGAAGGTGGCTCTCTTGACCCTTTTTTGACGCCTTAAGGCAACCCCTGTGTCTCACCCGTATACTTGCGGGGATGCTGTGCGATTGTGACAATGCCCGGGCGGACGCTCAGCCTGCCGGAGCCAGCGGCGGACGCGCGGAATGCCCTACACCGCCAGTTCGCCTTCCATGACAAAGTGGGTCAGTTCCTCCACCGAGAGACCGCGCAAGCCCAGGTTCTCCACCGTCCTGCCGCGCCGCCAGTAATCGGTGTTGTGGACGATGCACGCCAGGCGGATGATGCTGTCCATGCCGCGCACCGAGACGCCGTACTGCATGCCCAGCGAGGCAATCGGCACCAGGCTCATGGGCACGTCCTCGAAAATGTAGCGGTGGTTGAGCGTGGTGGGCGCTTTGATGCCGTAATATCCCGGCTGGTTGTGGATGGCTTCGCGCAGGTCACTGCCCACGGCGTCGTACGCCATCTTCAGCCACTCCAGCGCACTGCGCGCGCGGATGCCCAGCGCCGCCGCCACGGTGATGCGCTCGCGGTCGAGGGCTTCCAGCACCCGCGCCACCGAGGGGGTCACCCCGTCAATGTAAAACTGGTAGTCGCCGTGGGTGGCTTCAATCCACCCGGCGTTGAGCAGGGTCAGGGCGGGGTGGAAGATGGCTCCCATGTTGTTCAAACCGGTCTGCAGGACGTTGCCGCCGTCAATGAACTGCGGATAGACCACATGAATCAAATCCAGCACCTCGTGGGTGCGCTTGGCGGGCAGTGCCGCCAGCGGCACGGCTTCCTTGATGCGGAAGATGCGCGCCTGCGCCGGGCCATCGGAGCGCGAGGCGTAGATGAAGGTCTCGGCTTCGGCAACGGTCACATCGGCTTGACAGCCCGAACGCCGCAGTACCATGACGAACTCAATGGCTCCACAGGTGCGCCCCGGATGCAGAACGACCACCTGCCCGTCCTTCAGGTGCGGCGCCGCCGCGCGGGCAATATCGGCGTGCGCCGAGGACGGCACCACCACCATGATGAGTTGCGCATCCGCCAGGGCTTCCCCCATATCGGAAGTGGCGCATTCCAGTTTGCCAAATCCGCGCGGACCGTATTCCTGGCTCTCCAGGTCAATGCCCCCCCTCTGCTGAATGGCAAAGATGTGATCTGCCGTGCGGTTGAAGAGTTTGACGCGGTGCCCCATCAGGGCTAAATGCGCCGCCATGGCTTTGCCGCCATGTCCGGCGCCAATTACGGTAATCGAAAGCGTTTGGGTCATGTGTGCCTCCCTGAAAGAAACCGGAAAAACCAAAGGGCAAGAGTACCTTGCCCGAAATACCCGTTTTATTCGCGGACGGCGGAAAGGGCTTGTTCCACCCGCTCGCGCTCGCTGAGGGGCTTGCCCTCGGCATCCACCGCCAGGCATTTGCCCTCGATGATGCGGGTGTTGACCCTGCCGGGGGCAAAGCGGTTGTTGCGCAGGTGCGGTGCATCCAGCACCCCCGCGGCGACGGCTTTTGCAAGGGTGGGCGCATGCACCAGCGGATCGGGCACGCCTGCCGGCGCCAGTGCGCGGATGGCGTCCAGCGTCACCTCCAGGTCTGCCAGCAGTTCTTCCTTGCGGGCTTGCACGCGCGGGTCGGCGGTCATGTCGGGCGCGCCGGCAACGGCGTTTTCAATGGCTTTGCGGGCGATGCGGCTGGCTTCGATAACATCCTCGGCGGTGGCGGCATGGTGGGCTTCGGTATGCCCGACAATGTGGACGATGTGCGGCTTGACCGCCATCTGCAGGTAGATGCTTGCTGCCAGGTGTCCGCGCGCCGCCGCCGGCTCCAGCGGGTAACTGAGCAAACCGGTGCGCGTCTGCCGCCAGATGCGGAAGTCCTCGCTGGCAAGCGCCTCGATGGCTTCCAGCACCGCCAGCATGCGCGCCAGGTCCATGGCGTCAGAAAGTCCCGGCGGGCTGTTGAACATCAGTTGGGCGATGTAGTCATGCACGCCAAAGGCGCGGGCGTTGTACGCCGAGAGGTAAGCCGAGGCTACGAACACCGTATCGGGGGCATCGCGCATGCCCCAGTGGTGCGGTTCGTTGAGTTCTACGGGGATGTTGCGCGCGCCGTACCACGCCATCACTTCCTGATGCTCCACGATGGAGCCTTCCAGGTCCCAGGGACCGCGCCCGTCCATCTGATTGAACCAGAAGAGCGGGATGGCGCACCAGGCGTTGTGGATGGTCTCCATGTACATCTCCGCCAGGCGGATGAAGTCGTCGGTGCCGGAGTAGGTGCGCAGAAGGGGATAATTGCCGCGGCGGCTTGCCTGATAGAGCGCGCGGTAATCGTCGGGGGTGCGCACCGGCACGCCGCCCGCGCCGCGGCGGCGGGGGTCCTGCTTTTCGGGCTTGAAGAAGTTTTCCTGCGCGTCCTGATCCACCCCCAAACTGATGACATCCAGCGCGCTGGCTTCGGCAATCTGCTCGATGCCGCGCAGGGTGTCTTCCATGGTGGGCAAGCCAAAGTGGTGGCGCAGAATGGGGTAGGGCGCTTTCCAGCGGATGCGCTCCACGGTGGTCTGCGGCGGGATGGGCTGATTGGACGGGTCGCCGCCTTCGCCGCGCAGGTAGGTCAGCACGGCATCGGGGGTTTCACTGCCGTCAAAGATGCGCTCAAAGAAGCCCAGTTTGCGGGCGCGCTCGGCAACCGGCGGAGTGCCGGCAAAGGCAAAGCGCACCCCGGCGGCGTGCAGGTCGTCGGCGGCTTCGGCAAACTGCGCCAGCAACATCTCGCCCGTTTCGGGTGTCAGGCGGTACGAGACGCCCACCAGATCGGCACGTTCTTTGCGGGCAGTTTCGATGACTTTTTCAACCGGCACGGCGGGACCGAGAAAGACGGTGCGCCAGCCTGCCAGTTCTGCCAGGCGGAGAAAATTCATCACTCCGGCGACATGGACACATTCGCCCAGTGCGGCGGCTACAACGGTTTTCATAAGTTACCTCCTCTTCGCTCAATCTGGCTGATTTGGCTCAAGGGGTTCAGCCAGTTTGGGTGGGTGCTGGAACGGTGCAAAGGATGGGAAAACGACTCTCGTTCCAAAAAACGGCAGGTTTATAGGCAGGACTGCGCTGGCGGATCGGGTATCCAGCGCCAGCGGCACTGCCGGTGAGGGCGCGGAACCGTGCGCGGTAGGGTGTGCCAGAGAATGTGAAGCATGGGTTTCACTTTCCTGAAAAAACCTGCCTGAATGGAGTGGCGGCTGACCGCTGAAAAAATGGATGCTTGAACCCAGCGGTATTTGAAAGAAACGCCTCTGGATTCCTGTACCTGTATTGTACTCGATTTTTGGGCTAATTCGTGCCGTCAAACTCGGAAGCGGTGGCTTGCCCGGGCTGATTAATCCCCTCGCGGCGCAGGACTTTCCACACCGTGAGGATGAGGATTTTCACATCCAGCCAGAACGACCAGTGATCCACGTACCACACGTCCAGGCGGAACTTGTCCTGCCAGGAAAGCGCGTTGCGCCCGTTGATTTGCGCCCAGCCGGTGATGCCCGGCAGGACCTCGTGGCGGCGCATCTGCTCCGGCGTGTACAGCGGCAGGTACTTGACCAGCAGGGGGCGCGGTCCCACCAGGCTCATCTCGCCCTTCAGGACGTTGAACAGTTCGGGCAGTTCGTCCAGACTGGTAGCGCGCAGGAAGCGCCCGAGCGGCGTCAGGCGCTGATCGTCGGGCAGGGGCGTGCCGTCGGGCGCCAGAGCGTCGCGCATGGTGCGGAACTTGTAGAGGGTGAAGACACGCCCGCGGTAGCCCGGGCGCGGCTGGCGGAACAGCACCGGCTTGCCCAAGCCCAGGCGCACCGCCAGCGCGGTGAACAGCAGTACCGGCGAGAGCAAGACCAGCGCCAGCACTGCCAGCGTCAGGTCAAAGAGCCGTTTGGAAAGAGGCACTCCCTGCGGGAAAAGGGGCATGATGGCAAGAATCCTTTAGATGAAGCCAGCGGCAGATTCCGCTCTGTTCTATATTATAATATCCCCGACATCTGAACTTCGAGGTTTCGCCATGTTGTTAACCATCACCATTACCTACTGCGCAGTTTGACACTACACCGAGCGCGCCGTCAGTCTGGCGGCTGAATTGCTGAAGAAGTACGAACCGGAAATCGAACGGCTGACGCTCATCCCCTCGGACGGGGGACGTTTTGAAGTCGAAGTCAACGGCAGGCTGGTTTACTCCAAGTTGAAGACCGGTCGCCATGCCGAACCCGGCGAGGTGGCGGAGCAAATTCAAACCATCCTGGAGAAAGGACAGGTATGAGCAAAAAAGGACGTGTTTTCTCGGGCGCGCGCCCAACCGGACGCCAGCATCTGGGTAACTATCTGGGAGCGATGAAAAATTACGTGGCGCTCCAGAAGGATTATGACTGCATTTACTGCATTGTGGATTTACATGCCCTCACCACGCTTGAGACCACCCGCGATCTCAAGCAGAATACCTTTGAGATGGCGCTGGACTGGCTGGCGGCGGGCATTGATCCGCGCGAGAGCATCGTCTTCATCCAATCCCATGTCCCGCAGGTGACCGAACTGAGTTTGATTCTCTCCATGGTCTCTCCGCTGGGCAAACTGACCGACCTGCCCACCTTCAAAGAGAAGGTGCGCATGCAACCCAACAACGTCAACCTGGGCTTGGTGTCTTACCCGGTGCTGATGACCGCCGACATCGTCCTCTACGAGACCGACATCGTGCCGGTGGGCATTGACCAGGCATCGCACATCGAGTTTGCCCGCGAGACGGTGCGCTCGTTCCACTACCGCTACAACACCACCGTGCTGAAAGAACCCGAAATCAAACTGACCGAAGTGCCCAAAGTGCTCGGCACCGACGGACAGCAGAAGATGAGCAAGAGCCTCAACAACCACATCGAACTGGCGCTCACCCCCGAAGAGACCACCAAAGTGGTCATGACCATGGTGACCGACCCCCAGCGCCAGCGCCGCACCGACCCCGGTAACCCGGACGTGTGCAACGTCTTCTCCATGCACAAGGTCTTCTCCAGCCCCGAAGAGGTGGAGATGATCAACACCGAGTGCCGCCGCGCAGGCATTGGCTGTGTGGATTGCAAGAAACGCTTTGCCGCCAACCTGAACGCTTCGCTGGCGCCCTTCCGCGAGAAGCGCGCCGCGCTGGCACAAAACCCCGATGAAATCTGGGACATCCTGCACGATGGCGCCAACCGCGCCCGCGTCATCGCCGAACAAACCATGGTGAAGGTGCGCGAGGCAGTGGGACTGCCATAATTCTCCGTTTGGGAGGGTGAAAAAGAGATGACAGAATCTGCGGCTCCCAGCCATTTTATCAAAGAAGCCATTGAAGAAGACCTGCGCAGTGGGCGCTTTAACTACGTGCGCACGCGCTTCCCGCCCGAACCCAACGGCTACCTGCACATCGGGCATGCCAAAGCCATCTGCATTGATTTCGGCATGGCAGAAGCCTTTGGCGGCGAGTGCAACCTGCGCTTTGACGATACCAACCCCACCAAAGAAGATACCGAGTATGTGGAAGCCATCAAGGAAGACATCCGCTGGCTCGGCTTTGATTGGGGCGACCGTGAGTACTACGCTTCGGACTACTTCGAGCAGTTGTACGAGTGGGCGGTGGAACTCATCAAGAAGGGGCTGGCGTACGTGGACGACCTCAGCCCGGAAGAAATCCGCGAGTACCGCGGCACGCTCACCGAGCCGGGGCGCGAAAGCCCCTACCGCAACCGCTCGGTCGAGGAGAATCTCGATCTCTTCCGCCGTATGCGCGACGGCGAGTTCCCCGAAGGTTCGCGCACCCTACGCGCCAAGATTGACATGGCGTCTGGCAACATCAACCTGCGCGACCCGGTGATGTACCGCATCCTGCACACCCCGCATCACCGCACCGGCAGTAAGTGGCACATCTACCCGATGTACGACTTTGCCCACGGGCAAAGCGACTCCATCGAGGGCATCACCCATTCGCTGTGCGACCTGGCTTACGAGGATCACCGCCCGCTGTACGACTGGTTCCTCGATGCGCTGGGCATCTTCCATCCGCGCCAGATTGAGTTTGCCCGCCTGAATCTCTCGTACACCATTCTGAGCAAGCGCTACCTGAAGCAGATGGTGGAAAAGGGCGTGGTGCGCGGCTGGGACGATCCGCGTATGCCCACCCTGCGCGGGATGCGGCGGCGCGGCTATCCCCCCGAAGCCATCCGCGATTTCATTGACCGCATCGGCGTGTCCAAGAACGAGTCGCTGGTGGATGTAGCCCTGCTGGAGCACTGCGTGCGTGAAAACCTCAACAAGACCGCCCTGCGGGTGATGGGCGTGCTTGACCCGCTCAAAGTGGTCATCACCAACTACCCCGAAGGGCAGGTGGAGTACCTTGAAGCCATCAACAACCCTGAAGACCCCTCGGCAGGCACGCGGCAAATCCCCTTCTCGCGCGAACTGTACATCGAACGCGAGGACTTCCGCGAAGTCCCGCCGCCCAAGTACTACCGCCTGGCGCCGGGGCGCGAGGTGCGCTTGCGCTACGGCTACTTCATCAAGTGCGAGGAAGTGGTCAAGGACGAGCAGGGCAATGTGGTGGAACTGCGCTGTACCTACGACCCGGCTACGCGCGGCGGCTACGCCCCCGACGGGCGCAAGGTGCAGGGCACGCTCCACTGGGTCTCGGCGGCGCACGCCGTGGATGCCGAGGTGCGCTGGTACGACCGCCTGTTCACCCATCCCACCCCCGATGACGTGGAAGAGGGTAAGTCCTTCCTGGATTACCTCAACCCCGACTCGCTGAAGATTCTCACCGGCTGTAAGGTAGAACCTTCGCTGGCAAATGCACCGGTGGGCGCGCGCTATCAGTTTGAGCGCAAGGGCTACTTCTGCGTGGATCCCGACTCCACGCCGGGCAAGCCGGTGTTCAACCTGACGGTGGAACTGCGCGATACCTGGAGCAAAATCGAGCAGACGCTGAAAAAGTAAGACACGGACAAGGCGTCTTTGTTGCAAACCGCACCCTTCGGCTGACTCAGGGTGCGGTTTGCTTTACGGCGCGTGTTTTGGTGTCATGGTAAGTACCTGCCAGGGTACGAAACCATCTTCCGGAAGCCATTGAAAAAACTCCCGCAGGGTTACCCTGCGGGAGTACGGCTGTTCATTCTTGAGGGAAACGCACATCCACGGTCATGCCCCAGCGCAGGCGCTCGTCGCTCTCCAGCAGACGCACGCGCACGCGGTACACCACGTCGCCACCGCGCTCCAGCGGAAAGAGGGCAATGCGCTCCACCTCGCCCTTCAGGGTCACCTCGGGCAGGGCATCGGGGATGATCTCCACCGCCTGTCCTGCTTTGATCTTCACCACGTCCTTCTCGCTCAAGTCCACCGTTTCGGCGTACCACTCCGAAAGATCAGCCAGCACCAGCACGGTTTGAGCAGGTGCAACGCTCTCGCCGGGCGAGTAACGCACCTCCACCACCGTCCCATCGAAGGGGGCGCGCAGTTCCAGCCGGCTGAGGGCTTCCTTGGCGGCGGCGACGGCCGCCTGAGCCGCCTCTACCCTTGCTTGCGCCAGGGCCAGTTCATCCGGGTCGGGTTTCAACTCTTGACGGGCTTCGTAGGTTCGGCGGGCGTCCTCCAATCGCTGGTTGGCCAGATCCCAGCGGGCGCGCGCCAGTTCGACCTCATTGGTTAACTGGTTCAATTCACGGCTGGCGTCGTTGTAGCGCAGACGGGCCTGCTCCACATCGTCCTCGGCGCGCTTGCGGGTGGGGTTATCGGCGGCCAGGTTGCTGTAACGGCCGAGGGTTTCCTCGCGGTCTTGTAATTCTTGCTGAAGGTCGGCGGCTCGTTCGCGCAGATCGTCAATCCGGTCGCGGGTGGCGCGGGTATCCAGCCGGTCAAAAGCCTGCCAGGCCTGCACGGCTTCGCGTTCGGCTTCGAGCATGGCCACCCGCGCCTGTTCGGCGGTCAGGGCAGCTTTTTTGTTGAGGGTATCCAGCGCCTGCTGGGCGGCTAGCAGTTCGGCTTTGGCCTGAGCCAGGGTTGCCTGTGCCTGGGCGCTTTCCGAAAGCCGCGCCAGCACCTGCCCGGCCTGCACCTGCTCACCTTCGCTGACCAGTACCTCCGCCAGCGTTCCGCCGCTCAGGAAGAACAGGCTGGCGCTGTCGTTGGGGACGAGTTTGGCTTCTGCCAGCACCCCGCCGTTCTCGCTTACCGTGGGGACGGGGGTTGCCTGCGGGGCAGACTGCGCCCACGGCAGGGCGGAGCACCCTGCCAGCCAGAGGACGATCACCGCGCTCAAAATGCTCTTTTTCCAGGTCATACACTGCCTCCTTGGGAATGCGTTATTCATACGATAGCACTTCACGGATGGTCAGCCGCGCCGCCGACCGTGCGGGGACGGCGCTGGCAACCACCGAAAGCACCAGCACCGCGCCCAGCCACAGCACCACGCTCGTGGGGGTAAAGGTGAGGGTGGCGGGGGCTTCGAACAGCGCGTAACTGATGGAATTGGCAAGAAGTTTGCTGATGGGCAGGGCGGAGAGGACGCTCAGCGCCCAGGAAATCAGCCCGATGAGCATGCCTTCGCCCAGGACGATGTTCAGCACGTGGCGGTCGTCCGCGCCGATGGCGCGCATCACGCCAATTTCGCGGGTGCGTTCCAGCACGTTCATGCTCATGGTGCCCATCAAGCCGATACTGCCCACGGCGGCAATCAGCGCCGAGAGCAACAGCAGGACGGCGGTGAGGATGTTCAAGCCGTTGGCGGAGATTTCCTTCAGCCGCAAGCCCGCGGTGACCTCGTCCACGCGGTAGCCGCGGTCTTCCAGCAGTTGCTCCACGCGCCTGCCAAATTCTTTTTGCTCTTCCAGCGTCAGGTTGGGGTTGGTGGAAAGCACGCGCACGTTGGTAAAACGCCCGCCCTGATGAATCTCCGCGCCGAGGGCTTCGCCGTTGGCATATGAAAGGAAGCCAGCGCTCTTGCCCACCAGTTGGAAGATGCCCACCACCGTCCACTCGCGCTCGCGGTCGTTGATGCGCAGGCGGATGGTGTCGCCGGGGCTCAGGTCGGGCAGAAGGTCGAGGAAGCGCTCGCTGACGGCAATGGCGTAGCGGTCGCCGGGCTGAATCCAGCGCCCGCTGAGCAGGATGGGGCGCACCATCTGACTGCCCTCGGGCGGGGCAATCACGGTAATGCTCTCACCTGTGCCGTTGGGCAGAACCAGTTCGGCGCGCGCGCCGTTCCAGCCTTCCACCACGCTTACATCGGGCAGGCTCATCAGGTCGTGGCGCACTTCGCTCAGGCGGTAGGGCACTTGAAAGGTGATGCTGACGTCTGCCAGGAAGTAGTAGCGCAGGCGCTCGATGTAGTTCTGCAGAGAGACGCGCGTGTTCAGCGTGGCGATGAAGATGGCGCCGCCCAGCGTCAGGGTGATGAGGGTGAGAATCAGGCGCAGGCGCTTGCGGAAGGTGTTGCGCAGGGAGATGAGCAGAGGACGCGAAAGCCCGCGAATCTGACGCAGGCGGCGCATCAGACGCCCTTCGCGCAGTGCCGCACTCTGCGGGGCAACACCGCTGAGGGCTTCGCGTACGCTGATGTTGGCGGCGCGCAGGATGGGCGCACTGCCTGCCAGAGCAGGCACTGCCAGCGCCAGAATGCCCATCCACAGGCGCGTTTCGGGTAGCAGTTGCGGTTCTGCCAGCGGGGTGTTGATGCCGCCGTGAAGCAGGTTGAGGAACACCCCCGTCATCCAGCGGGTGGGCGCCAGCGAGAGGGCAAAGGCAATCAAGCCGTACAGTTCGATGAGGCTCAGGTACAGCAGGGCAATCTGCCCGCTGGTTGCACCGACCGATTTCATCACCCCAATCTGCTGAACCTGCTGAGCCAGCAGGGCTTGCAGGGTGTTGGTGATGAGAAAACCGCTTAAAAACAGCACCAGCAGGCTGAGCAGGATGAGGATGCTGGAGAGGGCTTCGGTGTAGTTGCTGTTGGGGTGGTCGTGGCGTCCGTTGACAGCATAACTGATCACCACATGCCCGTTGCTTTCCAGTTCATCGGCAACCTGCCGTCCCAACTGGCGCAGGTAGTCGGGGTTGTCGGCATCGCGGCTGGCGGTGACGTACACCAGATTGATGCAGGGGTCAATCTCCAGCCATTCCAGCGTCTCCCAGGTGGTGAAGGCTTGGGCGGGGGCAAGGAAGAAACCGCCGTCGGCGCGCGATGCGCCAATGGTCTGATCCTGCACCACCGCGCTCATCGGCACGCGGCGTACCCTGCCCGAGGGCAGTTGAATCTCCACCGTGCGGTCGGGGAAGACGGTCAATTCTTTGAGTTTGTACTGGTCAATGGCAACAGTGCGCTCGGCGGGCGGGTAAGTGCCCTGCATCACCAGCACCTGATTGATTTCCTTCTCGGCGTAGTCGGGCGGGGCAAGCACGCTCAGGCGCACCCAGTCGCCTTCGTTGTTGCGGATGCGCAGGGTGGCACTGTGCATGCCTTCTACCTGCGCCACGCCATCCAGTCGGCGCAGTGGCTCCAGATCGACCTCTCTGAGGGGCGAGGTGTAGAGGATGACGTTGGCGGGGTTGACGGCGGCGTAGTTGTTCGCCATCAGTTGGGCGGCTTGCAGGCGAGTGTTGTTAATGGCGCCCATGGCAAACAGCCCGACGGCAATCGAGAGGATGACCAGCACCGAACGGGTGGGATTGCCGATAAAGTCGGAGAGAATCTTCTGCCAGCGGGGGGGAATCATGCTCGTTTCTCCGTCACAGGGGCAAGGGATGCGCGCGCGCCGCTCTGCGCCAGCCAGGTTTCCCACGCCTCGGCGGGGATTTCCAGCCAGGCGCTGTCTTCGAGGGCTTGCAGGCGCAGGGGGGTGTGGAAAGCCACATCCTGCGCGGTGAGGGCTTGCGCTGGGCGCAGTTCCCGCCACAGGATTTCGCCGCGGCGGGCGGGCTTCCACAGCGCCAGTTTGCCCTGCGTCAGCACCAGCAAGCCGGGCGCGTAAGGCGGAAGGGTGAGGCTTTCGCCTCTGGAGAGCGTCTGCGGGCGGGCAAGGTGCGTCAACTGCAGTAACTGCGGGTGGGAGAGGTGCGGCAGGGCTTGGGCGATGAAGGGGTTGACGATTTCGCCGTCTGAAAGCAGGATGGTGCGCTGAGTGCGCTTGACCAGCGCGGGGTCGTGGGTGACGATGACCACCGTCTTGCCGCGCGCCACCAGGCCGTCAAACAGCGCCAGCACGCCCTCGGCGGTGCGCTCGTCAAGGTTGCCGGTGGGTTCATCGGCAACGATGAGCGGCGGGTCGTTTGCCAGGGCGCGGGCAATGGCGGCGGCTTGCTGTTGTCCGCCGGAGACGGCGCCGGGCAGTTTATCCACCATGTCGCCCAAGCCCACCTGCTCCAGCAGGGCACGGGCGCGCCCTTCGCGCTCGGCGGGGGGGTAGCGGTTGCAGAAATCCATGGGGAGCATGACGTTTTCCAGCAGGGAGAGCATGGGGAGCAGTTGGAAAAACTGGAAGACGATGCCGATGGTCACGCCGCGCCAGCCCGCCAGTTGACTTTCGGAGAGGCGGTGCGGTTGCGTGCCTGCCACCGTCACCGTGCCGGAAGTGGGGTGGTCAATGCCGGTGATCATGTTGAGCAGGGTGGACTTGCCGCTTCCCGATTTGCCCACAATGCTGACGTACTCGCCGGGCTGGATGTCGAGGTAGATGTGCTTCAGCACCATCACCTCACCGCCGGGGGCGGGGAAGGTCTTGACCACATCCTGCAGGGAGATGTAGGGGGCGGCGGGGGCGTTCATGGGGCGGGCGTCCTTTCTTCCACCGGGCAGGAATGCACCAGCCCGCCTTCCAGGCGGAAACAGCGCGACGCCAGCGGCATCAGGCTCAGGTCGTGGGTGACCATGAGGATGGTCTTGCCCTGGCGCGCCAGGTTGAGGAAGATTTCCAGAATGGTAGCGGCAGTGATGGAATCGAGCCTGCCGGTGGGTTCATCGGCGATGATGAGCGGTGGGTCGTTTGCCAGCGCGCGGGCAATGGCAACACGCTGTTGCTGTCCGCCGGAGATGGCAGAGGGCAGTTTGTGGGCGTGTTCTTCCAGTTCCACCATGCGCAGAAGTTCCAGCGCGCGCTGAGGACTGCGCCGCGGGTGGTACAGCCCGCACACATCCATGGGGAGCATGACGTTGTGGAGCAGGCTGAGGGTGGGCATGAGGTAAAAGGACTGGTAAACGATGCCCACGTTGCGCCCGCGCCAGCGCGCCCGCTGATTCTCGTTGAGGCGGTGCACGTTGACGCCATCAAACCACACCTCGCCCGCGGTGAGCGGGTCGATGCCGGCAATCATGTTAATCAGGGTGGTCTTGCCCGAGCCGGATTTGCCGTAGATGAGGACAAACTCGCCGGCGTATACTTCCAGGTCAATGCCTTTGAGCACTTCCAGGGGCTGATCGCCGGAAAGGTAGGTCTTGCGCACCTGCTTTAACGTGAGGATGGGGCTGGTATTCATGGTGAACACTGAGTATAATAATGGACAGAGTGTTTATGATTATAAGAGCAATTGACAGACTGTCAAGACAAGAGGTGATACAAGCCCTCGGCAGGGCTTGGCATACGGAGATCCATAGAGGACAAACCACGATGAAAGGACGCATGATTGCATGAGCGAAAATCTCCCTGCCCTTCCGCGCCAGGATCGGCGCATCTCGCGCACCCGCCGGCAACTGCGCGAAGCCCTCATGGCGCTCATCCTCGAAAAGGGCTACGATGCCGTCACCGTCGAGGATATTGCCGCCCGCGCGGATGTGGGGCGTACCACCTTCTACCTGCATTACCGCGACAAAGAGCATCTCTTTCTGGAAAGCATCACCCAGATTGCCGATGAACTTGCCGAGCAGATGTACGCGCTCTTTCCGCAGGGACAGGCGGTGCAGGAAGACCAGGTGGGCGATCACGCCATGCGTCCCATCGTGCTGGTATTCCGCCACGCCGCCGAGAACGCCGACCTGTACCGCGCCATGATGCGCGGCGAGGGCGGGCTGATTGCCATCACCCGCCTGCGCGAACTCTCTGCAAGTTATGCGCTGGAGTTCATGCGCCTGTTCCTGAAAGAGGCGCAAACTAGCCTTCCGCTGGAAGTGATTGCCAGTTACTTCGCCGCCAGTTTGCTGGGTACGCTCACCTGGTGGCTGGAAGCGGGCATGCCCTATCCGCCGGATGAGATGGCACACATGTTCCGCCGCCTTGCCATGCGCGGGGTGTGGGAAGCCCTGGGCGTCACCCCGCCGTCTTCTTCTGCCGGGCAAGAGGAAATCCAGCGCCTGCGTTAGAAAAATTGTCTTGCTCTCCCCAAAGAGTCAGACTTTGCCGGAATTGAGTTCTGGGAAGTGAGATTGTCCAGACTCTCAACATGGTTTGAATGCACCATTCCTCTTGAAAAAGCCTGTGTTTATTGTTTATAATTTTTCTAATATTACTCAAATATAAGATGTGAGATGAAACCGTTTTTTTCTTTATCGGTACTGCTTTTGAGCGCCGTTCTCATGCTGACAGCGTGTGCCGGTAGTGGCGAGATTCGCGCTATCCCTCTGACACCCCTGCCTTCTGCCACTCCATTGCCCACGTCCACCCCTCTGCCCACCGCTACCCCGGTGCCAATGCCTACCGAAGCGGCAACGTTGCCCGCCGAACGGGTGGAGTCCTGTCTGGTTGGACGCTGGATTGTGAGCGATGCCAGCCCTTATTTCCAGACGGCTTTCCAGGGTACGGATATCGTCTTGGGCGGTACCAGCGGGAACGCCTGGTATAACTTTGGAGAAGCGGGCATTTTCCTGCTGGAAGCCATCCAGTTCGCTCAATCGGCGGCTGTCAAAACGGACGTGGGGGAAGTCCCCGTGGATGTGGTGATGGACGGGATTGCCCTGGCTCGCTACCGGGTTGAGGGGGATAAGGTGTTCTTCCGCGAGCAATCGGTGACCAGTCTGGTCTTCCAGGTGGAAGCATTTGGCGAAACGTTGGGCCTGGATCCGGCGGGATTGCTGGGAGATGCCGCGGCGGGAGAAACCGCTTTCCTGTTTGAGTGTGTCGGCGCCGACCGGCTTCTGCTCACCCCGCCGTTGGACAATTATGGCGTCTTTCCCCTGGTGCTGGAGCGCTATCCGTGAGGTAGTGTGCCAGGAGGTCTTCATCCCGTGGGGGTAAATTTTCCGCTTTTCATCGGTCTTTTGGCGCATGGAAAGGATGACGAGTCCTCAGGAGCAACCCGGGGCTGAATCTGGGTCTGTCTTCCGTCTTGTCGCTCACTTTTTGCCCGTGTCTTCTGCCGTTTCATCACCTTGCGAAGGTGTAACTTTGCAAATCTGTAAAACCTGAAATCTTCCATTGGAGTAATATAGAATTATTTCTGAGTTGAAACGAGGGGAAAATGCAAATGCAAGTGAACGAGCGGGTCAAAGGTCCCTACAAACAGTGGCTGGATCATCTCTTTGATGGGGTGTATGTGGTGGATATGCATCGGCGCATCCAGTACTGGAATGCGGCGGCGGAGGAATTGACCGGTTACACCGCGGGGGAGGTGTGCGGCACGAGATGCTCGGATAACATTCTGGAACATGTGGATTTTGCCGGCAAAGCCCTGTGCAAAGAGGGCTGTCCACTCCATGCCACCCTGCAGGATGGTCAGCGGCGCGAAGCCCTGGTTTTTCTGCACCACAAAAACGGTCACCGCGTGCCGGTGCATATCCGTGTATCCCCTCTGTATGACGATGAGGGAAAGGTGACTGGCGCAATTGAAGTCTTCAGCGATCACTCCCAGCACCTGACCATAGCGAAGGAACTGGAGCATTACAAGCAGGAAAGTTTGCTTGACCCGCTGTTACGCATCGGCAACCGCCGTTACGCCCAGATGGTCTTTCAGGTGCGCCAGTACGAGTATGGAGTGACCCAAACGCCCTTTGGCGCGCTGATGCTGGACCTGGATTTGTTCAAGCACGTCAACGATACCTACGGACATCATGTGGGTGACCTGGTGCTGAAGATGGTGACTCAGACCATCGTGCGCGTCCTGCGCGGCTCGGATGCCCTCTTCCGCTGGGGTGGGGACGAGTTCCTGGCGTTCCTGCCTGCCATTACCTCGGGGGGATTGCTGGTGGCTTCCGAGCGTATTCGTTCCATGGTGGAAGCCAGTTTTGTCATGGTGGAAGGACAACGCATTCAGACGACCCTCTCTGTTGGGGCGACGCTGGCCGTGCCGGAGGATACGCTGGAGAGTTTGGTGGAGCGCGCCGACCTCTTGCTGTACCAGAGCAAGCAAAAGGGCGGCAACCACTGTACGGTGGAGGAACGCTTTCCTCATAATGGGGGGAAGTAATGGGGGGAAATCGGCGAGAATCACCGTTGCAAAAATGCAAAAATTTGACTATAATAGGTAACGCGAATGGGCGGTTAGCTCAGTTGGTTAGAGCGTCGCGTTGACATCGCGAAGGTCGTAGGTTCGAGTCCTATATCGCCCACCTGAAAGAACGCGCAGACCGGGACGAGTACCCGGCAAAGCCCCGACAGGGACGGATGCCCGCAGACTGAGAGGCATTCGCGGAGGACAGCCGGAGAAAACCACCCGCGAGCGGCTGGCTGAACGGCAAACGCCCAGTAAGCCCAGACGGATTGCCCCGTTATCGGCGTACCAGAGATGACCGGCTCAACGGTCAAACTGGGTGGAACCGCGTGCAGACTTTTGCCCGCCCCAGACTTGGGGCGGGTGTTTTGTTTCAGGTCAAGGAGGTTGGTATGCTCTCGAAGGCGCAAGAACGGTATGAAGATTCCCACATCTTCCGCGTTCGGCATTCCTGCTCGCACATCATGGCGCAGGCGGTGCTGGAACTGTTCCCCAATGCCAAGTACGCTATCGGTCCCGCCATTGAGGATGGCTTTTACTACGATTTCGACCTGCCCCGCACCCTCACGCCAGAGGATTTGGAGCACATCGAAAAGCGCATGAAAGAAATCATCAAGGGCAATCACGACTTCATCCGCCAGGAAGTCTCTGCCGAGGAAGCCCGGCAGATTTTCAAGGATCAGCCCTACAAGTTAGAGTTGATTGACGGGCTGGAAAAGGGCGAGGTGGACGAGGACGGCAATCCGCTTGAGGAAAAGCCGGTTATCTCTATCTACAAGCACGACAAATTCGTGGACCTGTGCCGCGGTCCGCACGTTGCCAACACCCGCGAAATCAACCCCAAAGCCGTCAAACTGATGCAGGTTTCTGGCGCTTACTGGCGTGGCGATGAACACAACCCCATGCTCCAGCGCATCTACGGCACGGCATGGGAGACGCCCGAGGAACTGGAGCAGTACCTGTGGCGTCTGGAAGAAGCCAAAAAGCGCGATCACCGCAAACTGGGCAAGGAACTGGACATCTACCTCTTCGACGATGAAATCGGTCCCGGCTTGCCGCTGTGGACGCCGCGCGGCGGCGCCATCATCGAGGAAATCGAGAAACTCGCCAAAGAGATGGAGTTCAAGTACGGCTACGAGCGCGTGCGCACCCCGCACCTTGCCAAAGAAGACCTGTACCTGCGCAGTGGTCACCTGCCCTACTATGCCGAGAGCATGTACCCGCCCATGGAACTGGAGGGCGTGCGTTACTACGTCAAGCCGATGAACTGCCCGATGCACCACAAAATCTTTGCCAGCAAGCCGCGCAGTTACCGCGAACTGCCAGTGCGCCTGGCGGAGTACGGCACCTGCTACCGCTACGAGAAGAGCGGCGAACTCTTCGGGCTGATGCGCGTGCGCTCCATGCAGATGAACGACTCGCATATCTACTGCTCCGAAGAGCAGTTTGAGCAGGAATTTGTGGGCGTGATTCATCTCTACCTGGAGTACTTCCGCCTGTTCGGCATTCAGGACTACCTGATGCGCCTGAGCACGCACCATCCGCGCGGACTGGGCAAGAAATACGTCAACAATCCCGAATTGTGGCGCAAGACCGAGGACATGGTGCGCAAGGCGCTGGACAACAACGGCATCCCCTACGTGGAGATTGCCGACGAAGCCGCTTTCTACGGTCCCAAGATTGATGTGCAGGTCAAGAGCGCCATTGGGCGCGAGTTCACCCTGGCGACCAATCAGGTGGACTTTGCTCAGCCGGAACGCTTCGACCTGAAGTTCATCAACGAGAAGGGCGAGGAAGAGCGCCCGCTGATTATCCACCGCGCGCCATTAAGCACCCACGAGCGCCTCATCGGCTTCCTGCTGGAGCATTACGCCGGGGCATTCCCGGTGTGGCTCTCGCCGGAGCAGGTGCGCATCATCCCCATCACCGATGCGCAGAACGAGTACGCCAAACAACTGGAGCGCCGTCTGCGGGCGCTGGAAGTGCGCGCCACTGCCGACCTGGACTCGGACCGCATGAACGCCAAGATTCGCAAAGCCCAACTGCTGAAGATTCCCTACATGCTGGTGGTGGGCGAGCGCGAAGCCCAAGCCGGAGCGGTGGCTCTGCGCAAGCGCGACGGCACGCAACAGACCCTCTCGGTGGATGAGTTTGTTGCCCTTCTGCAGGAAAAAATCTCCACCCGCGCCGCCGATTTGTAGAAACCGGGCTGGTTAGTGCTGTCCCCCCCCTCGCCCTTCAGGACAAAGGGCGAGGGGTTTTAATCTTCCATACCAACCGCGGGAGTTTTGTGTCACAATTAACCTGTCTGCATTCCTGATGGACCGGAGGCGGGTTCATGACTCTTCCTCAAGATTATCTGGAGCGGGTGTACGCCGGCGTGCTGGGCAAAATCATCGGCGTTTATCTGGGGCGCCCCTTTGAGGGCTGGACGTACGAGCAAATCCTTGAGCGGCTGGGCGAGATTCACTACTACGTGCATGACCGCCTGGGCGTGCCGCTGGTGGTCACCGATGACGACATCTCCGGCACGTTCACCTTCCTGCGGGCTTTGCCCGATTTCGGCAACACCTTTGACCTGACCGCCGAGCAAATCGGGCAGACCTGGCTCAATTACCTGGTGGAGAACCGCACGGTGTTGTGGTGGGGCGGGATGGGCAACTCCACCGAGCACACTGCCTACCTGCGCCTGAAGCACGGTATTCCCGCGCCGCGCTCCGGCTCGATGGCGCTGAACGGTAAGGTGGTAGCCGAGCAGATTGGCGCGCAGATTTTCATTGACGGCTGGGCGATGGTCTGCCCGGGCGAACCCGACCGCGCCGCCGAACTGGCGCGCCGTGCCGCGCAGGTGAGCCACGACGGCGAAGCCGTCTTTGCCGCGCAGGTACTGGCGGCGATGGAAGCCCTGGCGTTCGTTGAACCCGACCTCAACCGCCTGCTGGATGAAGCCGTGCGTCTCATCCCGGGCGATTCGCTCATCTACCGCCTGATTGCCGACCTGCGCCATCAGCGTGCCCGCACCGATGACTGGCGCGAAACGCTGGCTTTCATCTTCCGCCATTACGGCTATGACCGCTACGGCGGCAATTGCCACGTGATTCCCAACCACGCGCTGATTCACCTGAGCCTGCTTTACGGTGGGGATGACTTCCAGCGCGCCTTGAGCATTGTCAACACCGCCGGGTGGGATACCGACTGCAACTCGGGCAACGTGGGCTGTCTGCTGGGCATCAAGAACGGGCTGGCGGGCTTGGATGCCGGTCCTGACTGGCGCATGCCGGTTGCCGATGCCCTCTACCTGCCCACCGCCGAGGGCGGCTCGTGCGTCACCGATGCTCTGCAGGTGGCGCAGTGGGTGGCGGGGATTGGCTGTGCCCTGCACGGCGAGCCGGCTCCCAAACTCAAAGGGGGTGTGCGCTTTTCCTTCGACCTGCCGGGCGCTCTGCAGGGTTTTACCGCGCTGGAAGGCGCGCCGGTGAGGCTGGAGAACGTCTGTGGGTACAGCGAACGCGGACAGCGTGCACTGGCAATCCACTACGCTCACGTGGCGCCTGGGGTGCCGGCGCGGGTGGCGACGGCAACCTTCCTGCGCCCGGACGCTTTCCAGATGAAAACCTACGACTTGTTTGGCTGTCCCACCCTCTATTCCGGGCAGGTGGTGAGCGCCGAAGTGTGCGCCGATGAACGCAACGCGGCAGTCGCGCAGGCGCGCCTCTTTATCGAGGTGTACGACGAGGACGACCGCCTGGTGTCCATCCCCGCGCCGGTGCAGAGCCTGGCGCCGGGCGGGCGACAGCGCTGGACGTGGCAGATTCCCGACACGCAGGCACGTCCCATTGCGCGGGTGGGGCTGGAAGTGCTGGACAGCGCCCATACCCCCGGGACGCTGTACCTCGACTGGCTGGACTGGCAGGGCGCGCCGCAGGTCTGCCTGACCCGACCGGCACGGCGCGGACAAGCCTGGCAGTTGGCATGGGTTAATGCGGTGAGCCATCTGGACACCTCGAACGAGCCTCTGCGCCTGATTCAGGACGAGGGGCGCGGACTGCTGGCGCAGGGCACGCTCGATTGGCGCGATGTGGAAGCGCAGGCGGTCTGTACGCCGCATCTGGCGCGGGCGTTCGGGCTGGCGGTGCGCGTGCAGGGGCTGGAACGTTACTACGCGCTGGTGCTGGCGCATCCCGGCACGGCGCGGCTGATCTGCCGCTGGTACGGCAAGGATGAGGTGCTTGCCGAAGTCCCGCTGGCGTGGGACTGGGGGCAAACGTTCACCCTCTCCCTGCGCGCCGAAGGGGTGCGCCTGACCGCCCTGGTGGACGGCGTGCCAGTGTTGCAGGCAGAGGATGCCCGCCTGCAGGGCGGCGCGGTGGGACTGCTCATCGAGGAAGGACGCCTGGGGGTGGAGCAGGTGTGCGTGCGTGGCAGGCAGGTTTGAGTCTCCCGGTGGATGCGGGTCAATGGAATGGGGCAGAATCAAGCCTTTTTTGCTTCTGCAACCATTCTGTTCCGTGCCTTCTTTTGGTCTTTTTTTCCGAATCGGATGCAAATATGCTAAACTAATAGCGATGAAACCCCTGCGCTGGCTGAACGCCGTGATTGGGGTGTTCCTGCTGGTGCTGGCAGGCGCCCCGATTCTGCCTGCCCGCGCGGAAGATTTCCCCCCCGACGAACCCGAACGCAAAGCCCTGATTACGGTGGAGTTCACCCGCTATTTCTGGTGGCTGGCGGAGTGGGAAGGCAATGAGGTGGTCTGCCGCCTGGCGGTAGAGCATGAAGGCATTCCCACCTACAACGAAATTGAAGGCTTGTGCGGTAAGAAGGTTGCTCAACGCTGGCTGGAAAGCAAGCCCTGCAACCTGGCAGAAACCCCCGCCGGGCTTTGTCCCGGCTTGTATGCCCTGGAGATTGGCTCTGAGCCTGCCAGCCGTGAGGTGGAAGTGACTCTGCCCCTGCCTTCGGTATGGATTCACCTGGAAGACTGCGCCCCTCTGCCCGGCGACCGCGCCTGTACGCGCATGCCTGTCCTGCGCCTGGAAGGACGCGAACCCCTGCCCAACGAGACCATTCTGAGCATTCAGGGCATCTTCAACGGCGAAGCCTTCACCTGCGCAGGGGCGGAGTGCCGCCTGCCGCTCCAGCCCACCGGTCAGGACGGCACGGTGATGGAGTTCTGGGCGGATTCCTCTTTTGGCGACTCCAGCGAGCATTACACGGCTCGCGTGCGCGTCCTGCCCTGGGGTGATTTCATGGACCCCGACGGCGGGGGGCGCGATGCCAGACTGTGGTACGTGGACATCCTTTCCACGCAGTACACCGATGGCGAGATTGCCGCCTGTGCTTTCACCTGGCAATCCTTCCCCGATGTGAATGGCCCGCCGCAGTGGCTCACCACCCCGCCAAGCATCGAAGACCTGCGGACTGATACCGGCTTTTACTACCTTGCCGGGGCGCTCATCCAGAATGGACTGGTGGATACCAGCGCCTGCCTGGACGGCGGGCTGACGGCGGTAAATGTAGCCTCGGCTTGCGGGGTGGAAGCGGCGCGCCCTCTGCTCACCGAGTGGCAGAACCGCTTTGACGGTGAAATCTGGCAGGCGGCGCAGGACACGGGCGTCCCCGCGCGGTTGCTGAAGAACGTCTTTGCCCGCGAGAGTCAACTCTGGCCCGGGGTGTTCCACACCACCCGGGAAGCCGGGCTGGGGCAGTTGACCGAAAAAGGTGCGGATACCATCCTCTTGTGGAATCCGGAATTCTTCCGCCAGTTCTGCCCGCTGGTGTTGCATCAAAGCACCTGCGATTTGGGCTTTGGCAACCTCAAAGCCGCAGAGCAAGCCCTGCTGCGCGGAGCGCTGGTGCGCAAGGTGAATGCGTCCTGTCCGGATTGTCCCACCGGCATTGACATCTCCGAGGCGCAGTACAGTGTGCGCGTTTTTGCCGAGGGTTTGCTGGCAAACTGCGAGCAGACCGGGCGCATCCTGCGCAACCTGACCGGCATGGAGCCCGGGCGGTTGAGCCGTTACGATGATCTGTGGCGCTTTACGCTGGTGAATTACAATGCCGGGGCGGGCTGTCTCTCCACGGCGGCGCGGCGCGTGCTGAACAACGGCGAGGCGCTGACCTGGGAGAACCTTGCCGCGCAGTTAGACCCCGCCTGTCAGGGGGCAATTGGCTACGTGGAAGACATCAGCGGGGAGCGGCGCATCCTGCCCACGCCGACGCCCTGGCTGGGCGGCGCTCCCATTCAGGTGACCCCGCCGCGCGTGCTGGCAACGCCCACGCCCGCGCCGCTCTTCCCCACCGTTACGCCGACGGCGCAACCCACCCCCTCGAACGGTACACCCACCCCCACGCTTGAAGGCTATCTGTCCCCGTAAAAAATCCGCTTTGAGGGGTGTGCCTGGGTGTCCTTGTGCAGTACTCTCACAGCGAGACCCGCGTCAGCGGGTCGAAGCAATCTCCCTGTGAGTGCATAAACTTACCGACTCTGTGGGAGGTTGCTTCGCCTCTTCGGGAGTGATGTGCAATCGCCACCGCGCTCTGAGCCTGCCGAAAGGCGCGGAAAAGTACCGCGAAGGCGCAAAGGACGTGAAGAGAAGGAGAGCGTGCGCCTCGGCTCGGCGAACGGGTACGCTTTGACTTCGGCGGAGATACAACTGCCCCTGCGCTACCAATCATCCGCAAAAATGTGACATCCGTCACTTTGTCTGACAATTGACTTTTATTGCGATTCCCGTTAAACTGAATAAAATCCTGAATTTGTCTAATCAATCTTTCAAAAACATGACCACTCTGCTGGTAAAGAACATCTCGTTTCTTGTGACCATGGACGGCGCCCGACGGGAAATCGTCAACGGCGCCATTTTTGCCCGCGACGGCATCATCGAACAGGTCGGGCAAACGGCTGACCTGCCCGCCACAGCGGATCGGGTGCTGGATTTAAACGGCTACATCGTCTTCCCGGGGCTGATTAACACCCATCACCACTTCTATCAAACCCTCACCCGCGTGGTGCCGGCGGCGCAGGATGCCAACCTGTTCAACTGGCTGAAGACGCTCTACCCCATCTGGGCGCGCCTGACCCCTGAAGATATCTACATCTCCACCCAAACCGCGCTGGCGGAACTGGCGCTTTCGGGATGTACCACCGCCTCGGATCACCTGTACCTTTACCCCAACGGCTCGCGCCTGGACGACGAGATTGCCGCGGCGCGCGAAGTGGGTCTGCGCCTGCACGCCTCGCGCGGCTCGATGAGTCTGGGCGAGAGCAAGGGCGGTTTGCCCCCCGACAGCGTGGTGGACAGCGAAGAACACATCCTGCGCGATTCTCAGCGCCTCATCGAGCAGTACCACGACCCCAAGCCGGGTTCGATGGTGCAGATTGTCCTGGCGCCGTGTTCGCCCTTCTCCGTCACCGGCGACCTGATGCGCGAAAGCGCCGTGCTGGCGCGTCAGTACGGGGTGCATCTGCACACCCATCTGGCAGAGACGCAGGATGAAGAGGTCTTCTGCCTGCAAAAGTTCGGCATGCGCCCGGTGGAGTACATGGAATCGCTCGGCTGGGTAGGTAATGACGTCTGGTTTGCCCATGCCGTGCATGTCAACCCGGCGGAGATTGAGGTCTTTGCCCATACCGGATGCGGCGTAGCGCACTGCCCCTCATCCAATATGCGCCTGGCAAGCGGCATTGCCCCGGTGATGCCCTACATCAAGGCGGGCGTCAAGGTGGGCTTGGGCGTGGATGGCTCGGCATCCAACGACGGCTCGCACATGCTAGAGGAAGTGCGCCAAGCCATGCTGCTGGCGCGCCTCTCGGCGGGCTTGCAGGGCGCTTCGCTCTCCGGGCAGGATGCACCCCCGCTGATGACCGCGCGGCAGGCGCTGGAACTGGGCACGCGCGGCGGCGCGGCGGTGCTGGGACGAAACGATATCGGCGCGCTGGAAGCGGGCAAATGCTGTGACTTTGCCGCCATCCGTCTGGACCGCCTGACGTATGCCGGCGCGCAACACGACCCGGTAGCGGCGCTGGCGTTCTGCGCTCCGCAGAACGTGGATATCCTCTCGGTGGGCGGTAATCTGGTGGTCGAGGACGGTCAACTGCGCACGGTGGACGTGCCTCGACTGGTGGAGCGGCACAACCGCGCCGCCCAGCGATTGGTGACCGGCGAGGCATGAATTTCAAACCCCAAAGGTGTTCCCTTTGGGGTTTCTTTCAACCGCTATGGTGGAAAGGCAGGTGAAACGCATGAGTCAGTCCTTTCGCTTAATCAGCACCCGCACGCTGGTAGACTGCGCCATGGGGCGCGTCCCGGCGGATCTGGTGGTGCGCAATGCCCGCTGGGTAAGCGTGCAGAGCGGCGAAATCCTGCCCCATACCGAAGTTGCCGTCAAAGACGGGCGCATTGCCGCCGTGGGCGAGGATGTGCGCCAAACCATCGGACCCAACACCCGCGTGCTGGATGCGCAGGGGCGCTATCTGGTGCCGGGTTTGCTGGATGCGCACATGCACGTGGAATCGGGCATGCTTTCGGTGGCGCAGTTCGTGCGCGCGGTCCTGCCGCACGGCACGACCGGCATGTTCATTGACCCGCACGAGATTGCCAACGTGCTGGGCTTGCGCGGTGTGCGCCTGATGGTAGAAGAAGCCCTGCTCCAGCCCATCCATGTCTTTGTGCAGGTGCCTTCCTGCGTGCCTTCCGCCCCCGGTTTGGAGACAGCCGGCGCGGTGCTGGGGGCTGAGGAAATCCGCGAAGCCCTCTCGTGGGAAGGCGTCATTGGGCTGGGCGAGATGATGAATTACCCCGGTGTGCAGTACTGTGATGAGGACGTGCACGCCAAACTGGAAGCCACCCGCCAAGCCGGCAAGGTCATCGGCGGACATTACCCGAGCCCTCTGCTCAACCACGAATTTGCCGCTTACGCCGCCGGAGGCGCCATGGACGATCACGAAGGCACGCGCCTGGAAGACGCCCTGGCGCGGGTGCGCAACGGCATGCGCGCCATGCTGCGCTTTGGCTCGGCGTGGCACGATGTCAAGGAACAGGTGCGTGCCATCACCGAGATGAATCTTGACCCGCGTTACTTCCTGCTCTGCACCGACGACTCGCACTCCGCTACCCTCATCCAGGAAGGACACATGGACCGCGTCCTGCGCCATGCCATTGCTCAGGGCTTGCCGCCCATGACGGCGATTCAAATGGCAACCCTCAACACCGCCGAGCATTTCGGCGTCAGCCGCGAGATGGGCATGATTGCCCCCGGACGCTGGGCAGATATGCTGCTGGTGAGCGACCTGGTCAACTTCAGTGTGGAGATGGTCATTGCCAAAGGGCAGGTGGTGGCGCAGGACGGCAAACTGCTGGTGGAGCCGCCCGCCCTGCATTACCCCGACTGGGCACTGCGCACCGTGCATTTGCCGCGCGCGCTCACCGCGGTGGATTTCCGCCTGCCCGCCGACGACAGCCGTACCACCGCCAACGTCATCGGCATCATCGAGAATCAAGCCCCCACCCGCCACCTGCACATGAACGTGCGCCCGGTCAACGGCGAAATTCAGGTGGATTTGAGCCGCGATCTGGCAAAGGTGGCGCTGGTGGAGCGTCACCGCCCCAGCGGCAAGGTGCAGGTGGGATTGGTGCACGGCTTCGGTTTTACCCAGCCCTGCGGCATTGCCTCAACGGTTGCCCACGACAGCCATCAGATGATTGTCATCGGCACGGACGAGGAAGACATGGCGTGCGCCGCCAACCGTCTGATGCAGACTGGCGGTGGTCAGGTGGTCATCTCGCGGGGCGAGATTCTCGGCGAGGTGCAACTGCCCATCGCCGGGCTGATCTCCAGCGCGCCCGCCGAGCAGGTTGCCCGTCAAGCCGAAAGCGTGCTGGAAGGCTTCCGCGCCTGCGGATGCCATCTCAACAACCCCAACATGCAGATGAGCCTGCTGGGACTGGTGGTCATTCCTGAACTGCGCATTTCCGATCTGGGACTGGTGGACGTGCGCCGCTTCCAGATCATTGATGTGCTGGAATAAAAGAGAGAGGGATTGGAGAGAGATGGAACTCAATGGAAAGAACACCCATCCGTATCAGCGCCTGCAGGATCAACTGGCGCAGTTAATTGCCGCCACCCCGCCAGGCGGACGCTTGCCCGCCGAGCCGGAACTGGCAAGGCAGTTGAACGTCTCGCGGGCAACCCTGCGCGAAGCCATGCGCTCGTTCGAAGGACAGGGCTTGATTCGCCGCCGTCAGGGCGTGGGGACGTTCGTCGTCGGTCAGCCGGCGGTGATTGAAACCGGGCTGGAAGTGCTGGAGAGCATCGAGACGCTGGCGCACCGCATGGGCATGGATGTTTCCATGGGTGACCTGAACATCCGCGAGGTGAACGCCAACCCGGAAGAAGCCGCCCTGTTCGATGTGCCGCAGGGAACGCCGCTGGTGCAGGTGCGCCGCACCATCCACACCGCCGGGCGTCCGGTTGCCTATCTGGTGGATATCCTGCCGGAAGACGTGCTCACCCCGCAGGATCTGGAACGCGGCTTTACCGGTTCTGTGCTGGATTTGCTCCTGCGGCGCGGTTCGCCCATGCTGACGCGCTCGGTGGCGGAGATTCAAGCCGTTGCCGCCGATGCCAAAGTGGCGCGCTGGCTGGAAATTCAGCGCGGCGATGTCCTGCTGATGTTCAAGGCGCGCCTGTATAGCGCCGAAGAACGCATGATTGACCTTTCCTACAGTTTTTTCCTGCCCGGCTACTTTCGCTTTCAGGTCGTCAGACGGGTAGGCAATTGAACGCAACAAAGGAGCAATATGGTAGAGTCTCACGTTGTGCAATTGATTCAAGAACGGGTGCGCACTGCCGAAGAGGATATCATCCGCTTCCTGCGCGAAATTTGCGCCATTCCCAGCATGGAATCGCAGATTGGTCCCGTCGGCGAGCGCATCGGCGCGGAAATGCGCAAACTGGGCTTTGACGAAGTGCGCTTCGACAAGATGGGCAACATCCTCGGGCGCATCGGCAACGGTCCCAAAGTGCTGGTGTACGACTCGCACATCGACACCGTAGGCGTGGGCGACCCAGCCGAATGGCCCTACGACCCCTTCGAGGGCAAAATTGAGAACGGCTGTCTGTATGCCCGCGGCGCGGTGGACGAGAAGGGCAGTACCCCCGGTATGGTCTATGGGCTAGCAATTGCCCGCGATTTGGGCTTGCTGGACGGCTGGACGGTATACTACTTCGGCAACATGGAAGAGTGGTGTGACGGCATTGCCCCCAATTCCTTCGTTGAAGTGGACCCCGGCGTGCGCCCCGATTTCGTCGTCATCGGCGAACCAACCATGATGAAGGTGTACCGCGGTCACAAGGGACGCCTGGAATTCAAGGTGACGGCGCGCGGCAAGAGCGCTCATGCCGCTTCCAACCACCTGGGCGATAATGCCATCTACAAACTTCTGCCGGTCATCGCCGGCATCCGCGACCTGGAGCCTGCGCTGGGCGATCATCCCTTCCTTGGACACGGCAAGATTACCGTGACGGATATGAAGGTGCGCACCGCCAGCATCAACGCCGTGCCCGACGAGGCGGTGATTTTCATCGACCGCCGCATGACCTTTGGCGAGACCAAAGAGCAGGTCATCGAACAGGTACGCGCGCTCATCCCCGAAAAGGACCGCGAGAGTGTCACCATCGAAGAACTGTTCTACGACGAGCCTTCGTACACCGGCTTTGTCTTCCCGGTGGACAAGTACTTCCCCGCCTGGGCGCTGGACGAGGAGCATCCGCTGGTGCAGGCAGGACAAAAGACGCGCACGCTCATCGGCTTGCCCGAAGCGCCTTCCGGCAAATGGGATTTCAGCACCAACGGCATCTACTGGGCAGGCAAGGCGGGCATCCCCAGCATTGGCTTTGGTCCGGGCGACGAGCGCCTGGCGCACGCCATGGCAGAGCATGTCCCGCTGGCGGAAGTGGTCAAAGCCGCCGAGTTCTACGCCCTTCTGCCGCGCATCATTCAGGAGACAAAGTAGAATATCCAAACTTTCATTTTTAGGAGGATTTTGATATGCAGACCAATTTAAGAGGACGCGACTTCATCGGAGACCTGGATTTTTCCAAAGAAGAAGTCGAAACCGTGCTGGATGTGGCATGGGACCTGAAGCGCAAACGCGCGCTTGGCGAACCCCATCCCCTTCTGCGCGATAAAACCCTCGCCATGCTGTTCTTCTTCACCAGCACGCGCACCCGCGGATCGTTCGAGGCGGGCATGGCGCAGTTGGGCGGTCATGCCGCGTTCATTGACTCCGACACCACGCAAATTGCCCACGGCGATACTGCCAAGGAAATCGGCGAGATTTTCGGGCGCTACTTTGACGGCATTGCCATCCGCCAGTGCGACTGGCAGTTCGGCAACAAGTACATCAACGAGGTTGCCCGCTACTCCCGCGTGCCGGTGCTGAACATGCAGGACGACATTTACCACCCCTTCCAGTGCCTGGCAGACCTGATGACCATCATGGAGAAGAAAGGGCGCGACCTGCGCCGCCGCAAGATTGTCGTCTCGTGGGCGTATGCCGCTTCGTACAGCAAGCCCATCTCCGTACCGCAGTCGCTCATCCTGCAGTTGACCCGCTTTGGTGCGGATGTGGTGCTGGCGCATCCCCCCGAGTTTAAACTGATGCCCGAAATCGTTGAAATGGCGCGCGAGAACGCCCGCAAGTACCACTCCGGCTTCGAAATCGTCCACGACATGGACGAAGCCTTCAAGGATGCCGATGTGGTCTATCCCAAGTCCTGGGGTCCGCTGGTGACCACCACCGACAAGAACGAGGGCAAGGTGCTCATCGAGAAGTACCGCGACTGGATTACCGACCAGCGCCGTATGGACCTGACCAAAGAGGACAGCATTTACATGCACTGTCTGCCCGCCGACCGCAATCTGGAAGTGACCGATGAGGTCATTGACGGTCCGCACTCGGTGGTGTACGATGAGGCGGAAAACCGCCTGCACGTCCAGAAAGCCGTCATGGCGCTGACCATGTCGTAAGATGTTCAACTCAAAAAATTCATTGGGTGAGGAGTGAAGATGTCCAGGAAGAAAACCGCAGTCATTGCTATTGGTGGGAACTCGTTGATTAAAGACAACGCCCACCAGAAAATTGAAGATCAGTATCAAGCCGCGAAAGAGACCTGTTACCACATCGCCGACATGATTGAGGCAGGCTGGAACGTGGCAATCGGCCACGGCAACGGTCCGCAGGTCGGGTTGATTCTGCGCCAGTCCGAAGTTGCCGCCAAGGTCGAGCATCTGCCTGAAACCCCGCTGGATGTGTGCGGCGCCGAAAGCCAGGGCTTGATCGGCTACCTGCTCCAGCAGAACCTGCAGAACGAACTGTTCCGCCGCAAGATTCATCAGAACGTTGCCACGGTTATCACCCAGGTGCTGGTGGATAAGAACGATCCGGCTTTCCAGCACCCCACCAAGCCGATTGGCGGCTTCATGACCGAAGAAGAAGCCAAACGCAAAGCCGAAGAACTGGGCTGGACGGTGGTGGAAGATGCCGGGCGCGGCTGGCGGCGCGTGGTGGCTTCGCCCGACCCCAAAGAGGTGGTGGAACTGGATACCATCAAAGCCCTGATTGAGGCGGGCGTGATCGTCATCACCGTGGGCGGCGGCGGAATCCCCGTCATCGACAAGGGCGACGGCGACTATGTGGGCATTGCCGCAGTCATCGACAAGGACTTCGCTTCCAGCCTGCTGGCACAGGAAATCAACGCGGACATCTTCATCATCTCTACCGCCGTGGAGAAGGTAGCCCTCAACTACGGCAAACCCAACGAGAAACTGATTGACCGCATGACGGTTGCCGAAGCCAAGCAGTACATTCAGGAAGGACACTTTGCCAAAGGCTCCATGCTCCCCAAGGTGCAGGCGTGCATCCGCTACCTGGAAGCAGGCGGCAAGGAAGCCCTCATCACCAGCCCGGAGAACATCGGGCGGGCACTGCGCGGTGAAACCGGCACCTGGATTGTGCCATAGGATTGTGTCTTAACCTCAAACGAATGAGCAAACGGAGTCTTCTCTCGAAGGCTCCGTTTGTGTTTTTCGACAGGTTCACCAACCGCGCCCTGCCGCTGGCTGAGTGTGCCGAAGCCAGCGTATGCACCCCGGTATGGCTCGACAGACTCGCCAATCGCAAAAGGACGCGGTCTTACCCGCTCTTTTCGCCTTTAGCGGGAAACCTTAACCGTGTCGTCACCATCGCAAGGACGCCAGAATATGCCTTTAAGGTTGAACGGGCACTTTTTCCTTTTGTATGGACTGAGGATTCGTTTCTTCCGCTTGCGCGCGCGAGAGGTGATGATGCAGGAAGGACCCCATCTGGCGCAGGGAACGCCAAGACTCCGGCACGCGCAGGGTGAATAACTGGAAGACATGCCACATGCCTTCCCAGACGACCAGTTTGGCATCCACCCCGTCCTCAAGCAGACGCTCCACCAGACGGGTGGAATCGGTGTAGAGGATTTCTTCCGTGCCCACATGCACCAGAATGGGCGGCAAGCCGTGGAAGTCGCCATACAGCGGTGAGGCGTAGGGATGGCGCGGGTCCAGGTCGCGCAGGTACAGGCGGGCGGCAACCGGCAGGTCGGCAGGGTTGATGAGCGGGTCGCGGGTTTCGTGGGTTTTGACCGATTCGCCCACGCCCGCCAGATCCGTCCACGGCGACATCAGCGCCGCGGCGGCGGGCAGAGGCTCGCCGCGGTCGCGCAGCGCCAGCAGGGTTGCCATTGCCAGCCCGCCGCCCGCCGAATCACCGGCAAAAGCGATTTTGTGAGGCGGGTACCCCAGCCGTTGAAGGTGATGATAGGCGGCAAGGGCGTCTTCCAGCGCGGCGGGGAAGGGATGCTCAGGCGCAAGGCGGTAATCCACCACCAGGGCGCGGGTGCGCGCAAACAGGGAGAGGTAGCCCACCATCTCGCGGTGGGTGCGGGGTGAGCCGACTGTGTAAGCCCCGCCGTGCAGGTAGAGAATGACCTGATCGGGGGTGTTGCGTTCGGGAATGAGCCACTCGGCGCGTGGACCACCTGCGGCGGCAAAGCCGATGCGCACACCGGGCGGAGTGTGCAGCAAAAGCCGGGCGTAAAACTCCAGAACGTCTCTTTGCTGGTGAATGCTCCAGTTACTGTGTGGGACGAAAGGAAACAGGCGCAGAACGCCCAGAAACAATTGACTGACAAAACTCATTATAAGACCTTTTCAAAAGAATGAAGAATGTTATTCTTCCAGTAAATTAATTTCTTGTACGCTTTTATAAAGATTTTTCCATGAATTTTGTTTTATCCGGAATTTTGTTCCATGATTATGTCCTGTGCGAGCATCAAAGTCCACAAATACCAACCCCATTTCAATACAGTTTAAGAATCTTTCAAAATCGAATCCAGATAAGACAAACAATTTTTTGTACAGAAAAAATTCATGCCTATTTTCTATTTTTGACTCAGCAATTACATAGAAACAATTCTTAATTTTAGAACCAATTGCATACTCTAAGTCTTGAAATCCCCAGTATGGTTCAGGGCATAGAGAATCAGGTACCGAATTTGCCCACTCTTTTATAGAAGGGTCGCTTGCATCTATATGATCTTTAGAAAAAGTAAAGCGAAGTTTTCTCGCATTTCGGTCTAGAACTAATTTGAAACCTCTATTTGTGTAATGAATAGCATCTGTAGTTGAACGAAAACTTTTTTCATCATTAGGGTATTTTTTCCCTGCTTCTTTATGTCTCCATCCAAAATTCGGAAGTAATATACATGAAACAATTTGCAAAGCAGTTGGGGAAGGTTCTAAATGTTTGAGAGTAATTAGGGAAGATGTATGTTCTCTTTGTCCCTTCAACTCCCATTCTTGTGCATTTGGAATTGGCAGATTGTTTTCTGATAATCCCAGTAAACATTCCAAAGTATTTCCTACAGCGCCATCATTTCTTCGCTCTATAGTTTGTTTTACACTTTTTTTCCAGCCTTCTCTACTGATTTGATGAATTTTTTCTATTAAATCTTCTTTAGTAAATGTTATCATTGTGAAGGTCTCCAGAAATCAAGCAGATATTCAAATGTAGTTCCCATTGTGATGTAATTACTGGGCCAGCCGAAAATTCCGATTTTGTTAACAATGTTTGTCCGATCCCAAATGATTATATTCCTCAGCTCATAACCTCTTTGTCTTAACTCTTCAATGAGAGAAACGTGGATGGTAATTCTTTTATCTTCCCACCACATATCGGGAACGTTGATTACGCAATGCCCTCTAGGTTTTAACAAAGGGAGTAACTTCTCAAAAATTTCACCCATTGCTCTAGTATACTCCTCAAGAGGCATTGTTCCTAAATCGGAAGGATCTTGGGAATATTGTTCAATTTTCCCAAACTGTTCATTCTTTCTATCACGTCTCGATTTATTAAGACGTTTTCGATTCAGCAAATTTGCATAAGGGGGAGATGTCCATATTAGACTTACCATTTCGGGTTCAAGGTAATTAGGAATATTTCTGGCATCATCATGAATTGCTACCTGTTGGGCGTTATTGAAAAGGTTATTAGTTGCTAATCGCTCAGCACATAAATCAATATATTTTTCTTGAAGGTCAAAACCTACAGCGTTTCGATTAAGATCCCTTGCTGCAACCAAAGTAGTTCCACTTCCGACAAACGGATCTAGAACCAATTCTCCTTCATGGGTAAATAAGCTGATCACTTTTTTTGAGAGAGAAATTGGAAAAGTTGCAGGGTGAATACTTTTATCACGAATATCTCTCCCTTCGTAATTAAACTGCCAAACTCCTAGTTGACACTTGATCCATTCTTTAGCTGATAGGCAACTTAAGTGATTAGGAGGACATGAACAGGTTCTTGTATACCCAATAGATAGTTTTGTTCGATAAAGAGTTTGGGCTTCTTTTACTTTCAAAGGAAGAGAAATTCCGGTGTATGTATCATTCATAAGGTTGACTCCAGACTATGGGAAACAATAATTTAAATATGGTGAAATAAATTATACTGTCTTTCATAAAATTGTTTTGAATGATTCTGCGTAAGATGCTCAGCCAAACCAGCCGCCGCGGAAAATGTACACTGCCGCACTGCCTGCCAGCAGGATGATGAGCGCCGCCCACATGCGCTGAAGCCGCCGCTCGCTGAAAAACATTATCCAGATCAGTCCGCCCAGCGTTATGGCAATGGCGGCGTAACCAAGAATCAAGAAAAACAACATTGCCGCCGGGGAAGTGCCCGCCAGCAGACGGAAGAAGGTCATCAAAATATGTCCCACCCCGTTGGCGAGGTAGGTGGTCAGGAAAAAACGCGCTCCCACGGGCAGATACTGCCGCCACATCAGGGTGGTGATGAGAATTGCCAGAAGCAGGGCGATGGCGGTGTCCAGACCGGAGAGTTTACCCTCGCTGAGCATGCTGGCGAATTCCGTTGCCGCCCAGGCGACCAGCCCGCCTGCCATCCCGTACCATCCCCGTGTGGTTTCAGCAGAGCGGGTATTCAGTCCCCGCTGAAAACTGTACACGGCTACCGCGATGAGCGCCAGCGCGTACACCATCAGCCCCGGTCCGCCAGAGCGGTGGTAGAGGATGCCCATGGGAAGCAGAATCGTCTGCCACAATAGGTACAGGACGATGACCGGCAGAATGCCATCGAAGAACTTGCTGGCGAGATCCCGCTTCCAGTGCATGGCTTATAACCTCCGAATCACCGGTTTGAACAGGGCTACCCAGCCGCCGTACAGCAGAGAAAGCAGAGCGCCCATGCCCAGCGCCAGCGGTGCACCGATCCAGTCGGCAACGTATCCTGCCTGAAGCGCGCCCAGACGCATGAAAGCCTGAATGGTCATGGTGTAGAACCCCATCACCCGTCCGCGCACCTCGTCCGGGGCGGTCATTTGAATAAGGGTGTTCGCCAGAGCGTTCTGCAGGACGAACATCCAGCCAGCCGCCATCATCATGAAGAGGCTAAAAAGAAACGAACGGGAAACTGCCACGAAGAGCAATGCCAGCGGAAAGCCCAGGTTGCCCAGCGTCAGCCAGCGCCCGCGGTGACTCTCAGCGGGCAGGGATGCCACAAACAGCGCCCCCAGCACTGCACCGACCCCCACGGCGGTGAGCAACATGCCTAACGGCAGGGCTTGCGGAGACTGACAGGAAAACAGGCGGGCAGGTCCTTCGCACACCCGGGCAATTACCGGCTGGGCGCTTTCGCTGAGCACGTCCTGAGCGAAGACCGGCATGAGGGTGTTGTAGGGCATGGAAAGGAAGGCGCTCACAGCCACCAGGCTCATCAAGAGCAACTGCACCGGTTTGCTGATCACATAGCGCAGTCCTTCCAGGATGTGACGAACCGTGCTGTGCGCCTGCGGGGGGCGAGAGGATTGCGGCAGGTTGCGCATGGAGAGCAAAGCCAGAATTACCGGCACGAAGGTGAGGGCGTTGAAGAAAAAGGCAGGTCCCTCGCCAATTGCCGCCACTACCAGCCCTGCCAGTGCCGGTCCCAGGGCGCGGGCAAGGTTGAACATGGCGGAGTTCAAGCCAATGGCGTTGGTGAGGTCCTCTTTGCCCTCAACCATATCCACAGTGAAGGCTTGCCGGGCAGGTAGATCCACGGCATTCACCGCCGCCAGCAGAAGCGAAAGGGCGTAAATGTGCCATACCTGCACCCTGCCGCTCCAGGTGAGCCACGAGAGCAGAAGCGCCTGTGCCATCATGACCACCTGTGCCCAGAGGATGACATCCCGTTTGGGAAAGCGGTCGGTGAGCGAGCCGCCCCACAGTGAAAAGGGGATAAGTGGAATCAAGCCTATGAAACTGATGAAGCCCAGCGCCGCCGCCGAGCCGGTGAGGCGGTACACCAGCACCTGCTGTGCCATGGTCTGCATCCATGAGCCGCTCAGCGAGATGGTCTGTCCGATGAACCAGACGCGGTAATTGTAATGGCGCAACGCCCGAAAGGTGTTGGGAATGCGGGAGACGGGTTTGGGGGTAGAAAGTGTCGTTGGCATGGATGGTTTCCCCTGTCAAAGATAAACTCATTATACTCTCGCCCGGGCGGGCAATCAAAAAGAGCCGGAGCGGCGTGCTTCACCCGGCTCTTGCATACTAGAGAAAATAGGCTTAACAGCGATTGTCCGGTATGGGGGGGACATACCGGACAATCTTCAGGGAGGGAATGCCACCAGCACTCCGGTCCAACCCGGGGGGGACGGGCTGAACATTGATTGGGGGGAGGCACCGCTACCAGTAAAGATTTTTTGGTGCTTCCATGAATCATATAGCATACTTTTTCAGGTTTTGCATTAGAAAAACATGAGAATTTTTATCCTATTTATCCTTCTTTTTGCGAAACAGGTTCAGGAATTCCTCTACCTCATCCTCAGAGGGCTTGTCCGGCTTCTCCGCACCGGCAGACGCGGCGGGAGTGCGGGCGCTCAGCAGTTGACGGGCAAATTCGTCCGAACTCAGGGTTTTTGCCCGCCGGGTGCGCGCCTCGGCGAGAATCTGCCGGTCGGAGGTGACTACGGTGACCTCGACAGCACGCTTACCCAGTCTCTGCAGGACGGCGATGATGGCGCTGTCGGCCGTTTTGCCTTCCTCTACCCAGTGGACAGTGATGTTCCTTGCCCGATGCTTGCCGGCACGTCCCGGCGGGGCTTTGTCAAAAAATACCTCAACGGTACAGCGCCGCTGGCGGGCAAAGTTCTGCAAGAGAGCGATTAGACGGTTCTCATCCTCGATTTGGGCGAGGTTCAACCCCGGCAGGTGAGGAATGAGATTGTGCCCGTCAATCAGGTAAATCATGGTTTCATTTTACCCCGCTTTTATGCTATGATTCAGACACGATGAGACGACCGCGCACTTCTTTGTGGCTCTACCTGCTGTTGAACATCGTTGTCTCCGCCGCAACCATGCTGGCGGTGCTGTATTTCTGGGAGCGCGCTCATGGGCGCGCCCAGAGCATTCTGCCGGTGTTCCCTACCCCGTCGGCGGCGGAGGCAAGCCCCACGCCCACCAGCCTTCCACCGGAAGAGATGCTCCCTTCGCCCACCCCTTATACGGGTGAGCCGCTGGTGCAGATTATCGCCGTGATTGGGGCTACTGACCCTCAGCAGGAATATGTGGTGCTTAAACGGGTGGGGCAGGGGGATTTGAACATGGACGGCTGGGTCTTGCGCGATGAGGACGGCAACGAACTGCGCTTCCCCGCCGGACTGACGCTCTTCCCCAACGGCGGACTGCTCATCTACACGCGCGCTGGCACCGATACCGTCTCCGAACTGTACTGGAACCGTACCGAAGCCGTATGGCGTTCGGGTGAGGTGGTCACCCTGCTGGATCCTGCCGGGCAGGTGCACGCCACCTACACTGTGCCGTAAACGGGCATGGCTTTTGGGGCGGGTTTCGAGTAAAATCATCCCGCAATCACACGAGGAGGGCATTCCATGGCGCAAGCCCTGTACCGCAAATGGCGTCCCCGCCTGTGGGAGCAGGTGGTGGGGCAGGATCACATCATCCAGACCCTGCGCAATGCGGTGCGCACCGGCAGGGTGGGGCATGCCTACCTTTTCGCCGGTCCGCGCGGCACAGGCAAGACAACCACCGCGCGCCTGCTCGCCAAAGCGGTCAACTGCCTGGAGGAAGACCCGGCAAAGCGCCCCTGCGATCAGTGCGCGCACTGCATTGCCGTCAACGAGGGGCGTTTCCTGGATCTCATCGAGATTGACGCGGCTTCCAACACCAGCGTGGAAGACGTGCGCGATTTGCGTGACAAAATCAACTTTGCCCCCTCGCAGGGACGTTACAAGGTCTATATCATTGATGAAGTCCACATGCTCTCCACGGCGGCGTTCAATGCCCTGCTGAAGACGCTGGAAGAACCCCCGGCGCATGCCATTTTTATCTTAGCCACCACCGAGGTACACAAAATCCCCGCTACGGTGCTTTCGCGCTGTCAGCGTCACGAGTTCCGCCGCGTGCCGGTGCAACAGATTGCCGCGCTTCTGCGCCAGAAAGCCGCCGAGGACGGTCTGGCGGTGGATGAAGACGCCCTGCTGATGATTGCCCGCCAAGCCACCGGTAGTTTCCGCGATGCTATTTCCATCCTTGACCAGTTATCTTCCACCGGCGAACGGGTGACGCTGGAGATGGTGCAGAGCGTGCTGGGAACGGCGGCGGGTGAACCCATCCGTCTGCTGGTGGATGCCATTCTGGCGCGCAACGCCGCTCAGGGCTTGCAGATCATCCAGCAAACGCTGGACGGCGGCGCCGACCCGCGCCAGTTTGCCCGCCAGGTGGTGGATTACCTGCGCGGATTGTTGCTGGTGCGCATGAACAACGCCGCGCTGGTGGATGCCACTGCCGAAACCCGCGCGCAGATGGCGGCGCAGGCGGGCAGTTTTGAGGTGGATCGTCTGGTGGAGGTCATCCGCCTGTTCAATACGGCGGCAACCGAGGCGCGCACGGCGGTACATCCCGGCTTGGGGCTGGAACTGGCGCTGGTGGAAGCCACGCTGGAAAAATCTCTCCCGACGATGATGAGCGTTTCCCCAACGCCGCTTTCTGCCCCATCCTCTGCCCCGCAACCGGCGGCAAGCCCCGCCCCTTCGATACCTGGAAAGGAAGGGCAGGCAAAAGGCAGTCCTGCGCCTTCGGCGAAACCGGCGGCTTCCTCCGCATCGATGCCTTCCTCCCCGGCGCCCGCGCCTTCATCTGTGTCGGGCTTGACGCAGGAGCACCTGCGCCAGAACTGGGAGAGGGTGCGCGCGCTGGTCAAGGGGCGCAACAGTCTGACGGCGGCGGCGCTCAATTCCTGCCGCACCTACACGCTGAGAGATGGGGTGCTGGTGCTGGTGTATCAGACCGAAGTGCTGAAACAAAAGATGGAGACGGAGGATAACCTTGCCCTGCTGCGTACCGCATTGAAGCAGGTGCTGGGTGTGGACGTGCCAGTGCGCTGTGTGGTCAGCCCCAGGGGAACCCTTCCGGATGAAAGCGAGGGCGGATCGGGCAACAGCATGGTGCATGTGGCGCGCTCACTGGGCGGGGAACTGGTGGATAAACGCGAACACCCCTTCCCCGACGCGGAGGAATCGGGTACATTTTAGAGTGGAGGTTGAACATGGCAAAAGGATTCAATCGCCCGCCGGTGGGCGGGGGCGGCAACATGATGGCACAGTTGAAAAAACTGCAGGAACAGATGGAGCAGGCGCAGGCGCGCCTTGCGGAAGAAACTGTCACCGGTACTTCGGGCGGCGGCGCCATCAAAGTTGTGATGACTGGCGATCAGCACTGCAAAGCGGTAGAAATCGCCCCGGAACTGCTTCAGGAAGTCGACGCCGATATGCTTCAGGATATGCTTCTGGCGGCAATCAATCAGGCGCTGGAACTTTCCCGCCAGAAGCAGGAAGAAATGCTTGGACCCCTGGCAGGTGGGCTGGGTGGTCTGGGAGGACTGGGTTTCTAAATGGCTGGTTTACCGGCACCACTGGAAGCCCTGATTACCGCGTTTGAGCGTTTGCCGGGTATCGGTCCCAAGACGGCATCGCGGCTGGCGTTTTTTATCCTGCGCCAGCCAGATGAAGTGGCTCAGCAGTTAGCCGAAGCCCTGCTGGCGGTGAAAAGCCAGACGGCAAACTGCCCGGTGTGTTTTAACATCATGCTGGCGGGGCAGGAACGCTGTCAGATTTGCGCTGACCCGCGCCGCGATGAGTCGCAGTTATGCGTGGTGGAAGACCCGCTGGATGTGCTGGTGATCGAGCGCACCGGCGGCTTTTTGGGGCGGTATCACGTTCTGCAGGGCGTGCTGAACCCCATTGAAGGCATTGGACCGGAGCAGTTGCGCATCCGCCCGCTCATCGAACGGGTGCAGGAAGGCAGGGTGCGCGAGGTGATCATTGCCACCAACCCCAGCATGGAAGGCGACGCCACTGCCCTGTACCTGCGCCAGCAGTTAGCCCCGCTGGGCGTGCGCATTACCCGGCTGGCGCGCGGCTTGCCCATGGGCGGCGATCTGGAATACGCCGATCAGAACACCCTTCTGCGGGCGCTGGCTGGCAGGCAGGAATTGTGACGTTTATCGCCTTTTTGGGTCATGCTGTCATGTGATAGCCGGGCAAGAATCACGTATAATAAATTGGGTATCTACACCCCGCCTTTTCTGCCTTCAAGTTTCCAAGCGGGGTATCGCTTGACTTTCAGAAAGGTTGATGGTATAAAAATCTCACCCTTTATGGAAACTTTCCAGAAAGTCGTTCAGTTCAACATTCTTTTGGGAGAAGATGGTTGGCAGCCAGTCCAGCATGGTGTTGCGCAACCATTTTTCCGCTATCGGGCGGCTTGAAGCCCGAAAAAATCTTTCAATCCAAATCCTGTAGGAGGAGATAGGACATGAAGCAAAAGTCAATGCTGGTTCTCGCTCTGGTTGTTATCGCCAGCCTTGTCCTCGCCGCCTGCCAGCCTCAGACGATTGTTAAGACCGTCGAGGTGACCAAAGAGGTCAAGGTGGTAGAGACACAGGTTGTCGAGAAGACCCAGGTCGTCGAGGTGGAGCGCAAAGCCTTCACCACCCCGCATCCCATCCTGAGCGACCTTAAGGTTCGCCAGGCCATGTATCACTGCACCAACAAACTGGATCTGGTGAAGGCGGGCTACCCGCTGATCAGCGATGAAGACGCCGCCAAACTGATCATGGATACCTTCATCCCCAAGGACCACTGGGCTTATGCGGGTGAAGGCGCGGTGCAGCAGTATCCGTTTGACCCCGAAAAAGGGAAAGCCCTGCTCGAGGAAGCTGGCTGGAAGCTCCCCGAGGGCGCTAACGTTCGCCAGAAGGATGACGGCACGGTGCTGGCTCTGAAGTTCTACACCACCACCGCGGCGTTCCGCCAGGCATGGGCGGCTGTGTGGGAAAAGCAAATGGCTGCCTGCGGCATCCAGATCCTGCGCAACCACGTCCCGGCTTCCTGGTGGTTTGGTGATACCACCGGCCTGCAGGTGCGCGATTTCGAAATCGGTGCCTTTGCGTGGGTTGGTCAGGCTGACCCCGGTGGCCAGACGCTGTGGGCTTGCGATCAGATCCCGCTACCCGAGAACAACTGGCAGGGTCAGAACTACATGGGTTGGTGCAATCCCAAGGCTGATGAAGCCATCAAGAAAGCCAACAACACCCTGATCAAAGAAGAGCGCATCAAGTGGTACAAGGTCGTCCAGGAAGAGTACGCCAAGGACGTTCCCGCTATCCCGCTGTTCAACCGCACCGAGACCTTCTCGGCTGTGTCTACCCTGCAGGGCTTCGCCCCCACCCCGGGTGAAGAGTACTACACCTACAACGTCTATGACTGGGAGCGCCCCGGCAAGGACACCATCGTGATCGGCTTCACTCAGGAACCGGCTTCGCTGTTCACCCTGGTTGAATCCGCCATGGTGGCGAACCTGGCCGCTGGTCTGATGGGCTTCCGCTCTTACACCAGCCTCAACTACGACTTCCAGCCCGAAACCATGAAGCAACTGTCCACCATCGAAAATGGTCTGGCGCAGAACAATGACGTGGAAGTCAAAGAAGGCGATATGGTGCTGGACGCCGCGGGTAACCCCGTCAAACTGGAGAAGGGCGTGAAAGTCATCAACGCCAACGGTGAGGAAGTTGAATTTGACGGCAACCCCGTCAAGATGAAACAACTGGTGGTGAAATACGAGTTCCGCGATGACCTGAAGTGGCAGGATGGTTCTCCTGTGTCCCAGGCTGACTTCGAACTGGGCTACAAGATTGCCTGCGACCGCGAATCCGGCGCCACCACCTTCATCACCTGCGACAAGACCCAGGCGATTGAGTTCAACGGTCTGTCCTACACGGTGACCTGGCTGCCCGGCGTTCAGGATCCGCTGTACTTCCTGGCGCCCTACGGCTTCTACCCGAGCAACCAACCCATCGAGAGCGAAGGTCCTTACAAGGGCAAGACCCTGAAGGACGTCCCCGCCAAAGATTGGGCGACCCTGCCCGAGGTGGCTGAGAAACCGTGGTCCTATGGTCCGTACGTGATCAAGGAATGGGTGAAGGGCGAGAAGATGGTCTTCGAAGCCAACCCCTATTACTATCGCCCGGTCAAGACCAAGAACCTGGTGATCGCCTTCGTGACCCCCGAAAACGCCGAAGCGCAACTGCTCACCGGCGCGGTGGACCTGCTGGGTTCCGAGACTCTGGCTGGCCTGACTGAACAGTTAGTCAATGCTGAGAAGGAAGGCAAAGTCAAGAACTACGTGATTGCCGGCGCCACCTGGGAGCATATTGACTTCAACCTCTGGGTGAAGTAGAATCCCGCTTTGGGAGATTTGAATGGGCAGATGGCGCTCTCTCCCGTGGGGGCTCATCTGCCCATTCTTCTTGAAAAAATCTTGAGATTGGGGAGTTTGTATGACCTCATACCTGATCCGCCGGCTGTTCCAGATGATCATCGTGATTCTGGTTTCGGCGGCAGCCTCCTACGCACTGCTCAACCTTGCTCCAGGCGGGCCGCTTACCGGTTTGCGACAGATGCAGCAAAACAGCCGTTTTCGTATCACTGAGGAAGATTTTGCACGCATTCGGGCTTACTTTGAGCTGGATCTTTACCTTCCGGTGCGCTTCAGCCGCTGGTTGATTGGCTTCCCCAGCGGTCCGGTCAAAATCTTCGGACAGGAACTCTTTGCCAATGTACCTGTGGGGTGTTACAAAGAGATTCAGGCAACCTTCCAGGATGCCAAAGGCAACTTCAGTGTGCGCACGATTGGGTGTAAAGAGTATGTGTACCTGAAGGATCTGGAAGGGCGCAGAGTGAGCAAAGGCGTCCTGCGCGGCGATTTTGGCAATTCATGGCGGTTAAACCGCGATCGTCCCGTGGTGGATTTGCTGGTGAGCCGCATTCCCAACACGGTGAAGTTGATGGGCATTTCCACTCTGCTGGCGCTGGTACTGGGCCTGCCGCTGGGCGTGTACTCGGCGATTAAGCAGTATAGCCGCTTCGATTATATCTTCACCTCGCTGGCGTTCATGGGCTCCGCCATGCCGACGTTCTTCTTCGGCATCCTTTCCATCATGATCTTCTCCATCCTGCCCAACCGATTGGGATGGTTCTACCTCCCAGCAGGGAGCGCGACCGCTGTGCGCGATTACACAATTCCTTTATTGGGTACGGTGAAAGCCGGTTCCGGTCTGGATCAGGGCTTGCACCTGGTGTTACCTGTGTTTGTGCTGACCATCGTCAGCATTGCCGGGTGGAGCCGCTTTATCCGCGGGAGCATGCTGGAAGTGATGCGCCAGGATTACGTGCGCACTGCGCGCGCCAAAGGCTTGACCGAGCGTGTGGTCATCATGAAACACGCTCTGCGCAACGGGCTGATCCCCTTCGTGACCATCGTGGTCTTCACCCTGCCGGGGTTGATCGGCGGTGCCATCATCACCGAGACGATCTTCTCCTGGCCTGGCATGGGACGTCTATACTTCCTTGCCCTGGGTGATTCGGACTACCCCACCGCCATGGCAATTCTCTTCCTGACGGCGGTATTGACGGTCATTGCCACCCTGCTGCGCGATATCCTCTATACCATCGTTGATCCGCGCATCCGATTCTCGTAGGAGGAAACAGAACATGGCTACGAAAGCAGCAACAGTCAGTTCAGAATCGATGCGCACGGTCAAGGAGGAAACCCCCTTCGCCATTGTCATGCGGCGTTTCCGCAAACACCGCCTGGCGATGATCTCCCTGGGCGTGATGATTTTCATCTTTCTCGTCTCTCTCTTTGCTCAGCAAATTGCTCCCTTTGAACCGGACGAGGTGGATGTCAATGCCCGCTTTGTGGCTCCGGGTACGACCGTCCAGGGGAAACTGCACCTTTTTGGTACCGATAACATTGGGCGTGATTACTTCTCCCGCCTGCTGTATGCCGGACGTATTTCCCTCACGGTAGCAGTGCTCTCGGTGCTGATTTCCGAGTTGATTGGCATTGTCATTGGCTCTATCTCCGGCTTTTACGGCGGCTGGATTGATACCATCCTGATGCGCTTTGTGGAGTTCCTGCTCACCATTCCCAGTTTGCCACTTCTGCTCATCGTTTCCTCGATGCTCATTCGCAACCCTGACTTGATTCCCATCCCGGATGTGGTGCTGAATGTGTTGGGGAAAGTCATGCTTCTGCGTCCCAGCGATGCTCGTCAGGCAGTGCTGATCGTTATTGTGCTGGCAGGCTTGGGCTGGCTCACCTCGGCGCAGTTAATGCGCGGCATGATTCTCACCCTGCGCGAGCAAACCTTTGTGGAAGCGGCGCGCTCGTTGGGCGCTTCCAACACCCGCATCATCTTTGTGCACATGATTCCCAACGCGCTGGCGCCCATCATCGTGGATGCTTCGCTGGCTCTGGCGGGTTATATCGTCGCGGAGGCTTCGCTGTCCTTCCTGGGCTTTGGCATTCAAGATCCCATCCCCACCTGGGGAAACATGCTCTCCGCCACGCAAACCTACATGTACGACCGCCCGTGGCTCCCGCTGATTCCCGGCTTGCCCATCTTCCTGTGCTCGCTGGCGTTCAACTACATCGGCGATGGCTTGCGGGATGCGCTGGATCCGCGCCTGAAACAATAACACCACCCGTTGGAGGAGCAGTACCGTGAACGAATCCACTCAAAATAAACCTTTGCTCGAGGTCAAAAACCTCAAGACCTACTTCTTCACCGAAGACGGCGTGGTCAAAGCCGTGGATGGCGTGGATTTCCACGTCAATCAGGGTGAGGTGCTGGGTCTGGTTGGCGAATCGGGCTGTGGCAAAAGTGTGACCTCGCTCTCCATCATGCGCCTGCTGGGTGTGCCTGGCAAGGTGGTGGATGGCGAAATTTACTTCGCCGGTCAGGACTTGCTCAAACTGCCCGAGTCCGAAATGGTCAAGATGCGCGGCAACCGCATGTCCATGATCTTCCAGCAGCCGCAGTCCAGTTTGAACCCCGTCTTCACCGTGGGCGATCAGGTGGCGGAAGTGCTGATGATTCACCAGAACCTGGGCAAGGAAGCCGCCTGGAATCGCGCGGTGGAATTGCTGGCGATGGTAGGCATTCCTGATCCGGCGCGCAAAGCCAAAGCCTTCCCGCATGAGATGTCCGGTGGGCAGGCTCAGCGCGTGATGATTGCCATGGCGCTGGCGCTGGCTCCCGAACTGCTCATCGCCGATGAGCCCACCACCGCGCTGGACGTGACCATTCAGGCGCAAATTCTTGATCTGATTCAGGAAATGCGCGAGAAACTGGGCACTTCGGTGATTTTGATTACCCACGACCTGGGTATCATTGCCGAGATGGCGCACCGCGTGGCGGTGATGTACGCCGGGCGCATCGTCGAAGAAGCCAGCGTCAAGGAACTCTTCGAAAATCCCATGCACCCCTACACCAAGGGCTTGATTGCCTCCATCCCTATTCTGGGTAAGGTCACCGACCGCCTCGAGGTGATTCCGGGGAGCGTGCCCAACCTGATCAACCTGCCGCCGGGTTGCCGCTTTGCGCCGCGCTGTCGCCTGCGTGAACAGTATGGGCTGGAAATCTGCACCCGCGACGAACCTGAACTGGTGGAAGTCAAACCTGGTCACAAGGTGCGTTGCTGGCTGTATGCAGATAAAGATGACCACCGGGCGCCTTTGTCGGTAGCCTGAATCAATAGGGAGAGAGGTGCCTGATGAGCAATTCAAGTATGAACAGCAAAGATTTGATCATCGTCAAGAACCTGAAGAAATACTTCCCGGTTCGCGCGGGGGTGTTCCAGCGTGTGGTGGCGCACGTCAAAGCCGTGGATGATGTGTCCTTCACCATCAAAGAGGGCGAATGTCTCGGTCTGGTGGGCGAATCGGGTTGCGGTAAAACCACCGTGGGGCGCACCATGCTGAGGCTGACTGAACCGACGGCGGGTTCGGTGTTCTACGAAGGGACGGATATCTTCAAACTCAAGGGGCGTGACCTGAAAGCCATGCGCCGCAACATTCAGATCATCTTCCAGGATCCGTACGCCTCGCTCGATCCGCGTATGCCCATCGGCGAGTCGGTGATGGAAGGGCTGAAGATTCACAACATCGGCAACCCCAAAGAACGCTTCGACATCGCCATTGACACCCTGCGCAAGGTGGGGCTGGAAGATTACCACGCTCGCCGCTACCCGCACGAGTTTTCCGGCGGTCAGCGTCAGCGCATCGGTATTGCCCGCGCGCTGGCACTGCGTCCCAAGTTCATCGTTTGCGATGAACCCGTCTCGGCGCTGGATGTGTCCATTCAGTCGCAAGTGCTTAACATTCTCAAAGATTTGCAACAGGAATTTGGCTTGACCTACCTGTTCATCGCTCACAACCTGAGCGTGGTAGAGCATATTTCTCAGCGCGTGGCGGTGATGTACCTGGGTAAGATGGTGGAACTGGCAGACCGCGATGAACTCTTCCGCAACCCCCTGCACCCTTACACGCAGGCGCTGATGTCCGCCATTCCTATTCCCGACCCGAACATCAAGCGCGAGCGCATCATCCTCAAGGGCGATGTGCCCAGCCCGCTCAATCCGCCTGCCGGGTGCCGCTTCAACCCGCGCTGTCCAGTGGCAATGGAGCACTGCAAGGTGGAAGAACCGCCCTTCAAGGAAGTCAGCCCGTCGCACTGGGTGGCTTGCTGGCGGGTGGGGTAAATCCGCCAGAATAGAAAGGGCAGGCAAAACTCCCTGCTCCGGCACAGAGAGCGCCAACCAAGGCGCTCTCTGTGTTTATGCGATTCCCTCACACTTTTGCAAAGTGGTTTGCAACGAAATTGATATACAATAAAGAAGACTTTTGGAGGGATTGGGAATGGCATTAAGACGCATCCTTGTGGTGGATGACGCCCGCGATGTGGGCAGAATGGTGCAGGAAGCCTTGCGTTCGGCGTACAAGGGGGTTCCGGTGGTGTATGCGCCATCCGCCGAGGAAGCCATGCTGGAAACGTCCACCATGGCTGTAGATTTAATGATTGTGGATATTCGTCTGCCGGGCATGTCGGGCTTTGACCTGGTGCGGCGGGTGCGTGCCCGTCAGCCGGAGATGCAGGTCATCATGATTACCGGCTTGAGTCCGGATGAAAACCTCAAGCAGATGAGCGCCGAGGTGGGCGCGGCGCGTTTGCTGAGCAAGCCCATCAGCATTGCCGATTTACTCAGCGCGGTGGAAGAGGTGGTAGGGGTGAAAGGCGCAGATTTGTCTTTACCGGCGGCTAAAGAGCGCAAAACCACCCCGCGCAAGAGCAAAACCAGCGAACTGCCGCCCGCCGTGGAAATCCCCGCGCCGCCGGTGGAAGTGCCTGAAGCGCCACTGCCCTCTCTTTCGGAGGTGCTGGCGAACCTGCGCGGCTCGCTGGGGGCTTACTCGGTAGTGTTGCTGGATGATGCCGGACACATCACTGCCCGCGCGGGCGAGTGGATGCCGGATCAGCCTGAGGAACACATTGTCCCGGCGGTGCTGGCGGCGGTGAGCGCGGTGGAGAAACTGGGCAGGCAGGTACTGGATGGTCATGCTTCCAATGCCCTTTTTGTGCAGGGGGCGCAGGTGCAGGTGGTGGCGGCGCCGGTCGGGCGCTTTACCCTGGTGGTGTACCTGCGCAACGGCGCGGGAACCCTGCGCCTGGCGCTGGCGGTAGAGGAAATCCTTGCCGCGCAGACGCAGATTGCCGAAACGCTGGAGCGCATGGGCATCCTCATCAAGCCGGTGACCAGTACGCTGACTCCGCCGGTGGAGGAGGCGTCTGCGGCAGTGGGCATGAGCGGGCTGGAGTCACCTATGGAAGAGGTGCTGGCGGAAGAAACTCCGGTGGATCTGAAAGGGCTGGAAGAACTGCTTGCCAAACCCGAAGAGGTGCTCCCGCCGGTGGATGCCGATTCCTTCTGGGATGCGGTGGTGGAAGAGAAGGGCGAGATCAAGGTCAACCCCGATTCGCTTTCGTTTGAGGAAGCCCGCAAACTGGGTTTGCTCCCGCCGGAGGACGCCGAGCCGCAGGCGTGAGGGCAGGTGCTTCCCTTTAGTTAGTATGTTTTTCGGTGATATACAAAGTGCACACTGACCCAAGCCGAAACAGATGTACTCCTCGACAGGCTCGGGGTACGCCCGCCGCGCGCTGAGCCTGCCGAAGCGCGCATTATCCCAAGCCGAAGCACACAAAAAAGCGCATGGTGAGCCATGCGCTTTTTTCATTGCTGAGAGTTCTTTTGTGCCTCTTACTCGTTCCAGCGGGTATGGAAGACGCCCTCGCGGTCGAGACGCCGGTAGGTGTGTGCGCCAAAGTAATCGCGCAGTCCCTGAATCAGATTGGCGGGCAGGCGCTCACTGCGGTAAGCATCGTAGTACGCCAGCGCGCTGGAAAGCGCCAGGGTAGGGATGCCCATGCCGATGGCGGTCTGCATCAGCCAGCGCCAGTTGGTTTGCCGCTCGGCAACGGCTTGCGCGAAAGCCGGGTCGAGCAGAAGGTTGGGCAGGGCGGGGTCTCGGCGGTAAGCCGCGGTGATTTCTTCCAGCAGGGCGGCGCGGATGATGCACCCCGCCCGCCAGATGCGCGCCAGTTCCGCCAGTTGCAGATTGTACTGGTATTCCTGCGATGCCATGCTCATCAGTTCAAAGCCCTGCGCGTAGGCGATAATCTTGGCGGCGTAGAGCGCCTGGCGCGCGGCTTCCACCAGCGGTTTGACCTCGCCCTGATACATGGGCTTGGGACCGCCCAGCACGCGGCTGGCAAGCACACGGCGTTCCTTCATCGCCGAGAGCGAGCGGCTCTCCACCGCCGCCTGAATGGTGGGCACCGGCGCGCCCAGGTCCAGCGCGTTCTGCCCCGTCCATTTGCCCGTGCCTTTTTGCTGGGCTTCGTCGAGGATGACGTCCACCAGCGGCTTGCCGGTCAGGTCGTCCTTGCGGCGCAGGACGTGAGAGGTAATTTCAATCAGGTAGGACTTGAGTTCACCCTCGTTCCACTCGGCAAACACATCTGCCAGTTGGTCGGCGCTCATGCCTGCCCCGCGCGAGAGCAGGTCGTAGATTTCGGCAATCAACTGCATGTCGGCGTATTCGATGCCGTTATGCACCATCTTGACGTAATGCCCCGCTCCGCCGGGACCGATGTGGGTAACGCAGGGCGCGCCGTCTTCGGCGCGGGCGGCAATGGCTTGCAGGATGGGCGCCAGGGCTTGCCAGGCTTCCGGCGAGCCGCCGGGCATAATCGAGGGTCCCCACAGCGCGCCTTCCTCGCCGCCGGAGACGCCCATGCCCACGAACCACAGCCCGCTGGCTTCCAGTTCGCGGCTTCGGCGTTCGGTATCCAGGAAGTAGGAATTGCCGCCGTCAATGAGGATATCGCCGGGTTCGAGCAGGGGTTTGAGTTCGGCAATCACCGCGTCCACTGCCGCACCTGCGGTGACCATGAGCAAAATGCGCCGCGGGCGCTCCAACCCTTTCACCAGGTCGGCAAGGGTTTCGTAGCCCACGATGCGCTTGCCGGCGGCATCGCCCTGAATGAACTCGTGCATTTTGGCGGTGGTCTTGTTGAAGACCGCCACCGTGAAGCCGTTGCGCTCCATGTTCAGCACGAGGTTGCGTCCCATCACTCCCAAACCAATCACACCAATATTTGCCAGAGTCATACACAGCCTCCCAAATGGTTGTTTCTTTTCGGGTTGATTATACCCGTTTTACACCCCGGCGAAGGCGCTGAAACCGCCATCGACCGTTACCACCGTGCCGGTGACGAAGCGCGAAGCATCCGAGACGAGGAACAGCACCGCCCCGGCAAGGTCTTCGGGTTCGCCAAAGCGCCCCATGGGGGTGTGCGCCAGCACGTCCCTGCCGCGCGGAGAGGGCTCGCCGTTGTCTTCCACGAGCAGGAAGCGATTTTGTTCGGTCACGAAAAATCCCGGCGCCAGCGCATTGACACGGATGGCGGGCGAGTACTCCCGCGCCATGGTCACTGCCAGCCAGGCGGTGAAGTTGGCAACCGCGGCTTTGGCGGCAGAGTACGCCACCACGCGGGTCAGCGGGCGCAGGGCAGTCATGGATGTAATGTTGAGGATGACGCCGTTGCCCTGTTCCGCCATGCGCTCGCCGAACACCTGGCAGGGGTAAATGGTGCCGAACAGGTTGAGGTCAAAGACGGCTTTCATTGCCGCCGGAGACAGGCGAAAAAAGGACTGATCGGGCGCGGTGGTGGCGGCAGGGCGGTTGCCCCCGGCGGCGTTGATGAGGATATCCACCCGCCCAAAGGTCTCCACGATGCGCTGGCGGGCTGTCCGCAGGACTTCTGGGCGCAGGACGTCACAGCGCATAGCCAGGGCTTTGCCGCCTTCCTGGCGCACGGCTTTGGCAAGGTGTTCGGCTTTTTCCAGCGTGCGGTTGAGGATGATCACCTGCGCGCCGGCGCGCGCCAGCACCCGTGCCATCACACTTCCCAAGCCGCCCGCTCCGCCGGTAATCACCGCCACGCGCTCCTGCAGAGAAAACAGGGCATACGGATGCAGTTCGCTCATGGTATTTCTCCCAATCTGAGAAAAATTGCCCCCTGAGTCATGGCTCTTTCTCATTATACCGATCCTCTGGAAAGATTTTCATTCCAGGTCTTCTTTTATCCACTTTTGCTATATAATTGAAGAACCGAATTTCAACCACAGGCTGGTGGCATGCGCCGCGAGATTCTTACCTGGAATGATGTCGATCAACTGATTGACCACCTGATCCCGCAATTCGAAGTGGAGTTTGATGCGCTGGTGCTCATCACCCACGGCGGGTTGATTCCCGGGGGCATGCTGGCGGAAGCTCTGAAGGTCAACGATATCTTCATCGCCGCGGTGGATTTCCCTAACGAACTGGAAGCCGAAAAACAGCGCGAGCGGGCGCGCCTGCTGGCATGGCCCAAATTCCTGCAATTCCCCGATGAGAGCCTCTTGCGCGGACGGCGCATCCTGGTAGTGGATGATGTGTGGGGCTCCGGGCGCACCATGACGGCGGTGAAGAACCGTGTCACTGCCAGCGGGGGCATTGCCTACACCTGCGTCCTGCACTTCAACCCCTACCGCAGTCTTTTCGGCACCCTGCGCCCCGACTACTACGCCGCCATCACCGATGCCTATATCGTCTATCCCTGGGAAATCAAGCGCGGGCCGGAAGCCGTGCTCTTGCGCGATTTCTGAGTTCTCTGTTTTCAAGAAAATATCGGGTGGAACCTCTCATGCGGATGAGAGGTTTTTTGACGCTCCCGTGCATATCCCACCGGAAAAGCCTGGGCGCTTAAAGCCGTGCTACAATCAAAACTATGAGCGAACAAATTCCTGCTGAATTTAAATCCGGTTTTGTGGCGGTGGTAGGACGTCCCAACGTGGGCAAATCCACGCTGATGAACCGTTTCCTGGGGCAGAAGATTGCCGCCGTCTCCCCCCGCCCGCAGACTACCCGCCGCCGGCAGTTGGGCATCCTCACCCTGCCGCAGGCGCAGATGGTCTTTGTGGACACCCCCGGCATCCACAAGCCCGTCCACAAACTGGGCGAGTACATGAATCAGGTGGCGCTGGATGCCCTGCGCGATGCCGATGTGGTGTTGTGGCTGGTGGATGCCAGCGTCAAGCCCACCGACGAAGACCGTTTGTGCGCTCAGCGCATCCTTGAAGCCCTGGGGCAGAATCCTGCCAACGTCCTGCTGGCGCTGAACAAGATGGATCAGGTGCCGGAAGATCAGCGCGCGGGACGGCTGAAGGGGTATCAGGACCTGCTGTCTTCCGCCTGGGTGGTGTGGATTTCGGCAACCAGCGGCGCCGGCACGCAGGACCTGCTGGATGAGATTCTGCGCCGCCTGCCGGAAGGTCCGCCGTACTACGAAGAAGAGCAAATCACCGACCTGTACGAGCGCGAGATTGCCGCTGACCTGATTCGCGAAGCCGCGCTGATTCACCTGAAGGACGAAGTGCCGCACGCCATTGCCGTGCGCATTGACGAGTACAAGGAACGCAGTGAGGACACGGCGTACATCGCCGCCACGCTTCTGCTGGAGCGCGAATCCCACAAGCCGATTGTCATCGGCAAGGGCGGCGAGATGCTCAAGCGCATCGGCACCACTGCGCGCCTGGAGATTGAGTCGATGAGCGGGCGCAAGGTGTTCCTGGACCTGCGCGTCAAGGTGATGGAGAACTGGCGCGATAACCCCGCGCTTCTGCGTTCGCTGGGCTACGTGGTGAGAAAGGACTGAGCGCATGAACACCTGGCTTTTGGTGCTGACCTTTGCCGCCTGCGTGCTGGAGTGGGTGGCCGTTCTGCAGAAAAGCCGCTGGCACGACTTCACCAAACCCCTGCCGATGATTCTGCTCATCCTCTGGTACAGCCTGAGCGGGGGCTGGACGGGGCAGGGGGTGTGGTTCGGGCTGGGACTGGCGGCTTCTCTGCTGGGGGATCTTTTGCTGTTGCGCGAGCGCACCTTCCTGCCGGGCATGGGGGCGTTTTTCCTGGCGCATGTCTTTTACATCACCGGTTTGTGGCACGGCGCGCCGCCTCAGATGGGGCTGGCGGTGCTGTTCCTGGCGGTGGTGGCGGTTGCCCTTGGCTGGCTGGCGTGGCAGGCGCGCGGAGAAGCCTGGCGCCGACTCAAGCAGGCGGGCATGGCACTGCCGGTGACGGCGTACGCGCTCATCCTCTCGGCGATGACCTTCTCGGCATTGCTGACGCTGGCGCGCCCGGACTGGAATCCGCAGGGGGCGCTTCTGCTGGCGCTGGGGGCGGTGCTGTTCTTCCTCTCGGACGCCATCCTGGCGTGGGACCGCTTCCTGCGTCCCCTGCGCGCGCCGGAGGTGCTGATGATTCCCTACCTGCTGGGGCAGGTGGGCATTGCCGTGGGGGCGTGGCTCACCTTTGCGTGAACCTTAAGGGCTTTGAAGTAAACAGAGCAGGGAGTTTGCCCTGCTCTGTTTTTTATCGGCGGTCTGGGTTTATCTGCTCACCGCGGGCAGGTAGGTTTTGACGGGCAGGGACTGCATGACCTGAATTGGAAGGCTGTAATAGCCCAGCGTACCGTCGCCCAATTGACCGTACCAGTTCATCCCCCAGCACCTGACCGTGCCATCAATGACCAAAGCGCAGGTATGATCCTCGCCCGCGGCGATGGCGGTTGCATTGGAGAGCCCGCTGACCTGGACGGGGGTGGGACTGGAGGTCGTAGTACCGTCGCCCAGTTGACCGAAGTAGTTATATCCCCAGCAGTACACCGTTCCGGCACCGGTCAGCGCGCAGGTGTGAGCCTTGCCCGCCGCAATGGCGGAGATCCCCGAAAGCCCGGGAACCGGAATGACCGGGGCGGCGAGGTCGCTGTATCCCCCAATGCCTGCTTCACCGGAACGGTTAGAGCCCCAGCAGTACACCTCGCTGGCGGCGGTAAGGGCGCAGGTGTGAGACCCGCCGGCGGTAATCTGGATGATGCCGGAAAGGGGTTGCAGAGTCAGCAGGGAGAAGGGGAAAGACTGGCTTTGGAAGTCGGGGAAAGATCCGGGAAATTCTGATTCCCGGTGACGTTGCTCCGCAGGAAGGCTCTCCCTGGCGGGTCGCTGGCTTTCCGGTGGGGGAGGCTGAGGCATTAGGACAGAGACAGCAGAGAGCCACAGGAGGACAATTTGAAGCAGACAAACAGGGTGCAGGTTCGTGGTGGTCTCCGTGGGGGTAAAAGTAGATATGTTTACAAACTAAATCCACTATACCACGGGGAAATTTCCTTTGAAAGGATGATTCTGCCCGTGAAAAAAGGCAGGGCGGGAAATTTTCCCCGCCCTGCCCTGCAAAAAATCACCCTTGACGTGCAATGATAGGGCGGGTATTATTTAGCCGACTAATCATTAGTTGGCTAAATAATTTTGCAAAGGCAGACATGAAAAAATTCCCCTTCCCCGAAACGCTGGACTTTATTCTGCATCAGGTGTGCCACCTGCACCATCACCGCGTGAGGCAGGTGTTTGAGAGTTTGGGACTGTACCGCGGACAGCCGCCCATCCTGCGCATGTTGTGGGACGAAGAAGGGCTGACGCACAACGAACTGGCGGCGCGCCTCAACGTCACCCCCGCCACCATGTCGCGCACGCTTCAGCGCATGGAGAAGGCGGGCTTCCTGGTGCGCAAGCCCGACCCCGCAGATCAGCGCGTTTCGCGCGTGTACCTCACCGAACACGGGCGGGCGGTGCAGGAACAGGTTCAGCAGTCCATTCAGCGCATTGAAGAAGAGACGTTTGCCGGCTTCAGCGCTGAGGAATTGCCCGTCCTGCGCAGTTTTCTGGAGCGCATCCGCGAGAACCTCTGGCGCGCCACCGGCGAAAAAGAACTGCATTGATGCTCCCATCTTTATTAATCTCAGGAAAAAACACGATGAAACCTAGCGGTTGGAAAGTCTTGCGTTTTCTCAAACCTTACTGGCTGTGGATTGTGCTGGCTCCCCTGCTGATGCTGTTGGAAGTGGTCATGGATCTGATGCAGCCGCGCATGGTCGAGCGCATTGTCGATCAGGGCATTGCCAACCTGGACTTGCCCTTCGTCCTGCAAACCGGCTTGCTCATGTTCGGACTGGCGGTCATCGGCGCAACCGGCGGGATGAGCAACGGCATCTTTGCCGAGATGACTGTGCAGGGCTTTGGCGCCGACCTGCGCGAAGCCCTTTTCCGCAAGGTGCAGTCCTTCTCGTTCCGCAACCTGGACGCCTTTGAGACCGGACAACTCATCACCCGCCTGACCAGTGACGTGGCGCAACTGCAGGAAGGCGTGCTCATCACCCTGCGCATGCTGGTGCGCGCGCCGCTTCTGCTCATCGGCAGTCTGGTGATGGCAATCGTCACCAGCCCGCAGTTAGCCTTCCTGCCGCTGGTGCTGATGCCCATCGAACTGCTGGCGGTGGTGTGGATTGTGCGCAAAGCCACCCCGCTGTTCACTCTGGTGCAGGAAAAACTGGACGCGCTTAACGGGGTGATGGAAGAAAACCTTTCCGGGATGCGCGTGGTCAAAGCCTTTGCCCGCGCCGCCCACGAAAAACAGCGCTTTGCCCATGCCAACCGCGCCCTCACCGATCAAGCCGTGCGCGCCGGGCGTACAGTGGCGGTGATGCCTTCCTTCATGATGCTGACCATGAATCTGGGTATTGTCGGGGTGTTGTGGTTTGGCGGGGTGCAGGTGGTGCGCGGCGGGATGCAGGTGGGGCAGATTATCGCCTTCGTCAACTACCTGATGACCACCCTCTTCTCGCTGATGATGGTCAGTCAGATGGTGATTCAGTTCTCCCGCGCCGAGGCGTCCGCGCGGCGCATCGAGGAAGTGCTGGAGACCGAGCCGGAACTTCAGGACGCGCCCAACGCCATCTGCGACGTGCGCCTGAAAGGGCATATCGTCTTCGACCGCGTCACCTTCCGCTATGACGGCGCAGACAGCGAACCCGTGCTGAAAGAAGTCAGTTTCACCGCTCAACCCGGCGAGACGGTGGCACTGCTGGGCATGACCGGCGCGGGAAAAAGTACACTGGTGCATCTCATCCCGCGCTTTTACGACGTGCAGGGCGGGCGCATCCTCATTGACGGGATGGACGTGCGCGAAATCGATCAGAAAACCCTGCGCCGCAATATCGGCATGGTTTTGCAGGAAACCGTGCTGTTCAGCGGCACCATTCGCGACAACATCCGCTACGGCAAGCCCGATGCCAGCGAGGAAGAGGTCATTGCCGCGGCAAAGGCGGCTCAAGCCCATGATTTCATCCTCACCTTGCCCGAGGGCTATGATACGGTCATCGGTCAGCGCGGGGTCAACCTTTCGGGCGGGCAGAAACAGCGCCTTGCCATTGCGCGCGCTCTGCTCATCCAGCCTGCCATCCTCATTCTGGACGACAGCACCAGCGCGGTGGATGTGGAGACCGAGACCCGCATTCAGCAAGCCCTGGAAGACCTGATGCGCAACCGCACCTGCCTGGTGATTGCTCAGCGCATCAGCACGGTGCTGAAAGCCGACAAAATCCTGGTGCTGGACGACGGGCGCATCGTGGCGCAGGGCACGCACGCCGAACTGCTGGCGAACAGCCCCATCTATCAGGACATCTTCGAATCGCAACTGGGCAACGGAGTGAAAATCTATGGCTGAAATTCGACGCGCACCCGCACAACCACCCGCAACCCCGCCGCCGATGATGGGTTTCCGCCCGGGGGGCGGTCCGCCGTTTGGCTTTCTGCAGGGCGGCGAAAAATCGCGTGATGCCCGCGGCACGCTTCTGCGCCTTGCGCGTTATCTGCGCCGTCAGCGCTGGGTGCTGGCGGGGACGGCGGTGCTGGTCATCTTCGTTACTGCGGTGGACCTGCTGGGACCTTACCTGATGAGCCTTGCCATTGACCGCTTCATCAAGGGCGGCGACCTGCCCGGGCTGGCGCGCTTGATTGGCTGGATGATTCTCACCTACCTGGTGGCGGCAGGCGGCACCTGGTTGCAGACCTACCTGATGGTCGGAGTCGCTCAGCAAGCCGTGCGCGACCTGCGCGACGACCTCTTCGGGCGCATGCAAGCCCTGCCTCTGCGCTTCTTTGACCAGCATGCCCACGGCGACTTGATGAGCCGCCTGACCAACGACATGGAGAACATCAGCAACGTGCTGGCGACCAGTTTCAGCCAGTTGATTTCCAGCCTCTTCGGCTTGATGGGGGTGCTGATTCTCATCTTCATGCTCAATGTGCCGCTGGCGGTGGTCAGTCTGGTGGTCATGCCGCTGACGTATGTCATCACCCGCGCCATTGCCAGGCGCACCCGCTGCGGCTTCCGCCAGGTTCAGCAAGCCCTGGGCGCGCTCAACGGCATCATCGAGGAAACCATCACCGGCGAGCGCACCGTCAAAGCCTTTGTGCGTGAGGAAACGGTCACGGCGCAGTTCTCGCAGGTCAACCAGCGCCTGCGCGGGGTGGCACTGCGCGCCCGCGTGCTGACCAGTTTCATGGGACCGCTGATGAACATGGTTAACAACCTGGGGCTGGCAATTGTTGCCTGCACGGGCGGGGTGCTGGCGGTGCAGGGCATGGCAACCGTGGGTGAGATTGCCGCTTTCATTAACTATGCCGGCAGGCTGGGACGTCCGCTCAACCAGATTGCCCAACTGTTCAGCACCATTCAATCGGCGCTGGCAGGCGCGGAGCGCGTCTTCGAAATCATGGATCAAATTCCCGAACAGGACGCGCCCGACGCAAAACCGCTGACGCACGTGCGCGGCGAGGTAGAGTTCGACCATGTTTCATTTGCTTACGAACCCGGCGTGCCGGTGTTGAAGGACGTCTGCCTGCATGCCCGTCCCGGCGAGATGATTGCCCTGGTGGGTCCTACCGGCGCGGGCAAGACCACCATTGCCAACCTGCTGACACGCTTTTACGACGTGGACGAGGGCGCCATCCGCATTGACGGGCAGGACATCCGCAGGCTGAAAATGGACGACCTGCGCGAGAAACTGGGTCTGGTCCTGCAGGATACCTTCCTCTTCAGCGGCACGGTGATGGACAACATCCGCTACGGACGGCTGGACGCCAGCGATGAAGAGGTCATTGCCGCGGCGCAACTTGCCAACGCCGACCCCCTCATCCGCCGCCTGCCGCATGGCTATCACACCCTGCTTTCGGAGCGCGGGAGCAACCTCAGCCAGGGTCAGCGCCAGTTGATTGCCATTGCCCGCGCGGTGCTGGCAGACCCGGAGATTTTGATTCTGGACGAAGCCACCAGCAACGTGGACACGCGCACCGAGAAGCACCTGCAGGAAGCCCTCATGCGCCTGATGAAGGGACGCACCTCGTTCGTCATTGCCCACCGCCTCAGCACCATCCGCGATGCCGATCAGGTGCTGGTGATTCACGAAGGGCGCATCATCGAGCGCGGCACGCACGCCAGTCTGCTGGCGCAACAGGGCTTTTACTACCGCCTGTATCAGAGTCAGTTCAAGGGCTTGCCGGTGCCGGCGAACGGGTAAAAACGTCTCTCCCTTTTGGGAAGTTAACCGATGCGGGTGTGTCAGGGCGCGGTATCTGCCGCGCCCTGTTGGTTGTTAAAAAGCGGGAAATTTCGCTGAAAAATTGAACAAATGTGCTATAATTGAATTGTTATCGTCCGCCTTTTTCTATTGGGCGCATTGCATGTATAATCAGAAAAAGAGACCGTTCAGAGGAGTAATTCCATATGGCACGTAAATCGCAACCCCCGGTCCCCATCCCTTCCCGTCCAGACCCGCTGGATGAAGCCCGCCGGGCAGTGCTGGACAAAGCCCTTGGGGACATTACCAAACGCTACGGCGAAGGCGCCATCATGCGCATGGGTGAAGCCCAGCATATGGCGGTGGAAGCCATCCCCACCGGCTCGCTCTCGCTGGATATTGCCCTTGGGGTCGGCGGGGTTCCGCGCGGACGCATTACAGAGATTTATGGACCGGAATCATCCGGCAAGACCACCATCTGTCAGCACATTGTCGCCGAAGCCCAGCGCATGGGGGGCGTTGCCGCTTACATTGATATGGAACATGCCCTCGACCCGGCATACGCCGCCCGTTGTGGCGTGGATGTGGAAAACCTGCTCATCTCCCAGCCCGATACCGGCGAGCAAGCCCTGGAGATTGCCGAGACGCTGGTGCGCTCCGGCGCGGTGGATGTGGTGGTCATCGACTCGGTGGCGGCGCTGGTGCCGCGCGCAGAAATCGAAGGCGATATGGGCGATGCCAGCATGGGCATGCAGGCGCGCCTGATGTCGCAAGCCCTGCGCAAACTCTCCGGCGCCATCAACCAGACCAAGACCACGGTGATCTTCACCAACCAACTGCGCCAGAAAATCGGGGTGATGTTCGGCAACCCGGAGACCACCACCGGCGGCATGGCACTCAAGTTCTATGCCTCGGTGCGTCTGGATATCCGCCGCATCCAGTCCATCAAACTGGGCGCGGAGATTATCGGCAACCGCGTGCGTGTGCGCGTGGTCAAGAACAAGGTGGCGCCGCCGTTCCGCACGGCAGAATTTGACATCATGTACAACGAGGGCATCTCCAAGGTGGGCGATGTGCTCGACCTGGCGACCAGCCTGGACATTGTCACCAAGCGCGGGGCGTTCTTCTCTTACGGCGATGTACGTCTGGGACAGGGGCGCGAAAACGCTAAGGAATTCCTGCGCCAGAACCCCGATTTGCTACAGGAAATCGAACTGGCGGTGCGTCAGCGCGCCATGAGCGGGGAACTGCCTCTGCCGCTGGCTGGCGGGGATGAGGATGCCGAAGAACTCTAAACGCTGGATGTTCAGGATGAGCCTTGCGCTCATCCTGTTGATTCTGGCAGGGTGTGGGGGACTGCCTGCGCGGGGCACGCCCACACTGGCGCCGTTTCGCCCGGCGCCGCCCCTGCCTGCCACACCTACTCCGCTGACCAACCCGGCAGACCTGGTCCTGCCGCTCTCCACGCCGGTGTGTCTGGATAACCTCACCTTCCTCTCGGATGTGACCATTCCCGACGGCACGGAAGTCGAGCCAAACTCGACGCTGGACAAGCGCTGGGAAGTGCAGAACAGCGGCAATTGCAACTGGGATGAACGCTACCGTCTGCGCCTGATTGCCGGACCTGCCATGCAAGCCGCCGAAGAGCAAGCCCTCTTTCCGGCGCGCAGTGGCAACAAAGCCATTATCCAGGTGGTGTTTCAGGCACCTGCCGAACCCGGGCAGTACCGCTCGGCGTGGCAGGCTTATAACGCTGAGGGCCAGCCGTTTGGGGATGTCATTTTCATAGATATCGTGGTGAAGTAATTTCTAGCCTTCAAGGAAATTCCATCGAGGAAAGAGCATGCGCAAACTTACCCTGATTGTGCTGGTGGCGTTCCTGGCGCTCAGCGCCTGTGCTTCTCCTGTGCCTTCTTCCACGCCTGTCCCCACCCTTGGGGAAACCCGGGATGTGACCGGCGGGGGTTTTTCTTTCCAGATTCCACCGGACTACTCCGCAAGTGTGGAGGGCGGCAGAGTGGACCTTTCTGATAAGCAGGGCTCGCTTCTTCTGCACCTGTACGGCGAGCCTGCCGATGTGGGGGAGACGTCTCTGGAGAAAATTGTGGATTCCATCGTCAGCGAAGCCATGTTGCGCGGCAACGGCGTCTATGAGAAAAGCGCGGTGTACACGGTAACCATCGCCGGGGTGAAGGGCAACGGCTACGACCTGATCGGCACGTACTTTGGCGCGCCGTTTGAGGGTCAGGCGGTGATTGTGCCGCGCAAGAGCGGCGGCTTTTTCTTTGGGATGGGGCTGGCGTTGGGTCAGGGTGAAGAGGGACGCTGGCAAAAAGAGGGCAAAGCGGTGTTTCAAGCCATGCTTCAAACGGTGCAGTTCACCGACAAGCCGTAAGCGGTTGGGGCTTGCCGGTGAACTCTCAATCCGTTAATTCGCTCCGCCTTCGGGCACGCCCAGCCAGAGGTGGTTGGGGAGCACCTGTTTGCTGGGGCGCAGTTCAATAACACCGCTCCGGACGGGTTCTTCCGGGAGCATGGAAGGGTGTACAAAGCACAGCGTGGGCATGATGCCGTATTTTTTCTGGTAATATGCCGCGGCGCGCTGTACTTTGGTTTGTAAATCGGCGTGAGCGTCGCCGTCGTACCAGAGCATTCCAGTTCGCATCATCGTTCATTCCTCCGTTTCGCTCAATTCTGGCAGGGGTTTCCCCGCCAGTTCAAAGGTCAACCAGCCCTCCGGCAGGCGCACGCAGAATTGCTCGCGGTGCTCCAGCGCGGGCAGATTTTCTTCTATCAGCGGCAGGGTGGAATAGACGCCAGGATCGCTCGTCCAGCCCAAAATGCGGGTTTTGAACAGGCGCATCCAGCGGGTAAGGCTGGCGGTGCTGGAAGCGGGGGCGGTTGCCAGCACCCACACACTGGCTTCGGCGCCCTGTTTGATCAGCCAGTCCAGTTGTACCATCGCGTCGTATCCCAGGCTCATCACGGCTTCCAGGTCGTCAATCAGAATCAGCACAGCGGGACCGCCGCGCATGCCCATGCGCCGCTGTTCGACCAGTTCGGCAAGCGATTTCAGCCAGCGGGTGCAGGGTTCGGCTTCGAGGGCTTCAATGCCCAGGGAATGGCGTTCGTATCCGCCCTCACTGCGCCACATCCACCAGCGCTCGGGCTGGGAAGAAAGAATCAGGTACTGCAGGCGGTGCGGGGGATTGGTTTGCATGCCGCTCTCCAGCACGCCCCGCAGGATCTCGCGGCGAGCGGAGCGGTCGTCGCTGAGAATCAGTACCGCGCCGGGGGTGGGGTCGCCCAAATCCAGCAGGACGGGCAAGCCGTCTTTGCCCACACCCAGCAGGGCGGTGTCTGGCGGCAGGCGGCGCGGCATGGGCGGACGGCGTCTGCCACCGGCTGCAGGGTTGGTGCGGGATTGTAAGGCATCGCCCACGCGCTGTGCTACCCGTTGCCCGGTTTCCCTCAGATTGGGGAACGGGCGCAGGGGTTGAAGCGGGGGAAGAGGTCTCAAGGTGGACATAATCTTGTTCTTTCCAGAATAGAACTAATGTTCTATTACAGTATAACGCGAAAGTTCGCGTTGTCAAGAGGTTTTCCCTGAAATTCAGACATGAGTTAGGACAGTTGGGCGAACGATAGCAACAAACGACGCCAAAGCCTCCTTGACAATGGACTGCCACTCACGGGGTGGAAGCCACCATTTCTGTTTGAGCAAGATAAACAGACCCGAATAGCGCCGCCATTTCTTGCCCGTCTTGTGCAGAACGACATCAACATTCTCCTGTAGCTGGTTTGGCGATCCATACAGGCGGTCTCGCAAGCCTTCACCGATCAACAAGGCAATCGCATAAACCAACAGCAGCATTGCTACCATCTTTTCCATGTTTTCCTGTCGCTTATTCATCAGCCGGGTCATCCCCAGCAGTCCTTTCAAATCGCGGAAGGTTTCCTCGATTTTCATCCGCCAGAGATACACCTGCCATGCCCGCTCGGGTTCGAGGTTGCTCATCACCCATAACGGTTCAGCCAGGCCCTTCTTCCAGACACCGATCAGGTTGACGCATACCTTGCCTTTGTACCACACGGATGGGTGGATTACCTTTTCACCGGGAGCGAGTGATAAGACCACTTCCCTGCCCTCGGCATCCCAGAACCTGGGCGGATGGTGGCCCAGGTTCAGACGAATGACAAAGTTCACTCCCTCTTCGACCAGATTGAGCAACAATTCGAGGTAACTGAATTCCCGATCCAACACCAACGGACGCTCCCCCAGCAGGTCTTTCAATCCGGCGAACGCACGGACATGGTTCACATTGCGCGACGACCGGTCAGCGGCGATGGTCTTGGACGAGTAGGTCAGCAAACCGCAAGGGAGAGCCCGTCCGCGATAGGGTGTGGCCAACAGCAACACCCAGAAGCCTCGCGTCTTGCCGTCTTTGAGCGTGCCGACATACTCCGTCTTCCAGGCTTGTGGACGTTCAATCTCGGTCGGGTCGCCAATCACATACTCGGCTTGTTCACAAAACAGACGCCAGAGCATGGCCCGCGGGTCAACCTTTTGCAGAAAGCGCTGGATGCGTTTGTAACTGGCCGCGCTACCGCCGCGCATTTTGCCCGCAATCTCGGTCAGCCGCAAGGAGCGGGCCACCAGCATGGCTTGCCCAATTTCTGCCGCTTTGGCAGCGGTGATTTCATCATCAAAAAACTCCTCCATGAAAGAACGCATCGGGATATACTTATCCATGATGAGCCTCCTACCGATTAGTTGCTGCGAACCAAGTGTATCGGTTGGGAGGCTCTTTATACACTACAAATGTCCCAACTTATGCCCGAACTTCAGGTTTTCCTGAAAATCATCCACCTTCCCTGAAACACAGGGAAGGTGGATTTACAACAGAGGAAGGAAGATGGCAAGGATCAGATCAGCGGCGCAGACGCTTTTCCAGTTCCACCAGCCCGAACATGGCGGCGTTGGCGAGCAGACACACGCCCAGTTCGGCGGCAGTGAGTGCCTGCGTGGCGAAGAAGGGTTGCAGGAAAGGCACGTACACCACTGCCAACTGCAGGACAAAGGTGAGCAGGACAGCCCCAATCATGGCGCGGTTCTTGAAGAAGCCCTCGCGGAAGACCGACTCACTCCCCGTGCGCAGTGCCAGGGCGTTGCCCATCTGCGCCAGGGTGAGGGTGGTGAACGCCATGGTGCGCCAGGCTTCCAGCCCCATGCTCCACGCGCTGTAAGCCACAATCAGCGTCAGCACGGTCATCATGAAACCGGCATAGAAGATGTTGCCCCACAAGCCGCGGGCAAAGACGTTCTCGCGCGGGGGATGGGGCGGGCGGCGCATGGTGCCGCGCTCAGCTTGCTCCACCGTCAGCGCCAGCCCGGGCAAGCCGTCGGTCACCAGGTTGACCCAGAGGATTTGCAGGGGCGTCAGCGGGATGGGCATGCCCAGGAAGGGCGCGCCCAGCACCACCAGAATCTCTCCCAGGTTGGAGCCCAGGGTGTAGCGGATGAACTTGCGGATGTTCTCGTAAATGCGCCGACCCTCTTCCACCGCGGCGACAATGGTGGCAAAGTTGTCGTCCAGCAGGACCATGTCGGCGGCTTCTTTGGACACGTCTGTGCCGGTGATGCCCATGGCAACGCCGATATCGGCTTTCTTGAGCGCCGGGGCATCGTTGACGCCGTCACCGGTCATGGCAACGATTTCGCCGTTGCTCTGCAGGGCTTCGACAATCTTGAGTTTATGCTCCGGCGAGACCCGCGCAAATACGCTCACCTCTTTGACCGCCTGCGCCAGGGCAGGCACGTCCATGCGCGCTAGTTCTGCGCCGGTGATGACGCGCTCGCTGGCGGCAATGCCCAGTTCGCGGGCAATGGCAAGCGCGGTGAGGGGGTGGTCGCCGGTAATCATAATCGGGCGGATGCCGGCTTGTTTGGCGGTCTGCACGGCGTCAAAGACTTCCGGGCGGGCGGGATCCATCATCGCCGCCATGCCCAGGAAGATTAAGCCGCTTTCCAGCGGGTCATCCGCGGCGTTCACGGCATCGCTGGAGCGCAGGCGGTACGCCATGCCCAGCACGCGCATGCCGCCGCGCGCCAGTTTGTCGTTGGACTGGCGGATGCGCTCGCGCCAGTGGTCATCCATTGGCACAATTTTGCCTTCCACCCACACTGCCGTGCTGACCTCGAGCATGCCGTCCACCGAGCCTTTGGTGAAGGCAATGTACGGCTCGCGCCCTTCGGCGAAGAAACCGGCGTACAGGTCGGGCAGGGCAGACTGCGGCACGCGGTGAACGGTGGTCATGCGCTTGCGTTCGGAGTCAAAGGGCAGTTCCGCCGCACGGGGGAAGATCTGCTCCAGTTCCTCTTTCCACAATCCGGCGCGCGCCGCGGCAATCACCAGCGCGCCTTCGGTGGGGTCGCCCACCGAGGTGTACTCGTCCGGGCGGCGCGGGTCAGCTTCCAGCACGGCATCGTTGCACAACGCACCAGCGGTCAGCACCAGCGGGATGGCGCCGTTCTCGCGCAGGACCGGCTCCACCTGATCGCGGCGCACCCGCGGGCTGAAGTTCTGCATCTGCTCTTTCAAGTCCAGTTCGTAGTTGGCAACATCCAGCACGGTGACGGTCATGCGGTTTTCGGTCAGCGTGCCGGTCTTGTCGGAGCAGATGGTGGTCACCGAGCCGAGGGTTTCCACGGCGGGCAGTTTGCGGATGAGGGCATTGCGCTTCAGCATGGATTGCGCGCCCAGTGCCAGCCCGATGGTCACCACCGTCGGCAAGCCCTCGGGGATGGCGGCAACCGCCATGCTCACCGCCGTCAGGAACATCAGGCGGATGTCCTCGCCGCGCAGGATGCCCAGCCCGAAGACGATGACCACAATGCCCAGCGCCGCCAGCGCCAGGGTGCGCGCCAACTGCTCCAGGCGCTTCTGCATGGGGGTTTTTTCCTGTCCCACCGTTTGGAGCATCTCGGCAATCTTGCCCAGTTCGGTGCGCATGCCGGTGGCGGTGACGATGAGCGCGCCGCGCCCGTAGGTGACCAGCGTGCCCATGAAGGCACGGTTGCGCTGATCGCCCAGCGGCGGATGTTCTTTGGCAATGGGCGCGGTGATTTTCTCCACTGGCTCCGATTCGCCGGTCAGCACGGCTTCCTGAATGCGCAGGTTGACCGCCTCTGCCAGCCTGCCGTCGGCGGGAATGAGATTGCCGGCTTCCAGCAGAACCACATCGCCCGGCACCACCTCGCGCGAGGAAATCTCGCGGGTGTGACCCTCGCGGCGCACCTTGACCAGCGGAGCAGACATTTTCTTCAGCGCCGCCATGGCTTTTTCGGCGCGGTATTCCTGCGAAAAGCCCAGCGCGGTGTTAAGCACAATGATGGCGAGGATGGCGATGGCGTCTTCCTTATCCCCCAGAATAAAGGAAATGACGCCGGCAATGACCAGCACCACGGTCATGATGCCGGTCAGTTGTTCCAGCAGAATCTTCCATGGGCTTTTCCCGCCGCGGTCAATCAGTTCGTTGAATCCGTACTGCTGAAGACGGCGGGCGGCTTCGGCTTCGCTCAAGCCGTCATGCGGCGAGGTGTCCAGCAGGCGGGCAGTTTCCTCGACGCTCTGCTGGTACCATTCAGTTTCATTTGAGGGATTGGACATAAAAAAAGACCTCCTCGAAAAGTGTTCGCGGTGGTCTCGCATCGGGTGACGATTTTCGAGGGCAACCGGGAGAAAACTCCGTGTTGACGATTGCCTCCCCGCTCCAGCGGAACGGGCGCTACTCCCCAACCTTGTAAAGGCATTCTAACACAATCCTTCCCGAAAAGAAAAGGATTTTCCTCAAGATTATATAAAAATCTTATGGAGCCGCTTCGAGGATGCGCACCCGCAGGATACGGTCGCCTTCGGGCAGGTCTGCGGGCGAGGACGGGTCGCGCGGGGTCAGGCGATTCAGCACCTCCAGACCCTCAATGACCTGCCCGAAGATGGGGTACTGTCCGTCCAGGTCGGGCAGGGCGGTGTAGGCAATGAAGAACTGACTGCCGTTGCTGTTGGGTCCGGCGTTTGCCATCGCCACGCGCCCGGGCTGATCGAAGCGCAGGGCGTTGAGCTCATCGGCAAAGGCGTAGCCGGGCGTGCCGAAACCACTCCCGCTGGGGTCGCCGCTCTGAGCAATGTAGCCGGGCAGGACGCGGTGGAAAAGCACGCCGTCGTACCAGCCCTGGCGCGCCAGAAAGACGAAGTTGTTGACCGTCTGCGGAGCCTGGTCGGCGAACAACTGGATGCGCAGTTCCCCCTGCGTGGTTTCCAGCACGGCGACGTAGGTGCGCGCCGGGTCAATCACAAAGGGCGGGCACTGGCGGAACTGACGGCTCTTCAGGTCTTCCAGCAACAGCAGGGTTTCCAGACTGCGGTAGTCGCGCGGGCCCTGATACATGCGCTGATTGACCAGCACAAAGGGCATGGTGGGAATGCCCAGGCGAAAGCCCTCTTCCTGCGCCTGCTGAAGGCTGAGACGGATGGCGGGGTCGTCCAGCGCGGAGAGGAAAGTTGGCACGTCCAGCGCCAAATCGGCGGCGCGGGCTTCCAGCCAGGCGCGGAATTCGGCTTCGGGCAGGGGCGTCCACTCTTCCTGACGCTCCAGCAGAAGATGGGTCATCTCCCAGAATTTGCCCTGCGCGCCGGCGGCTTCGGCGGCGGCGCCTGCCAGCAGAGATTTATCGTTGGCGGGCAGGGGGAAATGGCGGAACACCCGCCGCACTTTTTCGGGGTAGCGTTCCCGCAGGCGCGTCAGGGACCAGTCTAGCGCCAGACTGGCGGGGGCTTGCAGGTCGGTGTACTCGATGAAGGTCAGCACGGCGTTTTCGGGACCCTGCGTCCAGTCCTGCGCCGAAGGGGGCGGGAAGAGCGGCGGCTCAGTGCTGGGGGTGGGGGTCGGCTCCACGCTGACGAGGACGCAGTCCATCGTTTCGGGGAGCGGGGTGGTTTTGGGGATGTTAAGGGCAAGGGTTGCCGAAGGCGAGGGCTGGGGGGAGAGCGGGGCGGGCGCGGGGGAGCATCCGCCTGCCAGCATTCCCAGAGAGGATAAGCAGAGTGCAAGCATCATCCATTGCCAGCGCAGTTTCATGATTCGGAAATTCCTCCCTGCCTGAATTGTAAACCACCTTTCATAAAGCGTGAGCGGGGCGGGTATGAAGAATATCCTCACCCTGCCGATTTTTGGCTTAACTTTCCCCAAAAAGTATGGAAAGTGTGCTATAACCGCTTGCACGTCCCTCTGTGTCAGGCGTTTTGTCCATTGCCACGACCACCGTCCGCCTCCCGGTGGGACCTGCATCTTCCGGTGGGAGTGCTGAAATGGATCTGTCCTTTCTGGTCATCATCCTGCAGTTGATTTTTCTGGAAGGCATCCTGTCCATAGATAATGCCGCCGTGCTGGGGGCAATGGTTTCCAGCCTGCCCGACACTCAACCCATCCCCTGGCCCCCTGCGCTTAAGCGGGTGGGTCACTGGCTGGACGGGGTGCTGGGGCCGCAACGGCTGGCGGCTCTGCGGGTGGGTTTGCTGGGCGCGTACGTGGGGCGCGGCTTGATGCTCCTTGCCGCCAGTTTCATCATCCGCAACCCGTGGCTCAAACTGGTGGGCGCGGCGTACCTTATCCGCCTGGCGCTGGACGACCTGAGCGCCCCCGGCGAGCAGGGTGCGGAAGAGGACGGCGAAGTGCGCCCGGTGCGGCAGGCGGGCTTCTGGCTCACCGTGCTGAACGTGGAACTGATGGATCTGGCGTTCAGCCTGGATAACGTGGTGGCGGCGGTCTCGCTCTCCGACCATATTCTGGTGGTGATGCTGGGGGTTGCCATCGGCATCCTGGTGATGCGCTTTGCGGCGGGCATCTTCAGTTACGTGGTCGAGCGCGAACCGATTCTCAAATCTGCCGCGTATATCCTGGTGCTGAGCATCGGCATCGAACTGGTGCTGGAAGAACTGGGCATTATGGAGTTTTCGGACTGGGCGCGCTTTGGCATTTCCATGTCCATCATTGCCCTCTCGCTGGCGTATGCGCACCTGCCCTTCCTGCGCATCTTCCGTCCGGTGCTGGTGTGGCTCAGTCAGGGGTTCGGCATCATCAACGCTCTCATCGTCTGGGTGCTGGCGCCTCTGCGCGGACTGGTGTATCTTGTGCGGCTGGCTTTCCGCCGCCCGGAAAAAGCCTGAAACTTCGGTAAAAACACCGCCCGCCCGTGGAGACATTCCACGGGCGGGTTTTTGTTTTCTATTTCCTTCGCGCCTTCGGCAGGCTCGCCGTGCGGTTAGACCACACATTTTACGGCTCTGTCACCAGCACATCCCACTGACCAAAGTAATACAGCAGGTACTCGCCTGCCTGTAACTGGTTTGGAAGCACAAAAGGAACGCGCGGCGAAAGCCGCACCAGTGACGCGGAAGGCATGTCGAACGGCTCGATGAACAGGACGTCAAAACCGCCAATGTCTTCCTCTTTATCCTTTCTAAACAGGTCAGAACCTGAAAGGGCAAAGGATGCAGGAGTGATGAGTTGCATGAGCGAGCAATCAGACACATACGTCGACTGCCACAACGTGGTCTCCGCGGGCGACAAAACGGTCATCGCGTAGGAATCAACAACATCTATGTCCTCAAAATCAGGTTCATCCATAAAGGGATCGTACCCTCTGACATTCCCGCTCTCGGAAAGGTCGTTGAGCGTCTCTTCCAATGCCTCTTCTCCCAATACCTCGGTATAAAACGTGGGGTGCTGGTACGCCCAGTCCCAATCCCCTTTGACCGCGCTGGATTTATTCTCATGGTATACCACCAGGCGGCGGTCATCCTCTGCCACCTTGTTGTAAAACCACCTGAAAAACGCGGACGCATTCTGCGATTCGCCCACGTAGCCAACAGCCAGCATGTACATCAGGGGTTCAGCGGGGACTTCAAAGGGAATGTTGCGGTGTTTCAGCCAGCCAAGTCGAATCATCCTGTTCCTCCATGATTTGTCGTGAAGATGACCCTCTGTCGGTTTCAACCCCCGAGTATAGAACAAATGCCCTGAAAATGAAAGGGTTTTTCAGCCCTGGCGGTGGAAAACATGTCCGGGTCGCGGGCGCAGGAAGGATGATGTTACCGCAAAGGCGCGAAGACGCAAAAAAGAAACCGTGTATTACGGCTTGCGCACCCCGAGCAACGCCGAGGGGCACGGCGCACAAAACCCCCTCTCCCAAAAGGGAGAGGGGCAGGGGGTGAGGGAGCAATCCCCTTCCGGGGCTTCTTAGATTCTGACATAAAAGTTGGGGTTAACAACCCAAAACTTCTGAACATGGGTCTTAATCCCCTTCCGGGGCTTCTTAGATTCTGACATAAGAAAATGTTTACTATTATTGCTCTTGTAATCGTCTTAATCCCCTTCCGGGGCTTCTTAGATTCTGACCTTAGTCGGGGCGAAGGTCGAGTTCTTCGACAAGCGCCGTCTTAATCCCCTTCCGGGGCTTCTTAGATTCTGACGCGGTCTGTCAACTAGCGAGTCTTCCGCTTCCGGACGAGTCTTAATCCCCTTCCGGGGCTTCTTAGATTCTGACCCAGGAAATTGTAGGAAACGTAAACGGGATTCCTGTGGTAGTCTTAATCCCCTTCCGGGGCTTCTTAGATTCTGACTTCAAAGAAAGGAAGGATAAATTCATATGGTCACAATTATGTCTTAATCCCCTTCCGGGGCTTCTTAGATTCTGACCTTTCGAGTGATCCGCACGGGTGAGGAAAAAATCCTGTCTTAATCCCCTTCCGGGGCTTCTTAGATTCTGACCGTGAGCACTACAAGCAGGAAGCCGTCCTCGTCGCCGAGTCTTAATCCCCTTCCGGGGCTTCTTAGATTCTGACGTCACAAGTTGCAGAACTTGTAGACCCGCCATATAGCCCGTCTTACATTGTCTTAATCCCCTTCCGGGGCTTCTTAGATTCTGACATAATATTTATCTGTATGACGAAAATTTCCTGGCTTTAGCAGTCTTAATCCCCTTCCGGGGCTTCTTAGATTCTGACCTTTACAAGGTATGGCGATAGTTACAATAATTCAAGCTGGAAATGTCTTAATCCCCTTCCGGGGCTTCTTAGATTCTGACTGCACTTTTGCCCTTCCACTTCACCGCCGGAAGGAAGCCGCGTAGTTCAGAACTGCTTCCAGCATAGCACAACCTTTGGCAAAAATCAAGCCGTTTTTTGAGCATTTTTCACACCACACTGCCTGCAAAATCCACCTGCCCGAATTTTGCGTACCCCCCCTCGGTTTGGGGTCAAAAATGGGCATTTTTTAAGGGGGGGTACGCGAAAGTCCGTCCGGCTCGGCTTCGGCATGGCTCGGCAGGCTCGCCAACCGGGGCTCGGCGGGCGGGATGGGCGCTTAATCCCCGCGCTGGGCAAGCAGGGCGTTGATCTGGAAGAGGGCCGGCACCGCGCCGCCCGCCATCTTCAGCCACTCCAGCACCTGGGCGGCGTTCTTCTCTTCTTCCACCTGTTCCTTCACAAACCAGTTGAGAAATTCCTGACTGGCGTAGTCCTTATCCTCCACGGCGATGCTGTACAGCAGGTTGATGCGCGCGGTGACGCTCTGCTCGTGCTTCAGCACCTCGGCAAAAATCTCTTCGTGCGTACCGAAGGCGGAAGGCGGGGCGTCAATGGCTTGCAGGGTCACCTTGCCGCCGCGGTCGTGGATGTACTCAAAGAACTTGAGGGCGTGTTCCTGTTCCTCTCTGGCTTGCATTGCCATCCATTTGGCAAAGCCGCCCCAGTTGTTTTCCTCAAAGTGCGCCGCCATGGCAAGGTACAGGTACGCCGAGTACAGTTCCAGTTTAATCTGGGTGTTCATTTCTTCCAGCAGTCGTTTGCTTAACATAGGTTCTCCCTTTCTTTGGCGAAGAATGATGATGCTATAAGGTCATTATAGACCATTTTCAGTGAAAATTCATCCGCCGGGTGAAGGATTGCCGGCAGGAATTGCAGTACAATCCAGTGGATAGGGAGGTGAATGGATGAATCTTTCCGCAATTCTGGTTTCGCAGTTCCTGGCAGGGCTGGAGATGCTCAAACAAACCATCACCCTGTGCCCGGAGGACCTCTGGAACGCTCCGCAGGACAAAAACCCCTTCTGGCAGGTGACTTACCATGCGCTGTACTTCGTCCACGAGTACCTGGCAGAGTCGCCGGAGACCTTTGTGCCCTGGGAGAAGCACCGCGAGGTGTACGACTTTGACGAGACGCAGACCTTCGAGCCGTACGATCAAGCCGCCCTGCTGGAGTACCTGGCGTTTCTGGAAAACCATGTGCGCGAACGCCTGCCGCAACTGCGCCTGGACGAGGTGGAGGGGCACGGCAGTCGTTCCATGCTGACGGCGGAACTGCAAATTTACTCCCTGCGCCACCTGATGGTGCATACCGGCGAACTGATGGAGCGCCTGGGCGCGCGTACCGGGGCAAACATTGACTGGGTGGGCTGGGTGCACGATTAAGCGGCAGAGGGGGAGGCGGGCTTCTCTACCACCACCCACACGTTGAACGTGCCGGCAATCACGCTCACCTGCGCCTGAGGCTCATCAAACAGCGCGGCGATGTCTGGCGGGGCAAGGAAGTGACTGCGCATCAGGGCAAGTTTTTCGGCAAGGGCGATAAGTTTGACGGCAAAACGGCGCAGGTCCGGCTCTTCGATGATTAACCGTCCGCCGGGTTGAAGCAGGCGCCACAATTCGCGCGCCGTGGCGCGCTGATCGCAGACGTGATGCAGGGCATCGACCATGATGATGCGGGCAAAGGCGTGATCGGGAAAGGGCAGGCGCTCGGTGTGGGAGCATACCGGGCACAGTCCGTTTTTCTGGCGGGCTTGCGCCAGCATGCGGCAGGACAGGTCGGCAACCACGACGAGGCGCGCCTGATCGCGCAGGAACTGCGAGACTCTGCCGGTGCCGCCGCCGGCATCCAGCAGAGCGCCATCCACCGGCAGGTGGAGGTGGGCGAGCAGGTCTTCCGGCGGGCGGGGGTGGATGAAGCGTTCGTAAAAGGGGGCGAGCAGGTCGAAATGGTCGAAAGCGGGCATGGGAATTTCCTTTCAGGTTGATTGTAATGGATTTTTAAGGAATGGATGAGCGTTGCACAATGCAGGTTGACGCTTGGGATGGGCGTGGTAGAATCAAAATGAACCTTGAAGGTGTTAATTAGATGAGGAGGACGATGCACATGGAAGAGAATATTACTGGATCCTTTGCGGTAAAGAAGGGTCTGGCGCAGATGCTGAAAGGCGGAGTCATCATGGATGTGGTGACGCCGGAGCATGCCCGCATTGCCGAGGATGCCGGCGCGGTGGCGGTGATGGCGCTGGAGCGCGTGCCTGCCGATATTCGCGCACACGGTGGTGTTGCCCGCATGAGCGACCCCGAACTGATTCTTAAAATCATGGATGCGGTCAGCATTCCGGTGATGGCGAAGTGCCGCATCGGGCATTTTGTCGAAGCCCAAATTCTGGAAGCCATTGGGGTGGATTACATTGACGAATCCGAAGTGCTCACCCCGGCGGATGAGGAACACCACATTTACAAGCATGCCTTCAAAGTGCCTTTTGTGTGCGGGGCGCGCAATCTGGGCGAAGCCCTGCGGCGCATCGGCGAAGGCGCGGCGATGATTCGTACCAAGGGCGAAGCCGGCACCGGCGATGTGGTCGAAGCGGTGCGCCATGCCCGCGCGGTGATGGGCGAAATCCGCCGCCTGCAGAACCTGCCCGATGAAGAAGTGATGGCGTTTGCCAAGGAAATCGGCGCGCCGTATGAACTGGTGCTGGAAACCCGCAAACTGGGGCGCTTACCGGTGGTCAACTTTGCCGCGGGCGGTATTGCCACCCCCGCCGATGCCGCGCTGATGATGCAGTTGGGCATGGACGGCGTCTTTGTGGGTTCGGGTATCTTCAAATCGGGCGATCCTGCCAAGCGCGCCGCCGCCATTGTCAAAGCCGTCACCCACTACAACGACCCGAAGATTCTGGCGGAAGTCAGCCGCAACCTCGGCGAGCCGATGGTTGGACGGCAAATCTCTGCCATTCCGGAAAGCGAATTGATTGCCGGGAGAGGATGGTAGTCATTACCCTATGAAACTGGGAGTTCTGGCATTACAGGGCGATTTCATCGAACATCAGACGATGCTGGAACGGTTGGGCGTTGAAGTTCAGCAGGTGCGCCTGCCGTCTCATCTGGAAGGGCTGGCGGGGTTGATAATCCCGGGCGGCGAGTCCACCACCATCGGCAAACTGGCGGTAGATTTTGGCTTGCTGGAGCCTCTGCGCGAGTTCGGACGCCAGCGCGCCATCTGGGGTACCTGCGCGGGAGCCATTTTCCTCTCCAAAGACGTGGGACGCCCTCAGCCGCTTCTGGAGTTGATGGATATCACCGTCCAGCGCAATGCGTTTGGACGTCAGGTGGATAGTTTCGAGACCGATCTGGACGTCAGTTTTATGGGGAAAGAGTACAACGGCAGACCCTTCCATGCGGTGTTCATCCGCGCGCCCATCATCGAAAAGGTGTACGGCAACGCGCGGGCGCTGATCACCCTGGGAGATGGGCGTATCGTTGCCGCTCAGCAGGGCAAACTGCTGGCAACCTCTTTCCACCCTGAACTGACCGGAGACGACCGCTTCCACCGTTATTTTGTGGAGTTAGCACGGTAAGCATTCGTTCGTTTGCCTGGCACGACCTGATTACCCTTTTCCGGTACCGGCGGCAGTTCCTGTACACGGATATGGGGCTATTGCTCACGCGCGGCGGGGTGCTGGCGCCGCTTTCGGTGCTGGCATCGCTCGACCCTCTGCGCGGCTCGTTTACGGCGGTGTGTCCTTCCCAAAAGGGTTTTCCCTCGTTGATCGGGCGCATGGTCTATACCCCGGGAGAGCGCTCGGCGCATCTGGCGTTCCTTCTGCCGGTCAGCGGGGTGGAACACCCCGGTCTGCCGGCGTTGATGGAAAGCCTGGCGGCCACGGCGGGGGCGTGGGGGGCGCTCAACCTGCTGGCAGAGGTGGAAGAAACTCAGCCGGCGCTGGAAGCCTTCCGGCGCAGTGGCTTTGCCGTGTACGGCTGGCAGTCCATCTGGAAGTTCGACTCTCCCCCGGCTTCGCGCCGCTCGGGCGAGTGGCGACCGCCATTGCCCACCGAGGAAAATGCCGTGCGCAGTTTGTATCAACTGCTGGTGCCGCCGCTGGTGCAAGCCGCCGAGCCTTTTGCCGGGCATACCGGCGAGCGCCTGGTGTACCGGCAGGGCGGGGAGATTCTGGCGTATGCCGATTTGCTCTACGGACCCGAAGGGGTGTTCATTCAGCCGCTTTTGCACCCCGGCTTGAAGCAACCCGAAGAAGCTCTGCAAGCCCTGCTGGGATGCTTTATCAGTTTGCCTGCCCGACCGGTGTACGTGGCGGCGCGCTCCTATCAAGCCTGGTTGGAGCCGGTGCTCAACCGCCTGGGCGGGTATGTTTCGCCGCGGCAAGCCCTGCTGGTGCGCCATCTGGTCGCCACGGCGCGGGTGGGCGTGCTGGCGCGGCAGATTGCCGGAGAATCGTTCAATCATGAGGCAACGGTGCCCATGATCCAGAGTTCGACCATTTACAAAAATTGAGTGTATGACGCAAAGAAGAATAACTGACGATTTACACGTTTTGATGGGCGTTTTACCGCCGCGGATTGCCGAGGCGGTGCAAAACGCCAATAACAGCGATCAACTGCTTGAGATTGTCATGGACCTGGGGCGCAAACCGGTGGCGCGCTTCACCACCGGCGATCTGGTCTTGCTGGAAGAAGAAGTGACCCACGAAGACCTGGACTTCACCGTCTCGCGCATCGGCGAGTTTGACGCCGACAACCGCGCCGGGCTGGAGCGCACCCTGCATCGCATCTCCGCCATCCGCAACCGGCGCGGGCACATTGTCGGCTTGACCTGCCGCGTGGGGCGGGCGGTGTACGGGACGATTGACATCATTCAGGACCTCATCGAATCGGGCAAGAGTGTGCTGATTCTGGGGCGCCCCGGCATTGGCAAGACCACCATGCTGCGCGAGGCGGCGCGTATTCTGGCAGAAAAGAAGCGCGTGGTTATTGTGGATACTTCCAACGAAATTGGCGGTGACGGCGATGTGCCTCATCCTGCGGTGGGAGCGGCACGGCGCATGCAGGTGCCCAAGCCCTCTCTCCAGCACGAGGTGATGATTGAAGCGGTGGAAAACCACAACCCGGAAGTCATCGTCATTGACGAAATCGGGCGCGAGTTGGAAGCCGCCGCGGCGCGCACCATTGCCGAGCGCGGCGTGCAGTTGATTGGCACAGCCCACGGGCGCACGCTGGAAAACCTTTTGCTCAACCCCACCCTGTCCGACCTGGTGGGCGGGATTGAGGCGGTGACGCTTTCCGATGAAGAAGCCCGCCGCCGCGGTACGCAAAAGACGGTGCTGGAGCGCCGCGCGCCGCCCACGTTCGACGTGCTGATTGAGATTCAGGAACGCGACCGCCTTGCCATTCATCCCGATGTGGCGGCGGCAGTGGATGCGCTGGTGCGCAACAACCCGCTTCCGCCGGAGATTCGCTACCGCGATGCCGAGGGCAATATCCATGTGGAAAAACCGCCCGCTCAACCAGCGGCGCGCAACGGCTACGGCGCTATGCAGGCTGGCTTCCGCCGCCTGATGAGCGAGCCGGCAGGCGGGCGCGCCTCCGAGACCGCTTACTCCCACCGTGAAGAAATGGAAAGCGAGCCGCGCTCCATGCGCACCGAGCGCCTTCAGCCCATTCGCATTTATCCCTATGGGGTCGCCCGCAACCGCCTTCAGCAGGGCGCCAAGCGGCTGGGTGTACCGGCGCTGATTGTGCGCGAACTGGCAGAAGCCGATGTGCTCATCACCCTGCGGGCGTATTACCGCAGTCGTCAGCAGACCATTCTGGAAGCTGAACAGCGCGGGATGCCCATTTACGTCCTGCGTGCCAACACCAACACGCAGATTGAGCAGTTGCTGGCAGAGTTGTTCAACCTGAGCATGCAACCCGAGGATGGCGAGGACCTGGAAGCCACCATCGCGCAGACCCAAGCCGCCATTCAAATGGTGATGAACGGCGAGCGCTACGTGGATTTGGCGCCTGCCTCGGCAGCCATCCGCCGCATGCAGCATGAGATGGCGCGCCAGTATCAACTGACCTCGCACTCGTACGGCAAAGAACCCAACCGGCGGGTGAGGATTTATCGTGAGTAACCTTTAAAGGGAGAAGGGCGCGGCGCCTTTCTCCCTTTCTCTACCCTGTTCACTTCATCGAGGTGGCATGTTCATCACCTTTGAGGGACCCGAAGGAAGCGGAAAGACCACTCAGATTCGGCTGTTTGCCGAATTTTTACGCGCGCGGGGGTACGATGTGCTGACTACCCGTGAGCCGGGCGGCACCGAAATCAGCGACCAGATTCGCGCGGTGCTGGTGAATTTGCGCAATACCGCCATGCATCCGCGCACCGAGATTTTGCTTTTTCAGGCGGCGCGGGCGCAACTGGTGGAACAGGTTATCCGCCCGGCGTTGAGCCGCGGCACGCTGGTACTTTCCGACCGCTACGCCGACAGTACGCTGGCGTATCAGGGCTATGGACACGGGTATCCGCTGGAAGAACTGCGCCGGTTAATTGATTTTGCCACCGGCGGGTTGATCCCCGACCTGACCTTCTTACTGGATGTGAACCCGGCGCAGGGCTTGGAGCGCAAACAGCGCGAGGGGGAATGGAATCGACTGGATGCGTACGACCTGGGGTTTCATCAGCGGGTGCGGGCGGGCTATCTGGAGATGGCGCGAGCCGAGCCGCATCGCTGGGTGGTGGTGGACGCCACGCAGAGCATTGAGGTCATTCAGAGCGATATCCGCCGTTGCTTTGAGCAGCGGCTGGCTGCCCGTTGAGCGCCGGCAGGTGGGTGAAAATGTGGGTGAAAGGCTGGGCGGTTTCTTCTCCCAGGCGCTGGACAATCTGACGGTGCATTTCGCTGAATGTCAGCACCAGTTCGCGGGTAGAGATGCCGTATTTGCGGTCAAACGCCCTTAACCATTCCAGATAACCAAAGAAGATTTCCGGGTTGGCTTTTTCCACAGCATCCATCAGGTAAGAGAGATGAATGAGGATGTCCCGGCGGCACAACTCGCGGCGCGCGGCTTGCGCTTCGTCGGGGTAGATGTGACCCGCTACCTGTGTGGCAATGAAATCTATCGTCGGGGATAGCGAACGGCAGGCGAAGTGGTTGTAACTGAGCGATGCCCGGGCTGCGTCCAGAAAGACGCTCAGAGCTTGAGACGTCTCCAGGGGGAGCATAGCGCCGGTGTGGCTGGCAAGGGAATCCAGAACCTGCTCCAGATGGCGGGTGCACATGCCGCGCAGGATAATGGAATGGCGCACCCAGCGGAAGTACTCGGTGAGGTATTCCGGACTGCGCAGGCGCACGGCGGTGAGCAGATAATCCAGATGCTGATCCAGGTCCCGCGAAATGTGCACAATTCCCGTTTCCCCATACCGGTCTTCCCAGAAGGGGTTGCGGTACAGGTCGGCAAAGATGGCTTGTACCAGGGGACGGCGTATGCTTTCCAGGGCACTGCAAAGGCTCTCAATATCCATGTCTTCCACTTCCGGGGGCAGGGTGGGGAAAAATGCGGGCTGAATCATGGCGGCAACCGGGAAAGGAGTTATCTTTCAGTTATTTTATTGCAATATTTTTCTTCCGTTCGTTGCAAATTCATTGCAGGCTGGAGGGGGAAACGTTTTCAAAATCTGCCAAATTTAGCGTTTTTGGGGTATACTGTGGCGCAATTGTCTCTCTTAAGGGCATCTTACGGGGGTAAACATTGCCGTTTTCATTAAAACAACCCGGTTTTTTATAACCTCTTGATAATCGATTTCTAACTTTCCTGTACAATCAGGATATAGTTGTTTCTATGAAGAAAGCGCGGGCGTCTTTGAAGTGGCAGACCGTTTTGCTGGTGGTGGTGACCTCGGTGGCGATCATCTCCGGCTTAATTCTGGCGAGCCTGTTGCTTTTTCAGCAAAGTTATCTGAATCTTGAACAACAAGCCGTGCGCCAGCAAACCCACCTGGTGGTTTCTCTCATCCAGAAAGAACAGGAAAAACTGGAACGTTTTGTGCAGGACTGGGGTCCCTGGGATGATACCTATTGGTTTGCGCAGAATCAAAACCCCGATTACGTTAAGGATAATCTTACCGAAACCACCTTTGCTTCTCAGGGCTTTAATCTCTTCCTGGTGGTGGATAAAGAAAAGCGGGTAGTGTTTTACCGCCAGTATCATCTGGAGCGCGGGGAGTGGGTGAATTACCCCTCGGTGGGTTTCCTGGAAGAAATTCTTCGCCATCCTTACCTCTCTGAGAGAGCCGAAAACGTGGCTCCTCTGGAAGGCGTGTTGTCTACGGGGGATGGTTTGTGGTTGATTGCGGGGTACCCTATCTTGCGCAACGACTTCAGCGGTCCGCGCGCCGGTACCCTGGTGGTCGCGCGGCAGTTGACCGAGTCTTTTCGGGAGAGGCTTGCCGCACAAAGCGGCTTGCAGGTGGAGTTTGAAAAAATACCCGCTGGCGAGGAAACAACCTGGGAGGGGGTGGTTTCGCCTGTGAAAGTGCAGAGGCTGGATGCGGAGTGGGTACGCGGCTCGGTAGTCTTTCGCGACCTTTATCTGCGCCCGGCTTTCCGCGTTTCTGTTCGGGTAGAGCGTGCCATCTATCATCAGGGGCAGGAGGTGATTTCGTTTTTTGTAGTCACTCTGATGCTCTCTGGCGCGGTGTATGGATTGGTGGTCTCACGGGGGGTACAGGCGCTGGCAATCCATCCGCTGGTTAAACTGGTGGAGCGTTTACAGCACATCCGCGAGACCGAGGATCTTTCTCTGCGCATGCCGGAAGAGGGACATAACGAGATTGCCCTGCTGGCGCAACACATCAACGCCACGCTGGAAGCCCTGGAACGTTCGGCAGAACGCATCCGCAAGGACCAGGATCGTCTGAACCATCAAGCCCGCCATGATGCTCTGACGGGCTTCCCCAACCGTTTGTATTTCTTTGAGCGCCTTCAGCAGGCGGTTCAGCGTGTGCAGCACACTCCGGATTTGCGCCCTGCCCTCATTTTCATTGACCTGGACGGCTTCAAGATGGTCAACGATACCTACGACCATGCGATGGGAGACCGGGTGTTGCGCATCTTTGCCGAGCGCTTGAAGCGTTCCCTGCGGGGGAGCGATTTCATTGCCCGGCTGGGGGGCGATGAGTTTGCCATTCTGCTGGAGGATACCGTTTCGCTGGACGAGGCAGTGCGCGTCGCCGAACGTCTGATTCAGATTACCCGTCAGCCGTTTGACCTGGATGGAAGGCAGGTGTTCCTCTCGATGAGCGCAGGGATTGCCCAGGTGTTGCCCAATCAGCGTGGGGAGGAGATTTTGCGCAATGCCGATATGGCCATGTACGCCGCCAAGGGCAAGGGCAAGTCGCGGGTGATGGTGTTTGATGAGGAAATGCACCAGCAACTGCGCGATCAACTGGAACTGGCAAACGATTTGCGCGTGGCGCTGGAAGAGGATCAGTTTACCCTGTACTATCAGCCGGTGGTGCGCCTGCCGGACGGCTGGATTACCGGGGTGGAGGCGCTGTTGCGCTGGAAGCATCCCCGTCGAGGGGTGCTCTTGCCCTCTGTCTTTCTGCCGGTGGCGCAGGCGCACGGTCTCATGCCTTTGGTGGACCGCCTGGTGGTGGAAAAAGCCCTTGCCCAACTGCGCGCCTGGAATGAACAGGGTCTACCGGCGGTGCGTCTGGCGCTGAATTTCAGCGCGCTCTCTTTACAGGAAACGAGTTTTACCGAATGGCTGGAAGCGATGCTGAGGAATATCGCATTCCTGCTCAGCGTCTGGAAGTGGAAGTGCTGGAGACCGAGATGGCATCGAATTTCAGTCATTTCATGCAGTCGCTGGAGCGGTTGAAGCGTCTGGGGGTGCATTTGTGCATTGATGATTTTGGCACGGGCTATTCCACCTTGTGGGCGCTGAAACAAATGCCAATGGACACGCTGAAAATCGATCGCGGTTTCGTGCAGGGCTTGCCTCACGATCAGGACAATGCCGCCATTGTGCAGGCGATGATTGTGGCTGCCCACACTCTGGACATGGAAGTCATTGCAGAAGGGGTGGAACGGGGAGAAGAATACCGCTTTCTGGTGGAGCATGGCTGTGACCGGGCGCAGGGCTTCCTCTTTGCTCACCCCCAATCGGCGGAGCATACGGCGAAGGTGCTCAAACTGGGTCGGCTGGTGCGTTTCCCGCTGGGGGAATTTGCCCGAAAAGTCTGAAAAGAACAAAATTTCCATTGACAGAAGGGCGCGCCTGCGTATAATTCAAAACCGCGCTGGCGCATAAAGCCTGTGCGCCCAGGCGAAAAACAGCACGTTGAAAAAATCACCAAGGCAAATTCGGGAAAATCTCTTGACAAAACGAGCGAAATCGATATAATAAAAACGCTCAAACGATGAAGATCCTGCTTCACGCAAAGCGGATCGTTTACAAGAGAAGATTACCGGTACAGGCGGGCGTCGCGGAAAGCATCCGATGTCGCAGCAGAAATGTTGAGGGCATCGGGCTTTTTGTCGAAATAAGCCGGTCGAGGGGCACCTTAACAACTGAAGAGTGATAGGGAGAGAGTAAGGAAGGGCACTGAAGATTCCGGAAGAGATTGAACCACTGAAGAAGTGGAGAAGATTTTTTGCGGAGAGTTTGATCCTGGCTCAGGATGAACGCTGGCGGCGTGCCTAATACATGCAAGTCGAACGGGGGCAGTAGCGATACTGTCCTAGTGGCGAACGGGTGAGTAACGCGTTGGTGACCTGCCCCAGAGAGGGGGATAACAGACCGAAAGGTCTGCTAATACCGCATAAGTTCTCAGCAGTTAGAGGGGTTGAGAAGAAAGCCGAAAGGCGCTCTGGGAGGGGCCTGCGTCCCATCAGCTAGTTGGTAGGGTAACGGCCTACCAAGGCGAAGACGGGTAGGGGACCTGAGAGGGTGGCCCCCCACAATGGAACTGAAACACGGTCCATACACCTACGGGTGGCAGCAGTAGGGGATATTGGTAAATGGGCGAAAGCCTGACCCAGCAACGCCGCGTGCGCGAAGAAGGCCTTCGGGTTGTAAAGCGCTTTTCTGAGGGATGAGGAAGGACAGTACCTGAGGAATAAGTCTCGGCTAACTACGTGCCAGCAGCCGCGGTAAGACGTAGGAGACGAGCGTTATCCGGATTTACTGGGCGTAAAGCGCGTGCAGGCGGCTCGTTAAGTTGGATGTGAAAGCCCCTGGCTAAACTAGGGGAGGTCGTTCAAGACTGGCGGGCTAGAGTGCAGCAGAGGAGAGTGGAATTCCGAGTGTAGCGGTAAAATGCACAGATATTCGGAAGAACACCAGAGGCGAAGGCGGCTCTCTGGGCTGCAACTGACGCTCAGACGCGAAAGCTAGGGGAGCGAACGGGATTAGAGACCCCGGTAGTCCTAGCCGTAAACGATGTGGACTTGGCGTGGGTAGGGTAAAGCCTGTCCGTGCCGAAGCAAACGCGATAAGTCCACCGCCTGGGGACTACGGCCGCAAGGTTAAAACTCAAAGGAATTGACGGGGGCCCGCACAAGCAGCGGAGCGTGTGGTTTAATTCGATGCTACACGAAGAACCTTACCAGGGTTTGACATGTACGTGGTAGGGAAACGAAAGTGGACCGACCCTTCGGGGAGCGTACACAGGTGTTGCATGGCTGTCGTCAGCTCGTGTCGTGAGATGTTCGGTTAAGTCCGCTAACGAGCGCAACCCGCGCCGCGTGTTACAAGTGTCACGCGGGACTGCCGGTGTCAAGCCGGAGGAAGGTGCGGATGACGTCAAGTCAGCATGACCTATATATCCTGGGCTACACACACGCTACAATGGCCGGTACAATGGGTCGCGAAGCCGCGAGGCGGAGCCAATCCAGAAAGCCGGTCTCAGTTCAAATTGCAGGCTGCAACCCGCCTGCATGAAGACGGAGTTGCTAGTAACCGCAGGTCAGCCATACTGCGGTGAATACGTTCCCGGGCCTTGTACACACCGCCCGTCACGTCATGGGAGCTGGCAACACCTGAAGTCGGTATCTGAACCGAAAGGGAGGAGCCGCCGAGGGTGGGGCTGGTGACTGGGACGAAGTCGTAACAAGGTAGGAGTACCGGAAGGTGCGCCTGGATCACCTCCTTTCTAGGGGGGGGGTTCAGGGTGAGGCTAAGGCTGAGCCCTGCACTTCCTTGTGAAGATGAAAGAAAAAAATCCTCGCCGGAGCGGATCGGTGAGGTTCTCCAGGGGTCTTTCCCCAATCTTTCCCTGTCACTCTTGAGTTGTTGAGGTGCGAAATTTGGGCCTTTAGCTCAGTTGGTTAGAGCGTGCCTCTGATAAGGGCAAGGTCTCAGGTTCGAGCCCTGAAAGGCCCACTGGCTCTCCAGTAGGGGAGCTGCGCCCGAAGACGGGGATGTAGCTTAGTTGGGAGAGCGCCGCCTTTGCACGGCGGAGGCCAGGGGTTCGAGTCCCCTCATCTCCACCTGGCCCTTAAAAAGGAGTGGGACGACAGGTTGAAAGAGTGCAACAATTGCGTTTGAAAGTGGTTTGACGATCCGATCGGGGAATCAATCAGCAGCCCGGCGGTGAGTCGGGCTGCGCTGTCGAAAAAAACCTGTCTGAGTCTTGAAGTGCCGTGGGCTACTTTTGAAGAAAAGTGGCTGACGGGGCTCGAAGACGGAGCCTTGAGAAGGGGAGCACCTTAAGAATAGAATAGTGTAGTAGAGAGAAGAAGGCGCATCAAGCAGTAGAAGAAGAAAGAGGACTGAGGTCCTCGCATCACGTGAAGAAGCTGATAAGGCTCGTGGTGGATGCCTAGGCGCCAGATGCCGAAGAAGGACGTGGGTCACTGCGAAAAGCCTCGGGGAGCTGTGAACGAGCGACGATCCGGGGATATCCGAATGGGGAAACCCGATGGAGCGAACCTCCATCATCCTCTGCTGAACACATAGGCAGAGAGAAGGGAACCTGGGGAACTGAAACATCTAAGTACCCAGAGGAAAAGAGAGCATTCCCTGAGTAGTGGCGAGCGAAAGGGGAGCAGCCCAAACCGTGCGGGGAACCGTACGGGGTTGTAGGGCTCGGCGGATAGGAGGAAAAACGCGAAGGTTAGCGGAAAGGTGTGGGAAAGCCTACCAAAGAGGGTGATAGTCCCGTACGCGAAAACTGGAGCGCTCCTGCCGAGTACCTGAGTACTGCCGGGCACGCTAATCCGGCAGGAATCTGGGGGGTCCACCCTCCAAGGCTAAATACATCTGGCGACCGATAGTGAACAAGTACCGTGAGGGAAAGGTGAAAAGTACCCCGGTGAGGGGAGTGAAATAGAACCTGAAACCGCGAGCTGACAAGCAGTTGGAGGGCTAATGGCGTGACGGTGGCCTGCAGGAATGCGGGACGCGGCGCTAGGCCTGACAGCGTGCCTCTTGGAGAATGAGCCTGCGAGTTAATCTCTGTGGCGAGGTTAAGGGAGAGACACCCGAAGCCGTAGCGAAAGCGAGTCTGAAGAGGGCGAAGAGTCGCAGGGATTAGACACGAAACCGGGTGAGCTACCCATGTCCAGGGTGAAACGGGTGTAAAAGCTCGTGGAGGCCCGAACCTACTAACGTTGCAAAGTTAGGGGATGAGGTGTGGGTAGAGGTGATATGCCAAACGAACCCGGAGATAGCTTGTTCTCCCCGAAATAGCTATAGGGCTAGCGCTTCTCAGTAATCAACGGAGGTAGAGCACTGAATGAGCTAGGGGGCTTAGGGCTTACCGAACTCAATCAAACTCCGAATGCCGTTGATGGAAGGGGAGCAGTCGGACTACGGGTGATGAGATTCGTGGTCGAGAGGGAAACAGCCCAGATCATCGGCTAAGGTCCCCAAATTCAGGCTAAGTGGGAAACGATGTGGAGTTACCGAGACAACCAGGAGGTTGGCTTAGAAGCAGCCATCCTTTTAAGAGTGCGTAATAGCTCACTGGTCAAGTGATTCTGCGCGGAAAACTTAACGGGGCTAAGCCTGATACCGAAGCCATGGGATCTACGCGAAGGTGTAGATCGGTAGGGGAGCGTTCCGCGAGCGGGGAAGGCATACCGGAAGGAGTGCTGGAGCGAGCGGAAGTGAGAATGCAGGCATGAGTAGCGTAAAACACGTGAGAACCGTGTTCACCGAAAGTCTAAGGTTTCCGACGCCAGGTCAATCCGCGTCGGGTTAGTCAGGTCCTTAGGCGAGGCCGAAAGGCGTAGCTGATGGGAAGTCGGTCAACATTCCGACACCGGTAGACTGGAGCGAAGGGGGGACGCGGGGAGGTAAGCCAGCCCACGAATGGTGGAGTGGGTGCATGGGATGGCAGGCGAAGAGGCGAGGAGGGAAATCCCCTGGCTGAGCTGAGATCCCGTGGCGAGCCGTAAGGCGAAGTGAGCTGAACCTAACCGCCGAGAAAAGCCTCTAAGCGAAGAAGGTGTACCGCCTGTACCGCAAACCGACACAGGTAGACGGGTAGAGAATACCCAGGTGAACGAGAGAACCCTCGTTAAGGAACTAGGCAACATAGCCCCGTAACTTCGGGAGAAGGGGTGCCTGCCCGGGTGACGCAAGGAGCCTGGGCGGGTCGCAGCGAAGCGGCTCTAGTGACTGGTTAACAAAACCACAGGTCTCTGCGAAGTCGAAAGACGACGTATAGGGGCTGACGCCTGCCCAGTGCCGGAAGGTTAAGGGGAAGGGTTAGCGCAAGCGAAGCTCCGAACCGAAGCCCCGGTGAACGGCGGCCGTAACTATAACGGTCCTAAGGTAGCGAAATTCCTTGTCGGGTAAGTTCCGACCCGCACGAACGGCGTAACAACTAGAGCGGTGTCTCAACGAGGGACTCGGCGAAATTGAAATGGCTGTGAAGATGCGGCCTACCCGCAGCAGGACAAAAAGACCCCGTGGAGCTTTACTGCACCCTGTCATTGAGTTTGGGCACTGTTTGTGTAGGATAGGTGGGAGGCTGAGAAGCTGGGACGCCAGTCTCGGTGGAGCCGACGGTGAAATACCACCCTGACAGTGTTTAGACCCTAACCTCTTGCCTGAAAGCAGGGAGAGGGACCGTGGCAGGCGGGCAGTTTGACTGGGGCGGTCGCCTCCTAAAAGGTAACGGAGGCGCCCAAAGGTTCCCTCAGGCTGAATGGAAACCAGCCGGAGAGTGCAAAGGCAGAAGGGAGCTTGACTGCAAGACCAACGCGTCGAGCAGAGACGAAAGTCGGGCTTAGTGATCCCACGGTACTGAGTGGAAGGGCCGTGGCTTACCGGACAAAAGCTACCCCGGGGATAACAGGCTGGTGAGGTCCAAGAGTTCACATCGACGACCTCGCTCGGCACCTCGATGTCGGCTCATCGCATCCTGGGGCTGGACAAGGTCCCAAGGGTCGGGCTGTTCGCCCGTTAAAGCGGTACGCGAGCTGGGTTCAGACCGTCGTGAGACAGGTCGGTCTCTATCCGCTGTGGGCGCAAGGGGTTTGAGAGGATCTGCTCCTAGTACGAGAGGACCGGAGTGGACAGACCGCTAGTGTGCCAGTTGTCGTGCCAACGGCATCGCTGGGTAGCTATGTCTGGCAGAGATAACCGCTGAAAGCATCTAAGTGGGAAACTCGCCTCAAGATGAGACCCCTCATCCGCAAAGGAGTAAGATCGCAGGAAGACGACCTGCTAGATAGGCGGCATGTGGAAGCGCTGTAAGGCGTGGAGCAAAGCCGTACTAATGATCGAGGGCTTCTTTATGTGGTGCGAGGATCTGGGTCTTCTTTCAGAAGAAGCGCCTTTATAGAACTCTCTACAAGTGAAAACAGTCTTTTGGTGATAGGAGCGACGTTGGTACACCCGGCAACATCCCGAACCCGGTCGTTAAGGACGTCAGCGCCGATGGTACTTGGGGGGCGACCCCCTGGGAGAGTAGGTCATCGCCAAAAGACTTTTTCTTTTTAATTCCCAGTGGCGGCGTACTTTGTACGCCGCTTTTGCTAACTCCCATTAAAATACATCCTATGAACATCGCCATGCTTTCTTACCATACCTGCCCGCTGGCAACCCTGGGCGGCAAGGACACCGGCGGTATGAACGTGTACGTCCGCGAGGTGACGCGCTTTCTGGGCATGCGCGGCGTGCATGTGGATGTCTTCACCCGCTCGCAGGATGAACACGTGCCCCACGTCCTGCACGACCTGGGCTTTGGCAACCGCGTGGTGCATCTCCCCGCCGGAGCAGAGACCTGGCTCCCCAAACGCCAACTGGTGGACTTCATCCCGCAGTTTGCCGAGGGCGTTCTGCGCTTTGCCCGCGAGAAGGGTATTCATTACGACCTGATTCACGCCAACTACTGGATGTCGGGTATTGCCGCCGAGACCCTCAAAGCCGAGTGGAACGTGCCGGTGGTGACCATGTTCCACACCCTGGGACTGATGAAAAACCGCATTGCCCGCTCGCCCGAAGAGATGGAAGGCGAGTACCGCATCAACGGTGAACGGCGTGTTTTGCAAATTTCCGACCGTATCATTGCCGCCACCCTGGCGGAAAAAGCCCAACTGCAGTTCCTCTATCAAGCCGATGAGGGCAAAATCCGCATCGTGCCGCCGGGGGTGGATACGGCGCGCTTCTACCCCATTCCCCGCGAGGAAGCCTGCGAAGCCATCGGTATCCCCCCCGAAGACCGCATGTTGCTGTTCGTGGGGCGTATTGAGCCGCTTAAGGGGCTGGATACGCTGATGCGCGCCATTGCCATCCTGCGCGAGTGCGGGGTGCAGTGCCATGTCCCGCATTACCTGGCGGTGGTGGGCGGTGATCCTTCGGCATCGGGGGAAAAACTCTCCGACGAGATGGCGCGCTTGCAAGCCCTGCGCCGTGAACTGCATTTGGAAGACCTGGTGCTGTTTCTGGGCAAGCGCGCGCAGGATACTCTTCCTTACTACTACTCCGCCGCCGAGGTGCTGATCATGCCCTCGCATTACGAGTCCTTTGGCATGGTGGCGCTGGAAGCCATGGCATGCGGCACACCGGTGGTGGCGTCTCAGGTGGGCGGGCTGGCGTTCCTGGTGCAGGACGGGCTGACCGGTTACGTGGTGCCGGATGGCGACCCGCAAGCCCTCAGCGAGCGCCTGCGCCTCTTGTTGATGGACGGCGAACTGCGCCAGCGCATGGGCTTGCAGGCGGCGGCTTATGCCCGTCAGTATGCCTGGGAGAACATCGTCGAGCGTCTGCTGGGCGTGTATTCCGAAGTGCTGACCTGCTGAAAGGATAGGGGGGATGCGCAAGGCACTGCTGGGCTGGAAAATCCTGCGGGCGCTGGGCTGGCGCGCGCTGACCTGGTACGCCGTGTACCGGCTGGGGCTGTGGACGGGACACTTTGCCCGCCAGAAGCCGCCTGCTGTGCCGCCTTCTGCGCGTCTGCGCCCGCTGTGGCATCTGCCCGATGCCGCGCATCTCCGCGCGGCGGGCGGGGAAGAGGCTTACCGCAACCTGATGGCAGAGGCAGAGGACATCCTTGCCGGGCAGGTGCGCCTGTACGGCGGGGAGAAAGTCCCCCTGCAATTCACCCCGCCGCTCCCCCTGCGTCCCTGGACGGCGTACGAGGGCGGACGTCACCTTCCCCCGGGAGTGGATATCAAAGACTTGTGGGAGCCTGCCCGTTTTGGCTGGGCGTTCGTGCTGGGCAGAGCCTACCGCTGGAGCGGCGATGAGCGTTTCCCTGCCGCTTTCTGGACATACCTGGAAACCTTCGACCGCGCCAACCCGCCCTATCAGGGGGTGAACTGGCTTTCCGGGCAGGAAGTGGCTCTGCGTCTGCTGGCACTGCTCTTTGCCGGCGATGTCTTTGCCGCTTCACCGCACACCACCCCCCAGCGTCTCTCCCGCCTGACGGCGATGGTGGTGGAACACGCCGCGCGCATCCCGCCCACGCTGGCGTATGCCCGTGCGCAGTTCAACAATCACCACCTCAGCGAAACCCTGGGGCTGTACGCCGCCGGTCTGGCGCTGGAGGGCATGCCGCAGGCAGAACGCTGGCGCGAGCAGGGCTGGCGGGAACTCAACCGCGCCCTGCAGAGGCAAATTGCCGCCGACGGCACGTACTGCCAGCACTCGGTGAATTACCACCGCCTGATGCTCCACCTGGCGTTGATGGCGGATGCCTTTGCCCGCCGCGAGGGGCGCGCCTGGCAGGCGGAGACGAGCGCGCGTCTGCGCGCCGCCACGGCGTGGCTTTCTGCCTGTTTGGATGAAATCTCCGGGCGGATGCTCAACCTGGGGCATCACGACGGGGCATGGATTTTGCCGCTCTCGGCGGGGGGCATTGCCGATGGGCGTCCTACCGTGCAAGCCGCCGCGCTGGCGTTTGGCGGCGGGGCGGCACTGCCCCCCGGCGCATGGGATGAACTGGCGTTGTGGCTGAATCTGCCTGCTCTGGGGGAAGGTGGACAACTTTCCCGTTCCCCTGCCGTTCACCGCCTGGGTGAGCGCGGCGATTGGGCAGTCCTGCGCACGGCGCGCCTGACTTCGCGCCCGGCGCACGCCGATGCCCTGCACGTGGATTTGTGGCATGGAGGCGTCAATCTGTTGAAGGATGCCGGCACGTACCGCTACAACGCTCCCGCACCCTGGGAGAACGGGCTGGCGGGCGCCCTGGTGCATAACAGCATCACGGTGGATGAGCATGAGCCGATGACCCGCGCGGGGCGTTTCCTCTGGCTGGATTGGGATCATTCGTGGGTCACGGAAGAAGACGAAATGCAGGTAACTGCCGTGCGCGAGGGCTATCTGCGCCTGGGAATCCTGCATCGGCGCACCCTGCGGCGGGTGGAGCGCGGCAGGTGGCGCATCAGCGACTATTTGTTGCCTTACGGCAAACGTCCTTCTCTCCATACGTTTACCCTGCATTTCCTTCTGCCCGATTGGCGCTGGCAGGTGCAGGGGCAGGATGCCGTCCTGCTGGAAGGCGAGGGGTTGCGGATGCGCTTGCAGGTGCAGGCGCGCGCTGAGCCATTGCCCGGCAAACGTCCCCAGGCGGCAGGGGAGATGTCCCTGCATTTGCAGGTCATCCGTGCGGGCGAGGTGGTGTGGGGAGAAGGACAGGCTTCCCCCGTGCTGGGCTGGTACTCGCCAACGTATGGGGCGCGCGAACCGGCGCTCTCCCTGCGCTGGCAGGTGACTGCCGCGCCGCCGCTGACACTGGAGAGCGAGGTGGTGGTGCAGGAAGCCAATCCATAATGGGCTTCGGCAGGCTCAGCCAGCGGCTTCGGCATGGCTCGACACGGCTCGCCAACCGAGGCTCAGCCAGCGGCAGTCGTACCCCGAGCCTGTCGAGGGGTAGGCAGAATCTCCGTTTTATTTTTCTAATGGCAGGGTGAAGAAGAAGGTACTGCCCTGCTGAACCTGACTCTCCGCCCAGATGCGCCCGCCGTGGGTTTCCACAATATGCCGCGCAATGGATAAGCCCAAGCCGGTACCTTCGCCGGAGCGCGAGCGGTCGGTCTTGTAGAAGCGCTCAAAGATGCGCTCCAAATCTTCCGGCGGGATGCCCACGCCCGTATCGCGCACCCAAAAGCAAATCGCCTGCCCTTCCTGCTTCACCCCCAGGGTGATCTCTCCCCCCGGCGGGGTAAACTTCACCGCGTTGTGCGTCAGGTTAACCAGCACCTGTTCTACCCGCTCGGCATCGGCGAAGACCTCAGGGAGGCTCTCAGGACAGTCCACCTGCAGGGTGAGACCGGCGCGCTCGGCTTGCAGGCGCATGCGCTCGGCGCCGCGGCGTAAAATTTCGCAGGGCGAAACCGGGCGGCGCTGAAGCGGCACCAGTCCCGATTCGATGCGCGAGAGTTCCAGCAGTTCGCGCACCATCTGGGTGAGGTTGTCAATCTCGATTTCCATCTGGCGCAGGAAGCGCTGTGCCGCGGGCGGGTCTTCCAGCGCGCCTTCCTGCAGGGTCTCTACCAGCGCTTTGAGGGATGCCAGCGGGGTGCGCAGTTCGTGAGAGACGTTGCTGACAAAATCGCGCCGTACCCGTTCTACCCGCCGTTCACGGGTCAGGTCGTGGAACACCAGCAGGGTGGCATTGCCCGTCTCTTTGCCCAGCGGGGTGAGCACCACCTGCAAAAAGCGGTGTTCGGGCAGGACTTCGACTTCTCCGTCCTGGGGTTGCTCGCTGTGGCGGGTGCGCTCCCACAGTTCGACAATCGTGTGGTGGCGCACGGCTTCGATGAGCGAAGCCCCGATGGCGCGGGTTTCCTCAATCCCGAACATACCTGCTGCTGCGGGGTTGATGAGTGAAATTTTGCCATTCTCATCCACCAGCAAAATGCCGTCCTTCATGTTCTTCAGCACGCTGTGCAGTTTCTGGCGTTCGGCGCGCAACTGGCTCACCTGCTCGCGCAGGTGCTCCGACATGGTCTGAAAGGCGGCTTGCAAACGGCGAATCTCATCGCCTTCATTGCGCGCAGTCTCTCCGGTGTGTTCTGCCAGTTGTTGAGCCGTTGCGCTTAACTTTTCCAGCGGCGCCAGCACCCGCCGGGTAATCCACACGGCAATCAGCACGGCAAAGGCTGCCGCAATCAGTGCGGCGATGAACAGCGAGCCGTTAAGGGTTTGCTGTTCCTGCCGGATGGCACCCATGGAGGCTGCCAGCCGGATGACCGCTACAACTTGCTGATTCTGAGATACTACGGGAATGGCAACGTAGAGCATCTCTTCCCCAATGGTGGTGCTGAAGCGTATTTCCACCGCTTCGCGGTTGCTCAGGGCTTCCTGCACTTCCGGACGGCTGAGGTGATTTTCCAGTTGATCCAGCGGTTTTTCGCTTTCGCCCACCACCCTGCCGTCTGCCAGCACCACAGTGATGCGTTCTCCCACCAGGCGGGCGGACTCACGTACAATCTGGTTGATTTGCGGGTTTTGCGGGTCTTCCAGAATCAGCGGCATGAGCAGGTTGCGCATCAGTCGGGCTTCCTGCAAAAGGTAGGTTTGCATGCGCTGGAGATTGTTCTGGTAGAACAGAGAAGAGAGGTAAAGCGTCACCCCCGCAAGGGTGAGCAGAATCAGCCCCATCAAAGGGGCGAGAATACGCCAGAAAACGCGTCTGCTCATGATTTTCAGCCCTCAAAACGGTATCCCGCGCCGCGCACGGTGACGATGCGCACCGGATGCGCCGGGTCGGGCTCGATTTTCTCCCGCAACCAGCGGATGTGCACATCTACGGTACGGCTGTCGCCAAAATAGTCCCAGCCCCACAATTCCTTGAGCAAATAGTCGCGGGAGAGCACCTGCCCGCGGTGTTTCATCAGGAAGTGCAACAGTTCAAACTCTTTGGGCTTGACTGCCACCACCACGCCGTTGAGGCGCACCTCGCGGCGCGCCAGGTTCAGTTCCAGATTGCCGGAGAGGAGGCGTTTTTCGCTCTCTTTTTGTGTGCTTTCCTCGCTTTTCTGCATCTCTTCGCGAATCATGCGTACCCGGCGCAACATGGCTTTGACGCGCGCCAGCAGTTCACGCATGCTGAAGGGCTTGGTCATGTAATCGTCAGCGCCCACTTCCAGCCCCACCACGCGGTCAATTTCTTCGGTGCGCGCAGTGAGCATGAGCACGGGAGTGTTCATTTCCTGGCGCAGACGGCGGCACAACTCAAAGCCGTCCATGCCGGGGAGCATGACGTCCAGCAGAATGATTTCGGGCTGAAATTCGCGCGCCAGGTCAAGGGCAAGGATGCCATCGCCAGCGACCTGTACCTCATAGCCCTGGCGCTTCAGGTTGTACTCCAGCGTTTCCTGCAGGGCGCGTTCATCCTCAACCACCAGAATTTTTTCTGCCATTTTCACCTCCCATCTGCTCCATAATCAGCGCCAGTTGCTCTGCCAGCACCTGGCGATGAAACCGTCTTTCCACACAGCGTCTGCCGGCTTCTCCCATCTCCCGCGCGGCTTGCGGATTATCTGCCAGCATGCGCACTGCCTGCGCCAGTGCCTGCGCGTCTCCCGGCGGGACGAAGACCCCCGCCCCGGTTTCTTCCACCACCTGGCGGATGACGCCGTCAATTGCCAGCACCACCGCACGTCCCGCCGCCATGGCATCGAAGACCTTGTTAGGGTAGGTGGTTTTGTACAGTTCCAGCGGCTTGAGGATTGCCAGGCAGGCATCTGCCGCCGCCATGATCTCGCCCATTTGCGCTTTGGGGGCGGGGGGCAGAAAGAGGACGTTTTTCAAGCCGCGCTCCTGCGCCTGTTTCATCAGGGCGGGCTTTTCCTTGCCGTCGCCCACCAGCACAAAGCAGATGCGCGGTTCGTCCTGCAAGTGTTCTGCCGCGTCCAGCACCACGCCCAAATCGTTGCTGGGACCGTGCGCCCCGGCATACAGCACCACAAAGTGCCCATCCAGACCATGCGCGGCGCGGAAGGCTTCCCCGCGCGCGGCGGGGTCGAACATCTCCGGGTCGGCGCCGTTCGGCACCAGTTCCACCCATGTTGCTCCCCGCGCGGTGACGTGGTCAATGAACCCCGGCGAGTTGACCAGCACGCGGTCGGCATGGCGGTACAGGAAGCGCTCCAGCGCCTGCGAAGCGCCAATCAACAGCGGGTTGCGCAAAACGCCCATGGCAATGGCAAAGGCGGGCCAGAGATCGCGCACTTCAAACAGGAAGGGCACGCCCTTCAAACGCGCCAGCGCCCACGCCGTGACGCCCTGAAAGATGGGTGGCGAAGTGCCCCACACCAGATCCACCTGGCGCACGCTCAGCCCAATCCAGAAGGACGAGAGCATGAAACTGACAAACGCCAGCACCCGATGGAAGAAACTGCGGTGCAGGGCGGCGTAGGTGTACGCCCGCCGGATGGTGATGCCTTCTTCCTCTTCCTGGGAGGTACGGGTTTCCACTTTTCCCGTCAGGTAACTTACCGGACTGCAGATGATGGTGACGCGGTGTCCGCGCTGAACCAGATAGCGCGCCAGTTCATGATGCCGGGTTCCGCCCGCTTCGCCGAGCGAGACAAATGCCTGATGAATCAGCAGAATATGCACGCTTAAATTGTACCAGAGGGGAGGGGAGGTGGAATGGGAAGTGTAAAGGGAAGAATTTTTTTCGTACTTCCCTGATTGGAAGGAGGAAAGCGGATATCCTTTCTTTCTTCCGGTGTATAATGAATTGTGAACCTTATCCCGAACCCTGAAGCCAGAGTCCAGCACCATGAGAGGCATTGTTCTGCGGACTTTCTTGCAAGCGCTTTTCGCCTGTGACCATCCGGGTGTGTTATGGATGGGGCAAGCCAGCAGGGGCAGGAGAGAAAGGTTGATGGGCAGTACAGAGCGGGTATCTCGGGCGCAAAGACGGGGGAGAGTCTTCTGCCGTTTCTCATCAATGGGTGCGAACACAGGCAAACCTGTGATTCGGTACTCAAGACAATCCTGTGTCACTGAAGCCGAAAGGAGGTGATCGCTATTCAACAAACCCGTAAGATTCCCCTGTTCCCCGTCTCTTCGTTGTATCCATCAATGTCCACTCTCTTTCAGAAGGAGAAACACATGTCGAAGAAGTTCTGGTATTCTCTGATCGCAGTGCTGATGCTCACTGCGCTGGTGCTTTCGGCGTGCGGCGGCGCGGCAACGCAAGCCCCCGCCCAAACTCAACCGCCTGCGCAGGGCGGCAAGGAAGTGGAAGTCTTTTCGTGGTGGACGGGCGGCGGCGAAGCCGCAGGTCTGGAAGCCATGATTAAGGTCTTCAACGCCAAGTACCCCGATATCAAATTCATCAATGCCGCGGTAGCGGGCGGCGCCGGGACGAACGCCCGCGCCGTGCTGGCAACCCGTCTGCAGTCCGGCGATCCCCCCGACTCATGGCAGGGGCATGCCGGTCAGGAGTTGATTGGCACGTACGTGGCAGGCAATCAGATTCAACCGCTCAACGACCTGTACGAGTCTGAGGGCTGGCTGAAGGTGATGCCTCAGACGCTCATCCCGCTGATTTCGCAGGATGGCAAGATTTACTCCGTGCCGGTCAATATCCACCGCGCCAATGTGTTGTGGTACAACCCCAAGATTTTGGAAGACAACAAAATCGCCGTCCCCACCACCATTGACGAGTGGTTCGCCGCTATGGACAAACTCAAAGCCGCTGGCGTGACCCCACTGGCGCTGGGCGAGCAGTGGACCAAGATGCACTTACTCGAAACCATCCTGCTGGGCACGCTGGGCGCCGAGAAGTATAACGGTTTGTGGAACGGTACCACCGATTGGGGCAGTGCTGAGGTCAAGACCGCGCTGGAGAACTTCCAGAAAGCCATGACTTACGCCAACACCGATTCGGCTTCCCTCTCATGGCAGGATGCCGCGCAACTGGTGGTCAACGGTGATGCCGCCTTCAACGTCATGGGCGACTGGGCGGAAGGCTACTTCCGTGAACTGGGCAAGAAACCCAAGGTGGATTACGGCTGGGCGCCGGTGCCCGGTTCGGTGGGTGTCTTCCAGTTCCTTTCCGATTCGTTCGTGCTGGCGGTGGGCGCGCCCGATCCCGAAGCCGCGGTGGCGTGGCTGAAGGTGGCTGGCTCCAAGGAAGGGCAGGAAGCCTTCAACCCGGTCAAAGGCTCCATCTGCGCCCGCACCGACTGCGACAAAGCCCTCTTTGGCGAGTACCTGCAGTCGGCCATGGATGACTGGGCAAGCAATGTGGTGGTTGGCTCGCTGACGCACGGCGTGGTTGCCAACGACTCGTGGAAGAGCGAAATTGACACCGCGTTGGGGCTGTTCGTCTCCAACGGCGACCTTGCCGCCTTCCAGAGCGCGCTGGTGAACGCCTGCAAGTCCTCTGGACCCTGCAAGTAGTCTTTTTGTGGGCGATATGGGGCTTCATCTGCGGGTGAAGCCCCATTCCTCATAACCCTCGCAAGACGCAGGTGCGCCATGTTCAAAAACAAGGATCGGTATCTCTCGTTTTTGCTCGTCCTGCCTTCCATCCTGGCAGTGATGATTTTTATTTACGGGTTTATCGGATGGTCGATTCGGGTTTCTCTCTCTCAATGGAAGGGCTTGAATCCCAATTTTGCATGGGCAGGGCTGAACAATTATATCGAGTTGTTCTCTGACCCGCGCTTCATGGTGGACATCCGTAATACGGTCATCTTCACGGTGGTTTTTGTGGTGGGCTGTATTGTGGTGGGATTCTTCCTGGCGGTGATGCTTGATCAGGGGCTGAAGGGAGAAGCCTTCTTCCGCACCCTGTTCCTCTTCCCCATGGCAATTTCCTTCATTGTTACCGGCGTTGTCTGGCGCTGGCTGATGAATCCTGCAACCGGCTCGCGCATGAGCGGTTTGAATCTGCTCTTTTCCTACCTTCATCTTGACTTTCTCATCAACAACTGGCATACCACGCCTACCTGGGGCATTGCCGCTGTGGCACTGGCGGCAATCTGGCAAATGTCGGGCTACACCATGGCGCTGTATCTGGCAGGACTGCGCTCCATCCCTCTGGAACTGCGCGAAGCCGCCCAAATTGACGGCGCCAGTGAATGGCAAATTTACCGCCATGTCATTTTGCCCATTTTGACCCCGGTGACGTTGAGCGCGCTGATTATTTTGGGGCATATTTCCCTCAAAGTCTTTGACTTAATCATCGCCATGGCTGGCAAACAGTTGGCGCTGGATGTGCCTGCTATTTACATGTGGCAGACCACCTTTGACGGGCTGTTTTACGCACGCGGCGCCGCTATTGCGACTCTCCTGCTCATCAGTGTGGCGGTGTTGATTATTCCTTACATGTGGTTTACCCTGCGGAGCGAGAAACAACTATGAAAGCAAAATCTCTGCGCATCGGGAAAAACTGGCTCTATGCACCGCTGATTTTCATGTCCATTTTCTATCTGCTTCCCATGTACGTGATGCTGGTGACGGGCTTCAAACCCTTTGAGGAAGTGAACCTCAAGACCATGTGGGCACTGCCCCACACCATTGCTTTTGATAATTACGTGGAAGCCTTCCGCCATCTGGCGCCTTCTCTGCGCAACAGTTTTGTCATGGTCATTCCGGCGACGATTATCTCGTCCTTCCTCGGGTCGCTGAATGGCTATGTGCTGGCAAAGTGGAAGTTCAAGGGTGCTGATGTCATCTTCCCGCTGATTTTGTTCGGCATGTTCATCCCCTATCAGAGCATTCTCATCCCGCTGGTGCAGTTCATGAAATCTGCCAATCTCACCGGCATCCCCGGTTTGATTCTGGCGCACGTCATTTACGGCATTCCCATCACTACGCTGACCTTCCGCAACTACTACGCTAGTTTGCCGCAGGAATTAATCGAAGCCGCCCGCATTGACGGGGCTAACATGCTGGGGGTGTACCGCTGGATTCTTCTGCCTATCTCCATCCCGAGTTTTGTGGTGGTGCTCATCTGGCAGTTCACTTCGGCATGGAATGACTTCCTCTTTGCGGTGGTGTTGACAGGCAACGAACAATGGCCCATCACCGTAGCGCTGAACAACATGGCGGGCAGTCAAATCATCGCCTGGAACGTGCAGATGGCAGGTTCTCTGCTGGCGGCTCTGCCCACCCTTCTGGTGTATCTCTTCCTCGGACAGTACTTCCTGCGCGGCTTGCTGGCCGGCTCGCTGAAAGGATAGGTGAACCGTGGCACAAAAACCGCTGAACTGGGGTATTCTTTCGACGGCGCACATTAACCGCGCGCTGATTCCCGTGTTGCAGTCCTCAAAACGCACGCGCCTGCTGGCGGTGGCTTCACGCAGTCTGGAGTCTGCCCAAGCCTACGCCCGCGAGTGGAGCATCCCGCGCGCTTATGGCAGGTATGAAGACCTGCTTGCCGACCCGGACATTGACGTCATCTACAATCCCCTGCCCAATCACCTGCATGCCGACTGGACGATCAAAGCCGTGCAGGCGGGCAAGCACGTGTTGTGTGAAAAACCCCTGGCGCTCACCCTGAGCGAGGTGGATGCCATGCGCGAGGCGGCGCAGGCACATGGCAAAATCATCGCCGAGGCGTTCATGTACCGCCACCACCCCCAAACGCTCAAGGTGAAAGAAATCGTGGACAGTGGTATCCTCGGTGCAGTGAAGATGGTGCGCGGGGCTTTCACCTTCACGCTCGACCGCCCCGGCAATTACCGCCTGGAGCCGTCCATGGGTGGGGGCAGTCTGTGGGATGTGGGCTGTTACCCGCTGAGTTACGCGCGTTTTGTGCTGGGCGCCGAGCCGCTGGAAGTCTTTGGCTGGCAGACGCTCAACCCGGCGGGGTGCGAGATGTCCTTTGTGGCGCAGGTGCGCTTCCCGGGCGAGGCTTTCCTGCAATTTGAAAGCAGTTTCGAACGTCCCCCGCGGGCGTTCATGGAGTTTGTGGGCAGTGAGGGACGTCTGGAAGTGCCTGACCCCTTCAAGCCGGGCTTGTCCACGCGCTTGTTGCTCACCCGCAGTGGACGCACCGAGACCATCAAAGTAAAGGGCAAAGAACTCTACCTGGGCGAGGTGGAAGACCTCTGCGATGCAGTGCAGATGGGCAAGCCGCCGCGCATCTCGCTGGAAGACAGCCGCGGCAACATTGCCGCCCTGCTGGCGCTGATTGAATCCGCTCAGCGGGGCGTGCCTGTGGCGGTAAAGGGGTAAAGAGAGAAAATCCTTAAAAAACCCATCCGCATTTCTTAAGGTGATCCAGACAGGTTTGCGGGTATAATTTCCCTTTGTCCCGTTCTGGCGGGAAAATCACCCCAATTGGGTGGGATGCACGGCGGGTGAAACGACCTATAATAAAATTGTTCACGGCATCCTTCCCTTTCCCAATCCCACAACAGCATCGGTGAGCGGATCATGTCTTTTGCCCATTTGCATGTGCATACCCAATACTCTCTGCTGGACGGCTTTTCCAATCCCAAGCAGTTAGTTGCCCGTGCCAAAGAGATGGGCATGCCAGCGGTAGCAATCACTGATCACGGCACCATGTTCGGAGTGATTGAGTTCTTCCAGGCGGCTACCGCCGCGGGCATCAAGCCCATCATCGGGCTGGAAGCCTACATGGCGGCGCGGCGCATGCAGGATCGCGACCCCAAACTGGATAAATCCAGTTTTCACCTGCTTTTACTGGCAGAGAATCAGACCGGCTACCAGAATCTGCTCAAAATTGCCTCGGCGGCGCAGTTAGAGGGTTTTTACTACAATCCGCGCATCGATCATGATTTTCTTGCTGAGCATCACGAAGGGTTGATCTGCACCACCGGCTGTCTCTCTGCCGAGATTCCCGAAGCCCTCAAAGAGGGCGATGTTGAGCGTGCCCGCAAACTGGCGGACTGGTACTACGAGGTTTTTGGTGCCGAGAACTTCTTCTTTGAACTGCAAAACCACGATATTCCCGAACTGCAGGCGGTCAACCGCCAGTTGATTGAACTGGGAAAACGCTACAACGCCCGCTTTATCGCCACCAACGATGTGCATTACATCAACCCCGAAGACGCCCGCCTGCAGGACGTTTTGCTGTGCATACAAACGGGCAACCTGCTCTCTGAACCCAAGCGCTTCCGCATGAGCGTGGATACCTTTTACCTGCGCTCACCCGAAGAGATGAGCCGGTTGTTCGCCGACATCCCCGAGGCGTTGAGCAATACCCTGCTCATCGCTGAGCGCTGTAACGTGGATTTGACCAGCAAGGGCTACCACCTGCCGCGCTTTCCCGTCCCCGAAGGCTACACCGCCGAAACCTACCTGCGCGAACTGTGTGAACAGGGCTTGCGGCGGCGCTACGGCACGCGGGCTGATGACCCCGTGGTGCGCGAGCGTCTGGAGTACGAACTCAGGGTCATTCATCAGATGGGCTTTGATGCCTACTTCCTTATTGTTTGGGACTTAACCCAGTACGCCCAGAGGAACGGCATCTGGTACAATGCGCGCGGTTCGGCGGCGGGTTCGATGGTGGCTTACGTGCTGGGCATTACCATGGTTGAGCCGATTGAACACGGCTTGATTTTTGAGCGCTTCCTCAACCCCGGGCGTATTTCCATGCCCGATATTGACCTGGATTTTCAGGACGACCTGCGTCCGCGCATGCTGGAGTACTGCGCCAGCAGATACGGCGATGACAAGGTGGCGCAGATTATCACCTTTGGCACGCTGGGCGCCAAAGCCGCCATTCGCGACGTGGGACGGGTGATGGACATTCCCCTGGCAGAGGTGGACCGCCTCAGCAAGATGCTTTCCACCGCACCGAATAAGAACGTCACCATCCGTGAAGCCCTGGAGACCGTGCCGGAGTTCAAGGCGGCGTATGAAGAAGCCGACTACCTGCGCGACCTGATTGACACCGCCGCACGCATGGAAGGCGTGGTGCGCAACGCCGGTACGCACGCCGCCGGTGTGGTGATTACGGACGAACCCATCGTGCAGTATCTGCCTCTGCATCGTCCTACCTCTGGCTCGGAAGAAAGCCCCATCAAGACCGTTACCCAGTTTGAGATGTCCATCATCGAGTCGCTGGGCTTGCTCAAGGTGGATTTCCTCGGGCTGGCAACGCTGACCATCATGCAGAGGGCTTGCCAGTTAATCGAACAGCGCCATGGCGTGCGCCTGAACCTGCACAACATTCCCACCGATGACCCCGAAACCTACGAGTTTCTGGCGCAGGGGCACACCGCGGGTGTCTTCCAGTTAGAAGGCAGTGGCATGACCCGCTTCCTGGTGCAGATGCGCCCGCAAACGCTGGATCATGTGATTGCTATGGTGGCGCTTTACCGCCCCGGGCCGCTGGACTTCATCCCCACCTACATCCGCCGCATGCACGGCGAAGAACCCGTGCAGTACCGCCATCCAGCGCTGGAGCCCATCTTCAAAGAAACTTACGGTATCCCCGTTTATCAGGAACAAATCATGCGCGCGGCGGTGGAACTGGCGGGCTACACCATGTCCGAGTCGGACGAACTGCGCAAAGCCATTGCCAAGAAGCAGAAGGACAAACTGCTCAAGCACCGTGAGAAATTCATCAAAGGCGCGGTCCAGCGCGGTATTGATGAGGAAACTGCCGCGGCGATTTTCGACGATTGGGAAGAGTTTGCTCGCTACGGTTTCAACAAATCGCACGCCGCCGATTACGGCGTGATTGCCGTGCAGACGGCTTATCTGAAAAAGCATTACACTGCCGAGTACATGACCGCCCTGCTCTCGGCGTCCAAGAACGAGACCGAGAAGGTGGCTTTCTACGTGGCAGATGCCAAAAATCTGGGCGTGCCGGTGCTTCCCCCAGACATCAACACCAGCGGATGGGATTTCACCATCGAGGATCAGCCCGACGGCAAGCCTGCCATCCGCTTCGGGTTGGGGGCGGTGAAGAACGTGGGGCAGAACGCTGTGGAGATGATTCTACAGGCGCGCGAAGAAGGCGGTCCTTTCCAGAGCCTGACCGATTTTGCCTCGCGGGTGGATTTGCGCAGTGTGGGCAAACGCTCGCTGGAGTGCCTCATCAAAGTAGGCGCACTGGATCGCTTTGGCAACCGCAAGGCGCTTTTAGAGATCATGGATACCATTCTCAACGTCAGCGCCAGCCATTTCCGCGCGGTGAGCAGTGGGCAACTGACATTTTTTGGCGCCACGGTGGGCGCGAATGTGGACGCCATCGAGAACATTCACCTGCCTTTTACCACCAGTATGGACACGCGCGAACAACTGGAGTGGGAGCGTGAACTGATTGGCTTGTACGTCTCCGATCATCCGCTTAACCCGTACTGGAACAGCATGCGCAAGCGTCTGAGCTACTACTCCAATCAACTGGCAGACCTGCGCAATCACACCCCCGTCTCGGTGGGCGGCATGGTGACGCGCTTCCGCCAGCACCAGACCAAGAACGGTAAGCCCATGGCGTTTGTCACCCTGGAAGACCTGCGTGGTCCCATTGAACTGGTCATCTTCCCCAGCGCGTGGGAGAAATACCACACGCTGGTGCACATGGATGCTATCCTCATCGCCGAGGGCAAGGTGGATACCGAAAGCGGCGATCCCAAGGTGCTGGTGGATAAGTTGAGCGAAGTGGCTCTTGAGGTGGTAGCGGGCGAGGATACCGGTACTGCCTCGTGGTCTTCCTCGATGGAATTGGAGTGGGAAAAGCCGCCTTTTGAGATGGGAATTGAAGAGGAAGAGGTCGCACCCGAGGCGCTGGTAGTTGCCGAGGCTCGGGTGGAGTATGCCCCTGCTGCGCCTGCCCCCGTGGCAGCGCCTGTTCAGCCTTCTGCACCGGTTCAACATGCCAATGGAAACGGCAAGTCTGCGCCGTTGAACCCTGTGGATGGTCTTGAGCCACCGGAAGAGCCGCCGGACTGGCATCTGTACGGCTATGAAATGACGCCCGAGGATGCCTCACTGCCATTGGAAGAACCACTGCCTTCAATCTCTGTTCCGGCGCCGGTGAAGCGGGAGCCTGTCGTTCCTTCGCCTGCTGTACCGGGAATATCCTCTGCTGACACGGTGAGCATCGGCTCGGCTTTTCCGAATGTGCCATTGATTATCCCGCCTTACGGGCAAACCTCGCTGAGCGGGGATGCTCCGCGCATGGTCAAAATCACCCTGCGTTCAACGGGCGACCGCCAGCGAGACGTCCGGCGCATGCGGCGCGTGTACAATAAACTGCACTCCCACCCGGGCAACGACCGCTTTGCCTTCTGGATTTTTGAGGGCAAAAGCGGGTATTTGTTTGAATTTCCCAACGAAACCACTTGTGTTTCGGAAGAATTGCTGGAAGAATTGTATGGAATTGTTGGACGGGAAAACGTCCTTGTAGAACCTATCCCCATTCATTGAGGAAAATTTTTTACATAAAAAGAGGCAATGATTATGTTCAAGACTTCACTCAGAACCATTGGTGTGATGACTTCGGGGGGGGATGCTCCCGGAATGAATCCTGCCATCCGCGCGGTGGTGCGCACGGCACTGGCAAACGGCATCCGGGTGATTGGCATTGAAGACGGCTATGAAGGCATGCTCAACGGGCGTTTCCGCGAGATGGGCGCGCGCGATGTCGGCGGCATTTTACAGCGCGGGGGGACGATTCTGCGCACTGCCCGCAGTATGGAATTCAAAACTCCGGAAGGACAGCGCAAAGCCATTCGCCAGTTGAGCAGCGCTGGCATTGATGCGGTGGTCATCATCGGCGGAGATGGCTCATTGACCGGTGGGATGAAACTGCAGGAACAGGGCGTGCCGGTGATTGGCATCCCCGGCAGTATTGATAACGACATCTACGGCACCGATATGTGCGTCGGCGTGGATACCGCCCTCAACACCATTGTGGACGCCATTGACAAACTGCGCGATACGGCATCCTCACACAACCGCGCCTTCTTCGTTGAGACCATGGGGCGTAACTGCGGCTATCTGGCGGTGCAGGCAGGCATCATCTGCGGGGCAGAGATGGCCATTATCCCCGAGTACGAAACCCCCTTCAAAGAAGTGGCTGAGGCAGTGGAAGATGCCTACAAGCGCGGTAAGTCGCACTGCATCATTGTGGTGGCGGAAGGCGCCAAACTCAACGCCAACGAACTGGCGGCAAAACTGCAGGAAATGAACGTGGGCTTTGATACCCGCGTGACCGTGCTGGGGCATGTTCAGCGCGGCGGAAAACCCACTGCCTTCGACCGCTTCCTGGCAACCCGCTTTGGCGTCAAAGCCATTGAGTTCCTGCTTAGCGGGCAAACCGGCGTGATGACCGCCCTGACCGGGCGCGACATCACCCCCATCCCGCTGGCGACGGTGGTCAACAACCGCCGTACCCTGAGTGAGGAATACATCAAGATGGCGCGCATCCTGGCGCGGTAATCAACGATCAGCAAGTTAATTAAGTCAGCCCGCCGCTTTGTGGAGCAGGCGGGCTTTGCTTTTAACCGACAAAAATCCACAACAGGAAAAACGCCAGCAGTGCCAGTTGCCCGAAAACTCCCACGGCAAAGCCCAGCAGGCGCTTGAGGGGAGTATCTGCCCACCATCCCAGCGCGACAAACAGGGGAAAACTTGCTAGGATGTAGCGGTTCAGGCTGTAAAGAGGGTCGCGGGCGTCTCCCAGCCCAAGGGTCATCAACAACACCAGTACCTGATAGGTCAACCAGGATGCGGGAATCTTTTTCCATCCCCAGAGGAGGCTCCAGACCACCAGAATGAGTGCCACCGAGTTGATAATCCAGTCGGGAGCGGGCAGATGCTGAGGAAGCAGGACGAGCCATTTGAGCAGGTTTTCCCACGGCGGGGTGGGGTAGCGGAAAAACTCGCGGGCAATGACCTCTGGAATGGATGGAAAGCCCTGGGCGATTCGCCATGCCCAGAACAAACCGATGCCCAGGGCGGGCATGCCCGCCACGCTCAGCACTGCCCAGCGCCAGGGATGGGTTTGCTGACGAATGAAACGCACGGCTTCGACCAGTAAAATCAGAGAGAGCGGCAGAGCGGTGCTGTGGGTCAGCCCTGCCAGCAGAGCGGTGAGCGCGCATCCCAGCCAGCGGCGCTTGCGTGCTAGCCATACCGAAGCCAGAATCAGAGCGAGTTCCATCCCGTGCGGATACAGGGCAAAGAGGAAGAAACTGCTTGGGAAGACCGCCAGCGCCAGCACGCCGCGGCGGGCAATGGTGGTGTCAAAGGTGTCTGCCAGCAGGACATACAGCAGAACCAGTGCCGCCAGATACGCCAGCGTGCTGACCAGAACCATGGCTTCCAGGGTTTCCAGACCGGTCAGGCGGGCGGTCACCCGCGCGGTGAGCGGATACAGGGGAAAGAAATGCGAAATCTTAGTCAGGGAATACCCCTGTTCGGCGATGATTTGATAGAAGATAGTATCCCATCTCTGCCACACGCCGATGAGCATGCCGCGCAGTCCCAGATAGACTGGTTCCAGCCCTTCATAAAAACGCATCCCTACAGGCGGGGGCAGAGGGCGGATTTTCCACACCCCGATGCCGATAATGGCCGTGAGCAGGCGCATCCCCAGCCAGATGGGCAGGACAAAACGCCACGATTCGGGCAGGCGATTCCACCAGGAAGAGAGTTTCTGCCTCATGGGAATATTGTAGCCCAATTCGAACGATTGTTACCGCCAGGGAGCAAAGGGAGAACTGCCCGGCGAGCCATGCCGAAGGGCGCGGTGAACATTCGCCTCACCGATTCGGAAAACCTTTCGGGGTCACAAAATCTCCGGAAAATGCCCCAAAAATCCTCCTTGACATCTCCAATTCTCTGCGCTACACTAATGCCAACCTATGTACTCTTCTCGCGTTGCTTCCTACTGGTTTTACTTTTATTCCGGCATCTCTTGGCAGATTGCCGGCGGCAACGCTTAACCGGAAGAGTGAAGCACTCGAACGGACCTGCGGCGCCAACGGCGCCGCAGTTTTCGTTTATCTTACCTCTGGAGGCTGGATCTATGAGCATTCGCGGGATTCGCGGCGCAACCACGGTGGACGAAAACACTGCTGAAGCCATTCTAGCAGGGACACGGGAACTCTTGCTTGCCCTTATGCAAGCCAACCCCGCGCTGAAACCCGAAGACATTGCCAGCATTTTCTTCACCATGACCGAGGACCTGGATGCGGTGCACCCTGCACTGGCGGCACGTCAACTGGGGTGGGTTGAGGTGCCGCTGATGTGCGCCCGCGAGATTTCCGTGCCGGACAGCGTCCAGCGCTGTGTGCGCGTGCTGATTCACTGGAATACTGACATGCCGCAGAACGCCGTGCGGCATGTCTATTTACGTGGGGCGGTTACCCTGCGCCCTGAATATGCTGTTGATGTCAAATAAAGGTAATTTCCCATTTTCTGGAGGTGTGAAGATGATGATTATCATGCGAGCCGATGCAACCCAGGAACAGATCAGTCAGGTAGTGGCACGCGTTGAGGCGGTGGGCTTGCGGGCGCATCTGTCGCGCGGACAGGAACGCACCTTGATCGGCGCCATCGGCGACGACCGCACCATTGACAAGGGCCACTTCGCCGTGCTCCCTGGCGTGGATCGGGTAGTGCCCATCCTGCGCCCCTACAAACTGGCATCGCGCGAGTTCAGCCCGGAGAACACCGTTTTTCCGCTGGACGGAGTTTCCATCGGCGGGAATGAGATTGTGCTGATTGCCGGTCCCTGCTCGGTGGAGAGCCGTGCCCAACTCATGGAAATTGCCCATGCTGTGCGCGAAGCGGGGGCGCACGCTCTGCGCGGCGGGGCGTACAAACCACGCACCTCGCCGTATGCCTTCCAGGGATTGGGTGAGGAAGGGCTGGAACTGCTGGCGGAAGCCCGCGAGGAAACCGGCCTGCCCATCGTGACCGAGGTGATGGCGCCGGAGATGGTGCCGCTGGTGGCAAAGTACGCCGATGTCCTGCAAATCGGCGCGCGCAACATGCAGAATTTTGCCCTGCTCCACGCCGCCGGAGAAAGTCAGCGTCCCGTCCTGCTCAAACGCGGGATGAGCGCCACCATTGAGGAACTGCTCATGGCGGCGGAGTACATTCTCTCGCATGGCAACCGCCGGGTGATTCTGTGCGAGCGCGGTATCCGTACCTTCGAAAACGCCACCCGCAACACCACCGATATCAACGCCATTCCGGTGGTCAAGTCGCTCAGCCACCTGCCGGTGATTCTCGATCCCAGTCACTCCACTGGTAAGTGGGAATACGTCCTGCCGATTGCCCGCGCCGCCATTGCCGCCGGCGCGGACGGCTTGATTGTTGAGGTCCACCCACACCCCGAGGAAGCCCTCTCCGACGGCGGGCAAAGCCTCAAGCCGGAGCGTTTTGTGGAAATGGTGGAGCAGGTGCGCCGCATTGCGCAAGCCATTGGGCGGGATGTCGCTCCCTCTCCACACCGCGAACGTTTAGCAAGTCCCCTTGGGGCAGGGCGGAGAGATGAGCAGTAGCCGTTTGCCGAGCCTGTCGAGGGGGTACGCTGGCTTCGACACGGTTTGGCAGGCTCACTGTGCGTCTCTGGGCGGGTTCGTGGTCGACGGGCATGGTGAATGTGTTCAACTCATGGAGGAAAACACGGCATGAGCACAGAAAGCGAGGAAGACTTTTTCCGCTCCCTGCGGGTTGCCATTGTGGGCTTGGGGCTGATGGGAGGTTCGCTGGCGCTGGCATTGCGCGGCAGGGTGCGTGCCGTCCTGGGGGTGGATACCCATGCGCCCACCCGTCAGCAAGCCCTGGAGCGCGGCGCGGTGGACACTGTCAGCGCCGACCCCGCTGACCTGCTTCCACAAGCCGATGTGGTGGTGCTGGCAACGCCGGTGCAGAGCATCCTGCATCTGCTGGAGCGCCTGCCCGACCTGCACCCCGGCAGGGCGGTGGTGCTGGACGTGGGTTCGACCAAGCGTGAAATCCTCGCCGCCATGGTGCATCTGCCGCAGCGTTTCGACCCCCTTGGCGGGCATCCCATGTGCGGCAAGGAGCATTCTTCGTTTGAACATGCCGAAGCAGACCTGTACCATGGGGCGGCGTTTGCTCTTTGCCCACTGGAGCGCACCTCTGCCCATGCCCGGCAGGTTGCCGAAAGCCTGGTGCAGGCGGTGGGAGCGCGCCCGCTCTGGCTGGATGCTGAGACGCACGACCGCTGGGTGGCGGCAACCAGTCATCTGCCCTACCTGCTGGCGAGCGCTCTGGCATCCAGCGTGCCGCCGCAAGCCGCCCCGCTGGCAGGACCGGGCTACCGCTCCACCTCGCGGCTGGCATCCCAGCCCGCCGACTTAATGCTGGAGGTGCTGGCATCCAACCGGGATTATTTGTTGACCACTCTGCGCCGCGCGCAATTGCGCCTGGATCTGCTGGCGCAGGCACTGGAAGCCGAAGACTGGCAGAGCCTGCGGGCATTGCTTGCGGAAAGCGCTCATCAACGCGAAAGCCTGCTCAATTTGCATGGAGAGAAGCCTCATGAATCTCATCGTGAGCCCCGGCGCACCCCTGCGCGGTGAGGTGCGCATTCCCGGCGACAAGTCCATCTCGCACCGTGCCGCCCTTTTTGCCGCGCTGGCGGAGGGCGAGAGTCTCATCGAAAACTTCCTGGATTCGGGTGTCACCCGCGCCATGCTCAACGCGCTGACGGCGCTGGGCGTGACCTGGCGGTTGGAGGATGAATGTCTGGAAGTGCGCTCCCCCGGCTGGAGACGCTGGAAAATCCCCGCCGAGCCGCTCTTTTGCGGCAACTCGGCTACCACCCTGCGCCTGCTGGCAGGTGCGCTTGCCGCCGCGGGTATCCCTGCGGTGCTGGACGGTACCCCCGGACTGCGCCGCCGCCCCATGGAGCGTATCGTCGACCCCCTGCGCGCCATGGGTGTGCCCATCACCGCCGCTGAGGGGGGCGGTGCCCCGCTGACCCTGCAAGCCCGCCCTGCTGAAAGCCCCCTGCGGGGGATGAGTCACACCCTCGCGGTTGCCAGTGCGCAGGTCAAGACCTGCCTTTTGCTAGCAGGGCTGGCGGCAGATGCGCCCGTTGAGGTGGTAGAGCCAACGCTTTCGCGCGACCACACTGAGCGCATGCTCAAGGGCATGGGGGTGGCGCTGGAAGATGCCCGTCTGCCCGGCGGCGCGGCTTGGGTGCGCCTGCACCCGCCCCAACAGCCCCTGCCGCCCCTGCGGGGCAGTATTCCCGGCGATTTCTCCGCCGCAGCCTTTCTGCTGGCGGCGGCATCCATTGTCCCCGGTTCGGACGTACTCATCCGCGGCGTGGGGCTTAACCCCACCCGCACCGGCCTGCTGGAAACGCTCCGTGAGATGGGCGCGCGTATCGAGATCACCCATCGGCGGGAGGTGTTCGGCGAGCCGGTGGGCGATGTGCGCGTGCAGGCTTCGGCTTTGCGGGCGGGACGGGTGCAGGGCGAGCGGGTGGTGGCAATGATTGACGAGTTTCCCGCCTTTGCCGCCGCCGCTTTGCACGCTGAAGGCATCAGCACCGTGCGGGACGCGCAGGAACTACGCTACAAGGAATCTGACCGCATCGCCGCGCTGGTGCAGGAAGTGCGCCGCCTGGGCGGCATTGCCGAAGAACACCCCGACGGCTTTGACCTGAGCGGCGGTGCTGCGCTGGGCGGGACTGTCCATCCGCACGGCGATCACCGCCTGGCGATGGCGCTGGCGGTTGCCGGGCTGGCGGGTGTCAAGTCTGTCATCATTGAGCAGGCGGAGATCATGGCCGAGTCCTTCCCGGATTTTGTCGCTACCCTGCAGGCGTTGGGGGCGCAGGTCAAGGTGACACCATGAGCGCCCTGTGCCTGGGACTGCTGGGGTTTCCCCTGGGACACAGCCTCTCCCCGCGCCTGCACACTGCCGCGCTGAGCGCTATGGGGCTGGAGGGCGAGTACCGCCTCTACCCCGTCCCGCCCCTGCCGGAGGGCGAAACAGCATGGCGCGCGCTCTTTGAGCGTCTGCGTGCGGGCGACCTGCACGGGCTGAACGTAACCATCCCCCACAAGCAGACGGTGATGAAAGAACTGGATTTCTGCGAGGACGAAGCCCGCATCATCGGGGCGGTGAACACGCTGGGGGTGGATGACTCCGGGCGGGTGTGGGGTGCAAACACCGATTCGCCCGGCTTTCTGCGCGACCTGTACGCGCAGTTGGGAGATGTCCTGCCGCTTCAGGGGGGCAGGGCGCTGGTGCTGGGGGCGGGTGGTGCGGCGCGTGCGGTGGTCTATGCGCTCATTCGCGCCGAGTGGGAAGTCTGGGTGAGCGCCCGCCGCGGAGAACAAGCCCAAACACTGGCGGAATCTCTGCGCACTTTCCTACCCTATGCCCCGCTAACCGCGCTGGAAGGTGTTCCCCCGCGTGAAGCGCTCCCACCGCGCCTGAATTTGCTGGTCAATGCTACCCCGCTGGGGATGTCTCCTCATCCCGACACCCTGCCGTGGAATGAGGCTCTGCCCATCCCCGAAGGGACGGCGGTGTACGATCTGGTGTACAATCCCCGGGAGACGCGCCTGCTTGCCTTTGCCCGCGCCTGCGGCGCGCCTGCCGCCGGCGGGCTGGGTATGCTGGTGGAACAAGCCGCCCTGGCGCTGGAACGCTGGAGCGGGCAGATGGTGCCGCGTTCCGTCATGTGGCAGGTGGTTGCCGAAGACTCCAACCCGCAAACCTGATACATGGAGGAAGGTGAAACGATGACCTTACGCTTTCTCACTGCCGGTGAATCGCACGGACCTGCGCTGAGCGTGATTCTGGATGGCATCCCCGCCGGCTTGCCGCTGAATGAAGACATCCTTGCACGCGATTTGACGCGCCGCCAGCAGGGACTGGGCGCCGGGGCGCGCATGAAACTGGAACACGACCGCGCCCGCATCCTCGGCGGGGTCATGGCGGGGGTGACCACCGGCGCGCCGCTGGCACTGCTTATCGAAAACGCCGACCATGCCCGCTGGAAGGGCAAAGACATTCCCCCCTTCACCACCCCGCGCCCCGGACACGCCGATTTGAGCGGCGCGCTCAAGTATGGCTACCGCGACCTGCGCCCGGCGCTGGAGCGCGCTTCGGCGCGGGAGACTGCCGCGCGGGTGGCGGTGGGGGCGGTGTGCCGGCATCTGCTGGGGCAGTTCGGGATTCAGGTAGGCGGGTATGTGGTCTCCATCGGCGGGGTGGAGAGCCGTCTGGAGGGCATGCCCTACGCCGAGCGCATTGCCCGCGCGCTGGAGTCGGATGTGTCCTGCCCGGACGCGCAGGCGGCGGAGGACATGCGCGCCGCCATTCGCACCGTCATGCAGGCGCGCGACACCCTCGGCGGGGTGATTGAGGTGGCGGCGCTCAACGTGCCGCCGGGGCTGGGCTCGTATGCGCAGTGGGATCGGCGGCTGGAAGCGCGCATCGGCGCGGCATTGTTAAGTGTGCCTGCCATCAAGGGAGTGGAGTTTGGACCCGCCTTTGCCAATACGCGCCTGCCAGGCACGCAGGTACACGACCCCATCCGCCTGGAGGGAGAGAGGATCATCCGCACGGGCAACCGCAGTGGCGGGCTGGAGGGGGGCATCACCAACGGCGAGCCGCTGGTGGTGCGCGCGGCGATGAAGCCCATCGCCACCACCCTCACCCCTCAGCCGACGGTGGATCTGGCGCAGGGGGTGGAGACCGAGACGCGCTACGAACGCTCCGATTTCTGTCCGGTGCCGCGCGCGGTGGTCATCCTGGAAGCCATGCTGGCGTTTGTGCTGACAGATGCCCTGCTGGAAAAACTGGGCGGCGATTCGCTGGCGGAGATCCTGCCGCGCTTTGAAAGATTGCGTCAGGCGCGCCTGAGTGATTTGCCCATGGACGGTACTCCGCACCGCTTCTGGGAGGACGCATGAGCGCGGGCGAGTGGTTTTTCCTCTACGGCGCGCCGGGTTCGGGAAAAAGCACCCTCGGCAGGGCGCTGGCGGAGCGTTTGGATTTGCCCTTCTTTGACCTGGATGCGCTCATCGTTGAGCAAGCCGGCGTGGACATTCCCGCCATTTTCGCCCGTGAGGGTGAAAGCGGCTTCCGCGCCCGCGAGCGTCAGGCTCTGCATGAACTGCTTGCCGGAGACGGCGGGGTGGCTGCGCTGGGCGGCGGCGCTCTGCTGGAGGATGCCAACCGCCGCGCAGTGGAGGCGCACGGTGCGGTGCTGTGCCTGCACGCCGATATTGAGACTCTGCAGGCGCGGATGAGCCATGCGGCGGAGGAACGTCCGCTGGTGGCGGGAGAAAACTGGCGCGAGCGTCTGCGCAGTCTGCTGGAACGGCGCGCCGGGCATTATGCGTCTTTCCCCTTGCAACTGGACACCACCCATCTCTCACCGGAGCAAGCCGTTGAGGAAGCTCAGCGTCTGCTGGGGGTCTTCCGTCTGCGCGGCATGGGCACGTCTTACGATGTGCGCGTGCGCTTTGGCGGGCTGGATGCCTGCGGCAGTTTACTGTGCCGCCGCGGTTTGAAAGACCCGCTGGCGCTGGTGAGCGACGATCGCGTCATGCCCCATCACGGCGAGCGTCTGCGCGCCGCGCTGGAAGATGCGGGCTACCACGTTGTGCCGGTCATCCTGCCTGCCGGGGAGGAACACAAGACCCTGCGCTCGCTGGAAACGCTGTGGAGCGCCTTCTTGCAGGGCGGGCTGGAGCGCGGCAGTACGGTGATTGCTATAGGCGGTGGGGTGATCGGCGACCTGGCGGGCTTTGCCGCGGCAACCTACATGCGCGGGGTGCGCTGGGTGGCAGTGCCGACCACCCTGCTGGCGATGGTGGATGCCAGCCTGGGCGGGAAAACCGGCGCCGACCTGCCGCAGGGCAAGAACCTCATCGGGGCTTTCCATCCGCCTGCGCTGGTGCTGGCAGACCCGCAAACGCTGGAGACCCTGCCGGAGGAAGAAATCCGCGCCGGGCTGGCGGAGGTGGTCAAACACGGCATCCTTGCCGACCCGGAACTTTTCTATCTTTGCGAGCAGGGCTGGGAGGCGGTGCTGGGGCGCATGGGGGAGGTCATCCGCCGGGGGATGGCGGTGAAGGTGGGCTTCATCGAGCGCGATCCCTATGAGAAGGGGGAACGCGCCGCGCTGAACCTGGGTCACACGGTGGGACATGCCATCGAACGCGCCAGCGGTTACCGCCTGCGCCACGGCGAAGCCGTTGCTATTGGGCTGGTGGTGGAGGCGCAACTGGCGGAACAGTACGGCATTGCCCGCAAAGGGCTGGCGGAGCGCATCGCCGCCTGCCTGCAGGGCTTGGGCTTGCCCACGCGCATTCCTGCCGGGCTGGATGCAAACGCCTTCCGCGCCGCGCTTCAGGTGGATAAGAAGAACGCCGATGGACGGGTGCGCTTTGCCCTGCCGGAGGACATCGGCGCGTACCGCGTTGGAGTGCCGCTGGAGGTGGACTGGTCGGCGTACCTGTCGGGTTGAGGCGTCTTACTCCATCTCCAGCCGTTCAAACGCCAGTTCCAGACTTTCGACAAACAACTCGCCGCCGAGCCCGGTCAGGTTGGAGAAGAGATGATTAACCGGTCGGGCGCGGAAAAATTTCCACGTCAGCACCACGTTGGACAAATCCTCGTTCATCAGGTGGATGGTGACACTGCGGGTGTTGCCGGTACTGCCGTTGCGGAACTCGTTCCACCACTGGTACCAGTCCAGCGAACCGTTCACGGTGCGGCGCAGGATGAGCGTGCCGTATTCCACGCCGGTCTGTACCTTTTGCGGTTCGGGGGTTTTGCTGTTGCCGGGGCGGTAGTCGGCGACCACCAGCCGGGCTTCGGGAAAGACCACTTCCAGCAAGCCGGTATTGGGCGACCAGGTCTCGCCGGTGCCTAAATCCACGGTGAAGTGGCAGGGGGGATAGGGGGCATCACGGTAAATTGCCATGGGGGTACTCCATTTCAAAAGAGAAGGGAGAGCCTGTTTACAGGCTCCAGACCACAATCAGGTGCAGAATCCACCCGCCCAGCAGAAGAATGATCAGCGCGCTGAACAGCAGGTTCAGGGGATGGGTATCCAGCACGGAACTTTCCTGAAGCGCGGGCAGGCACAGGCGCGTTTCCATCTCGCGGCAGGCTTCCACCCGCGCGCGGATGCGCTCCAGCAGGTTGCGCGCCAGCCACAGCGTCAGCAGGGTGAGCAGGATGCCGGTGAGGTTGATGGCGGTGAGCAGAGGGCGCAGAGGCGGACTACCCAGCCCGCCCACCGCGGGGATGAACAGCACCAGCACCGCCAGCAGGAGCAGAGGCAGGCAGACCGCCAGCAGGCGTTCCTCGTGGCGCAGGGCTTCCAGCGTGCGCGTGTAGCCGTCCTGCAGGGGCTGGTCGGCGGGTGCGCGGATGCGCGAAAGAGGGTTCATGGGAGTTTCCTTTATTAAATGGATGAAAAATGGATAATTTCAGTATAGCACAATCCCATGCAGGACGCGCGTTGAAGTGGACGTGTGCCGGGTCTGTCGAGGCACACGGATTTCTCCCCTTTGCGCTCTTGGCGTCTTGGCGGTAAAAAATCACCGCGCCCCGGGGTACGGAGCGCGGTGATACTTTCAGAGAAATCTCAGGCTTACGCCAGCACGCGCGGACGGGCTTGCCGCCAGGCTTCGCCCTGGGTGGCGATTTCGTAGGCGCGCCCGATGCGCAGAAGGATATCCTCGGAGAAATCGGCGCCCAGCAGTTGGATGCCGATGGGCAAGCCCTGCGCATCCAGCCCGGCGGGGATGGACAAGCCCGGCACTCCGGCGTGATTGGCAGGCACGGTCAACTGGTCGGCGTACTGCATCAGCACCGAATCGCCGTACACCGCCGCCATCTCGAAGGCGGTGGTGGGTGTGGTGGGCGTCAGCAGGGCATCCAGACGGTAGGCGCCGTTGCGGTCAAAGGCTTGCTCGAAATCGCGGCGGATGAGCGTGCGCACCCGCAAAGCCCGCTGGTAGTAGCGCGCGCTGTACTGCGCGGCGCTGACGTACATGCCCATCAGGATGCGCAGTTTGGGCTGGATGCCGAAGCCCTCGGCACGGGTCTTGCGGTACATCTCGCGCAGGTCAGCCACCGCCTGCGGGGTGCGGTAGCCGTATTTAACGCCGTCGTAGCGGTGCAGGTTGGATGCGGCTTCCACCCGGCTGATGACGAAGTACGCCGGGATGCCGTAGCGCGTGTTGGGCATGGGCACGTCCTCGATGATCTCCGCGCCCATCTGGCGCAGAAGGTCGGCGGCGCGGTACACGGCTTGCTCAATCTCCGCCGGCAGGGGCTGTTGTTCAAAACCGCCGTCCGGCGTGGGGTAGGTGATGCGGAAGTAATCCGGCGAAAGCCCGATGCGCAAGCCTTTCACGCCCTTTTCCAGTTCGGCGAGGTAATCGGGCACCGGCACAGTAGCGGTAGTGCTGTCTTTGGGGTCGGCTCCGGCAATGACCTGAAGCATCATCGCCGCGCCGCTGACGTCCTTTGCCAGCGGACCGGGGCAGTCCAGCGATGAAGCAAAGGCAATCAGCCCGTAGCGCGAGACGCGCCCGTAGGTGGGCTTGAGTCCCACCACGCCGCAGAAGGATGCCGGCTGGCGGATGGATCCGGCGGTATCGGTGCCGAGGCTCAGCACGGATTCGCCTGCCGCCACCGCCGTCGCGCTTCCGCCCGACGAGCCGCCCGGTACCCGCGAAGGATCCCAGGGGTTGCGCGGGGTGGGCTTGAACGCTGAAGATTCGTTGGATGAGCCGTAGGTGAACTCGTCCAGATTGACCTTGCCCACCAGCAACGCGCCGGATTGCTCCAGACGCTCCACCGGCGTGGCGGTGTAGGGGGCGGTGAAATTGGCGAGGATGCGCGAAGCGGCAGTGGTGGGGGTATCCTTGACGCAGAAGATATCCTTGATGCTCACCGGGATGCCTGCCAGCGCGCCGGGGTCTTCACCGGCGGCAAGGCGCGCATCCACGCGGCGGGCTTGTTCCAGGGCGCGCTCGTCGGTGAGGGTGATAAAGGCATGCACCTTTTGCTTGTCCTCTTCAGTCAGGTCGCTGTTCTCCAGCGCGCCCATGCGCCCTTCCACTTCGCCGATGCGTTCCAGGGTGGATTGCAGAATCTCCACCGCCGAGGTCTTGCGTTCGCGCAGTAAGCGGTACAGTTCAACAGCCGAAAGATCACAAAGTTCCATGTGGGTTCACTCCAGCGGGGTGGTGGGCGTTTCGGGGACGACGATGTAGCCGTCATCCACTTCGGGGGCTTGGGAGAGGATGTCCTGCGGAGCAGGGTAGGGGTGCCACTCATCGGCGCGCGGCGGCTGGCTGATTTCGGGGGTGTAGGCTACGCCGTGCGAGGTGATGGGGGTATCCTCATCCAGTGGAATGGCTTCCAGTTCGTGAATGGCTTTTAACTGATAATTCAACTGCCGGCGCAGGTATTCGGCTTCCTGCGCGTCCAGTTCCAGCGCGGCAAGTTCAACCAGATGGGCAAACAATTCGGGAGTAATTTCGTCCGTCATAGATCCCTTTCATGGGCTTGGGGGGTATATGGTGGAAACAGGCTCGGTAGGGGTTACCGGCGTTGGAGAAGGCGTTACCGGTGTGGAAGTGTACGTGGGCGGCACGGTGAAGGTGGGCGTGTTGGTGGGCGTGCGCGTATTGGTAGGCGTGCTGGTGCGCGTCGGCGTGGGGGTGAAAGTGGGCAGGCGGAAACCGGTCGCCGTGGGCGGCAGAGTAGAGGTGGGGCGCAGAGGGCGCGGCGTTGCCGTCGGCACTTCAAAGGGACTGGTGCGCGCAATGGTGGGCAGGGCGCGCAGGGTGGCGGTGGGCGACGGCACAAAGAGCGTCGGCACCGGTGTGGGCGGCGGGTAGGGGTTGATCATCACATAGGGGTTGATGAAGATGATGGAGAAAATCAGGATGAGGAACGCCATCCCTGCCAGCAAGACGATGGAGAGCACATCCCAGCCAGAAAGACGCATGAGTCACCTCCGCTGGTGTCAGTATATCCCAGACTGGGCATCTGTCAAGTTGAGCGGTGCATGAACGGCTTGCCCTCTCCCAGCGGGAGAGGGCAGGGTGAGGGCATGGATTCGATGTTGAGAAAACGATGCGGGCTACTGCGCCTTAAAAACGGCGGTTGGCTTTCCAGGCGTCCGTCCCGGGGGTAAATGCCGAGCCGACGGAATCGTTGTACGGGTTGCCGTCGTGGTTGCGCATGTGGTTCCAGGCGTTGTAGGCGATACCGCTCCGGATAATTTCTTCCCTGCGTTGTTTTTCTTCCTCTTCTTCCATGAAGAAACGGTTGGCTTTTTGTTGACTGTCCCTGTCCTGATCAACCTTGCAGACAAAATATATTCCAAGAGCCAATGCCAGAATGATAAGAAAACCTTCCATTATTTTCCTCCCTGTTTGGTTTTTGCTGGTTTTGTCCACCCTCACCATGGAAAAAGCCTGGAAAATCCTCCCTCGGCGCAGGGACAGCGCCGCCGCGCCGATGCCCGAAAACGCGCCCGTTTTCACGGCAATGGACGGAGCGGCTCGTCCTGCCCAAGGGACGATACAATATCCCCCCTTCCTCCGAAGGGAGTTGCGTATTTGTGTTAAAGACCTGTTCCGTCTGTGGAATCCGCCATCCCCGTGCGCCCCCTGCGGGCGGCGTCTTTCCCCCTGGTTTGTATCATCTGAATTGATTATAACCAAAAAATTACTTTTGGGAAGGATTTTTCACATTTGCTTGCTTTGCGCCTTTGCAGTAAAACAAACTTCTCTGAACGCTCGCCAGATGCCGTTTTGTGGTATGCTCAAAAGGAACCTGCCGAAAACAAGGAACGTCTTATTTCTATGAAGAAACTGCTCCTCTCGCTTGTGCTGATGCTCTGGGCGGTGAGCGCCTGCGCTCCCCGCATCCCCCCTGTCCCGTCCCTTCAGGCGCAGTCCCTGCCTGAAGCGACGCCTTCGCCCTCCCCTGCGCCCACTTTCACCGCCGTCCCCTCCCCAACGGAAACCCTTCCCGCGCCTGTGCCTTCATCGGGCAGTCTTCTGCCCTTCACGCAACTCACCCGCCTGGACGCCCTGAACGGCTGGGGGGTGCGCGATACCCGTGTCCTGCGCACTACCGACGGCGGACGCACCTGGCAGGACGTCACCCCCTCCGACCTGCACAGCGAGATGACGGTAACCCTCTCGGGCTTCTTCCCCTCGGCAGAGGAAGCCTGGGTGTGCCTGCCGGCTCTCGACCGCTACGACTCCGGCACGCTCTACCGCACGACAGACGGCGGGCAGACCTGGCAGTCGGCGCCCGCGCCATTTGGCTGGGCGAACTTCTTCCGCGCGCCGGCTTCCGCCCAAACCGTTCTGGCGCAGGTCTCTCTTCAGGGTTTGGTGGAACTGCACCGCACCCGCGACGGCGGGCAGACCTGGGAACTGGTGATGCGCTCCACGGCGGGCGATGAGGATGCCCCCGGACGCCTGCCGGTGGGCATGCACACCCAGTGGCAGATTGCCGCGCAGGATGAGCAAACCCTCTGGGCGGCGGGCATCTCCCCGGCGGTGGACGGCTTGTACCTCTACCGCAGTGGCGATGGCGGGGTGCGCTGGGAGCGCCGTCCGCTGGATTTGCCCCAAAGTCCCTCCGGCTTCTACGCCGAAGGATTGCGCTTCTTTGACGGGCAGAGCGGAGCCTTCTCCATTTTTTACGGCAGTGAGACCTTTCAGCGGGCTTTCTTCGTCACCCGTGACGGCGGCGCTTCGTGGCAGTTGACGCCAGGCATTCCGGCAGTGGGCAACACCTGGTCGGCACCCGATGCCCTGCACTGGTGGGTGTGGGATGGGGAGAACCTGCGCCTGTCGCAGGATGGCGGCTGGACGTGGCAGACTGCTCCCGCCAACCCGCCGGAGACACCGGAGTCGCTCGTTTTCAGCGACCCGCTAACCGGCTGGGCGGTGCAGTACGACGAAAACGGTCACCGCCTGTACGGCACGACCGACGGCGCGCAGACCTGGGAACTGCTGGCAGAGGATGTGCCGTAATCCTCACCGCGGCGCAAGGCGCTGAATCAGTGACCGGGCGTTCTCCGGCGCATAGCCCTCAAAATCGTTGTTGAAGAAGATGTACACCCGTTCGGCGACCTGTTCGACATGACGGCGCGCCAGCGCGGCAATTTCATCCAGTTCGGCATCGGTGTAGCAGTGGGCGTACCAGCGCGAGCGTCCGTGCAGGCGCAGGTAAGCCGTCCTGCCGGTCAGCCAGCCGCGCAGGGGCGCGCGCGGGGCGTCGGCATCGCAAAAGCAGGCGCCGCTTTCCTCCAGCAGGGCGCGGGTCTCATCGGTCAGCCAGCGCTCACTGCGGAACTCTACCGCCACCCGCGCGGGGTCGGGGAATGTCCGCAGGGCGGCGCGCAGGCGTTCGGGGTCGTAAGGGGTGGATGGGGCTAACTGCAGGAGAATCATGCCCAGTTGATTGCCCAGCAGGGCGGCGCTCTCCCAGAAAGCGCGGATGTCTGCCTCAACGTCCTGCAGAAATTTGTAATGGGTGATGGGTTTGGGCGCTTTGAGGACGTAAGTGAAGCCCTCCGGCGCCTGCTCGCGCCATTTGCGGTAGGTGCTTTCGCCAAAGGTGCGGTAAAAGGTGGCGTTGATTTCAACGGTGTCGAAGGTCTGCGCGTAGTGGGCAAACCAGCGCGTTTTGGGCAGGTTTTCGGGATAGAACAGTCCGCGCCAGTGGTCGTACGTCCAGCCGGACGTGCCGATGCGGTAGGGAGTGGAAGTCCCGTTCATGGGTTATCTATCCTGATTCTGCCATGAAAAAGAGGGGCTGTTAAGCCCCTCCGAAAGCCTTGGCAAAGCGAACGCCGAGCCTGCCGAACCATGCGCACACGCTTGCTTTGCGCTCCCTAGCGGTAAATGCCCTGCGGATCGAGTTCCTCGCGCAGGATGCGCAGTTCCTCTGCCGTGGGCGGCTCGGTGATGCGCAGGGATGGCGCCACCTTCAGCGCCCAGCCGGTGTTCTCGCGCGCCATCTCCACCGTTGCCCCGGCGTGCAGGGCGGTGAGAATCAGTTCCCCGTTCTCGTCCGGCTCCAGAATGCCCAGGTTGGTCACCACCGCCTGCGGTCCCTTGCCGCGCACGCCGGAAGCCTGACGCTCGCCCTTGCCGCTGAGGAAACCCGCCGAGGTGTGGAAGTCCACCCGCTCGGGGAAGCGCCGCTTCTGGTGCGGGGTCATGATGTAACAGCGGTTTGCCCAGGCGGCGATTTCCATGGAACCGCCGGAGCCGGGCAGGCGCACCTTGGGGTGGGCATAATCGCCAATCACCGTGGCGTTGATATTGCCGAAGCGGTCAATCTGCGCCCCGCCCAGAAAGCCCACGTCCACATTTCCGCGTTGCAGGTACAGGGTGAAGATATCGTACATACTGCACACCGCGGCGGCGCCGCTCACCAGCGTGGGGTCGCCGATGGAAAGGGGCAGGCGGTTGGGACGTGCACCGATGACCCCGGCTTCGTAAATCATGTACAGGTTGGGGGCGTGGGTGCGCCGCGCCAGGTTGCACGCCAGGTTGGGAATGCCCACGCCGACAAACACCACATCGCCATCGCGCAGAAGGCGCGCCGCGTTGATAATCATCAATTCGCTGGAAGTGTATGCCGTGTCCATAGTCTAGTATTCTCCGTAGTTCACCGGCGCGGCATAGCGCGGGGACACTGCCAGCCGCCGATGGGTTTCCTCGCCCAGTTTTTCCCAGTACTCGGCGCGGTCGCGCACGCCGTACACCCATTCTTTCAGGTAGTCCTGCACCGCCTCATCGCTCTCGCTGATGCGATCCCATTCCAGGTAGAAGGCGTTGTCGCGGTCGTAATATCCCTGCGTGTAGGAAGGGTGCGCGCAGTATGGCACATGGCACACCGCATCCACGATGAACTCGGGGATGATGGTACGGTTGGGGTCGGAGCGGATGACCTCTTCGGGAACGATTTCCTCGGCGGTGACAATGACGCGCTCGGCGGCAAAAGCGGCTTCTTTCTGCTCGCCCAGGATGCCCCAAATCTGGGCGTTGCCGTGCTCATCGGCGCGCTGGACGTGCACTACCGCCACATCGGGGTTGAGCGGTGGCAGGGCCATCACCTCGCGCCCGGTGTAGGGGTCGGTCAGGCGTTTGTAGTTGGGGTTGACGCGCTCCAGGTCGGGCGCGGCGGTTAGGTTCATCGGCAGGAAGGGCAGTCCGGCGGCGCCAGCCTGCAGGCGGGTAATCATGCCGAAGTGGGAGTACTCTTCCCATTCCAGTTGACCGGCTTCCAGCATTCGGCGCAGGACCTTCAGCGAACCCACCCCGGGGTTGCCCATGTAGGAAAAGATGATCTTGCGGGCGCATCCCGCCGCCGCCATCTGGTCGTAAATCAGGTCGGGGGTGGCGCGTGCCAGGGTGAGGTTCTTTTTGCCCTGACGGATGATCTCATGCCCTACGGCAAAGGGGATGAGGTGGGTAAAGCCCGCCAGATACACGGTATCGCCGTTGTGAATCAGGCGAGAGACGGCATCGGAGAGGGTGCAGAGTTTGGACATGGATTCAGGCTTTCTTCTTCCTTTGCATAAGTTTTTTGACGGTACGGAAACGGGCAGGCGGTTCGCCCGACGCCGGGCGCGGCGAGGTCAACCACAACGCCGTTCCCAGAATCAGACAAACCGCTCCGCCCGCAAACAAACCAAACTGCGGCTGTTCGGCAATGTCGGAAAAGACGAACAGCACCAGCAGAACCAAACCAACCGAGAAGAAAAAACTCCCTAAAGGTTTGCGCATAGCCTCACAGACGTTTGACCAGCGTGCGGATTTGCTCGTGCATGTACAGCGGCAGGTAGTACACCCCGCCGGCGTTCTTGCCCGAAGCCCCCGAAGCCTTCCACCCGCCGAAGGGTTGGAAGCCGGGCCAGGCGCCGGTGGTCGCACCCTGCGGGCGGTTGGCGTAGGTCACGCCGGCTTCGATGCGGTCGAAGAACCACTCCACTTCCTCGGGCGAGCCGTAGAAGCCCGCGGTCAGCCCGTACATCACTTCGTTGGCGCGGGTCATGGCTTCTTCCAGATTGCTGACTTTAGCGATGGTAGTGATGGGAACGAACATCTCCACCTGCCACAGGCGGTGATCGGCGGGCAGGTCGGCAACCAGCGTGGGGGTGACGAAGTAGCCCTTGGCGTACTCGCCCTCGGTGAGGATTTTGCCGCCGGTGAGAACGCGCCCGCTCTGGTGCAGTTCCTCGGCAAAGTTCTGGTAATCGCGGTAGGACGAGGCGTTAATGACTGGACCCATGTACACGTTGCGCGCGGTGGGGTCGCCGATGGTCAGTTTGTTGGTCAGGGCAACCAGGCGTTCCACCAGTTCGTCATAGACCGGTTCTTCAATGAACACCCGCGAGCAAGCCGAGCATTTCTGCCCCTGCAAGCCGAATGCCGAGCGCACGATGCCCACGGCGGCATCTTCCAGGTTGGCATGGCGCGAGACGATGGCGGGGTTCTTGCCGCCCAGTTCCAGAATGGTAGGGCGCACCCAGCGGCTTTGAGCAAAGTCGCGGTAAATCTTCATGCCCACGTCGTACGAACCGGTAAAGGTCACCCCGGCGATGTCGGGATGGTCAATCAGCGCCTGTCCGAGGGTACTGCCCGGACCGGTGACGTAGTTGAACACACCGTCGGGGATGCCGGCATCGCGCAGGCATTCCGCCAGCAGGCGCGCCGTCCACGGGGTATCGGTGGCAGGCTTCATGATCAGGGTGTTGCCGGTCACCAGCGCCGCCGCCGAAGGGCCGCCCGTCAGCGCGGCAGGGAAGTTGAAGGGGCTGATGACCAGCCAGACGCCGTAAGGGCGCAGAACGGAGAAGTTGGTGGACTGGAAGCCGGTCAGCGGGTCGCGTCCCATCTCCACGATGAAGCCGTTGTTCTTCTCCATCGAGTCGCAGGCATAGCGGAAGAGGTCGGCGGTCTCGGCAACATCACCGAGGGCTTCCATGCGGTTCTTGCCCACTTCCAGGGCTACCGCCGCGCCGATTTCAAAGATGCGCTGGTCAATCAGATCGGCGGCTTTGCGGATGAGCGCCACCCGTTCCTGCCAGGGGGTGTGGCTCCATTTGTAGAAGGCTTTTTTCGCCGCCGCCACCGCATCGTGGGCGTCCTGCACCGTGCCTTTCTGGAAGATGCCCAGGAATTCATTGGTATTAGCGGGGTTGTGGTCCACAAATTTCTCATCGGCAAAGCGTTCTTTCCCGTCAATGATCATGCCATATTCTTTTCCCAAACCGGCTTTGACCTTTGCCAGGGCTTCCTCAAAGCGGGTGTGCAGTTCTTCCGGCGGGTTGAACATGGTGGCGTAGGTCAACTTGAACGGGCTTTCAGCGGTCATAGGGGGATACCTCCTGAATCGGGTTAGATACGGATGCAATCGGCAGGGACTGCCTGCTTATAGTATAGCCACTGCCGGTTTTAAAGGCAAATTTTCCAGGGGGCTTCCCGACATTTGAGCAGAGGGTTGAGGGCACGCCGGCAAATTCGAGAACGTTCACCTTCGACTCTGTCAAATCCAAACCTTGGCGCGCATGTTACACTAAAACTGTCCAAAATCCCATTCTCTGGAAAGGCAGGTTGTTCATGTCGGCAAGTACCCCTACGAGAAATCTGGCGCTTGATCTGGTGCGCGTGACCGAAGCCGCCGCGCTGGCGGCAGGGCGTTACATGGGGCGCGGCGATAAAATTGCCGCCGACCGTGCCGCGGTGGAAGCTATGCGCTGGGTGCTGAACAGCATCGAAATGGACGCGGTGGTGGTCATCGGTGAGGGTGAAAAGGACGAAGCCCCCATGCTCTACAACGGCGAGCGGTTGGGGCTGGGCGTGCCTCCCGAACTGGACCTGGCGGTGGACCCCATTGACGGTACCCGTCCGCTGGCAATGGGCTTGTGGAACTCCATCTGCACCGTGGCGCTGGCGCCGCGCGGCAGTATGTTCAACCCGGGTCCGGCGCTGTACATGGAAAAGATTGCCGTGGGTGCCGAAGCCCGCGATGTGATTGACCTGAACGCCCCCGTGCGCGATAACCTGGAGAAAATCGCCCGCGCCAAGGATGAACGGGTGGAAGACCTGACGGTGGTCATCCTCGACCGCCCGCGCCACGAAGCCCTGATTCGCGAGGTGCGCGCCTGCGGGGCGCGCATCCGCCTGATTCCCGATGGCGACGTAGCCGGTGCGCTGATGACCGCCCTGCCCGAAACCGGCATGGACGTGCTGATGGGCATTGGCGGCAGTCCTGAGGGAGTCATTGCGGCTTGCGCCATGCGCTGTCTGGGCGGCAACCTGCAGGGGCGTCTGGTAGCCCGCACCCCCGAAGAGGAAATCCGCCTGCGCGAGCAGGGCTACGACCTCCAGCGCGTGCTGACACTGGATGACCTGGTCTCGTCGAACGATGTCTTCTTCGCGGCAACCGGCATCACCAGCGGCGACCTTCTGCGCGGGGTGGATTACTTCGGCAACGGCGCCACCACCGATAGCCTGGTCATGCGCGGGCTGACCGGCACGGTGCGGCGCATTCAGGCAACCCATCGGCTGGATAAATTGGGTAGAATCAGCCCCATAGCCTATTGAGGAGGGAACATGCTGGAAGAACGACCACTCACTGCCTGCCCTTCCTGCGGCGGGGAGATTGACCTGACCTATGCCGATGTGGGCGATACGGTCATCTGCGTGGTGTGCGGGGCGGAACTGCGCGTGCTCAGCCTTGACCCGCCGGATGTGGAAGAAATCGAAGCCTGAAAAAGTTGCCCACCCTCCGGGGAAAAGGAGGGTGGGCGTTTTGAGGGGGGAGTGAAGCGGGGTATCTGTCAGAGGAGCGACAGAATCTGGCTTGTTCAGGGTGCTTGTCCCTCCCTTTTGCCCGCCCCCCGGCAAGAGAGGGCGGGCATTACGAGGGGGAGTGAAGCGGGGTATCTGTCAGAGGAGCGACAGAATCTGGCTTGTTCAGGGTGCTTGCCCCCTCCCTTTTGCCCGCCCCCCGGCAAGAGAGGGCGGGCATTACGAGGGGGAGTGAAGCGGGTATCTGTCAGAGGAGCGACAGAATCTGGCTTGTTCAGGGTGCTTGCCCCCTCCCTTTTGCCCGCCCCCCGGCAAGAGAGGGCGGGCATCACGAGGGGGAGTGAAGCGGGTATCTGTCAGAGGAGCGACAGATGTTGTCAGTTAAAGAGCGCCAGAAAGGCTTCGACCACCTGCGGGTCAAAGTGACTGCCCGCACAGCGGCGCAGTTCGGCAAGCGCTTCGGGATGCGAGATAGCCGGGCGGTACACCCGTCCATCGGTCATGGCGGTGTAGGCGTCCACCACGGCAAGGATGCGCGCCCCCAAAGGAATGCGGTTGCCCGACAGCCCGTAGGGGTAGCCCGTGCCGTCAAAGCGTTCGTGATGTGCCAGTACCAGCATGGCAACATGCTCCAGACCGGAAAGCATGAGGATAATCTCGGCGCCTTTTAGCGGGTGAGTTTTCATCAGTTTCCATTCCTCGGCGCTTAACTCGGCAGGCTTGCGCAGGGTCTCATCGGGGATGCCCACCTTGCCCAGGTCGTGGAGAATCGCCGCCCAGCGCACGGCTTCCACCTCTTCGGGCGGACAGCCCATCTGGTGTGCGAGTTTTCCTGCCAGTTCGGTCATGCGGCGGCTGTGATCGCCGGTGTACAGGTCGCGCTGTTCCAGCATCGCAACCAGCGCGCGGATGGCAGTAACCTGACTCTCATGCAGGCGGGCGTTGAGCAGGGTGCGGTGGATGGCGGCGGCGGCCTGGTCGGCAATCATCACCGCCAAACGGATACGTTCTTCATTGAAAAGGGCTTCTTCTTTGCGCCAGTGGTCGCCCAGCACCATCAGCCCGATGGTCTCGTCCGCCACGCGCATGGGCACCAGGCAGAGGCTGTTCAAATCGTTCAATCCCAGGTTCTGACGCACCATGGGCGTGTAGACGAAATCGTAAGCCTGATACACCACTACACCCTGACTGTGAAGCGCCCGATGGTACTCGCGCAGAGCGGCGGGCAGGCGTTCCAGGCGGCGGCGCTGGAGTTCAGGCAAGCGCTCGTCGATCTCCACCAGGCGGGTAATCAGGCGCCCGTCTTCTTCGAGGGTGAGGATGCGGCAGTACACCACCTGCAACAGGCTGAGACTGTGGCGGGCAATGGTTTTGAGAATCTGCTCCAGACGGTTGGTCTGGTTCAGCAAACGGCTGAGGTTGAAAAGGTCGGCAAAATGCTCATCCAGCGTCGGGGCGGTGGACGTCTCGACGAGGTGCAGATTTTGCCGCAGGTGCTGGTTCAGTGCCATGGAGAGTTCTCCCATCATGTTCCTTTTCAACCCCGGGGCGTTCCCCCTCAACGCTGGGGGGTGACCGAAAAGAGGCGCAGGGCGCTGACCTGCAGGGCGAAATCCGCCAGGTCATCGGCTTGAATGGCGGCAAGTTGCTGTTGTTCCTCACCCTGCAGATGAAAGGCTTCGCCGCCAAAGCCGCTGGCAATGGCTTGCGCCGGATTGCTCAACAGCAAACGGCGGAAGTGCGGACTGATGACCGCCGCGGTGAGCAGGCGGCTCAGTTCCTGTTCAGGACGTGTTCGCGAGGGTCCGGTCAAGTTACTTTCCTGAAATGAGGTGACCATGCATCATCCTTCCTGAGCGGCAACCGGTGAAGCAGAGACCCGGGCAGGGGCGGGACGGTCTGCCAGTGACCACAGAGCGCGGATGACTCCCAGCGCCACCAGCACATCCCCCGGGCTGAATGCCGCCCGATTCCACCCGTAATGGATAAAGAAAATATCCGAAAGCACCCACAGGCGGGTTTGTTCCACTGGCAGGACGATGTCTTTTCCCGTGCCGAGGCGCGCGCCGATTTGCCAGAAATCGGGAGAGGCTTGCGGAAGTACCCGCTGAACCATCTCCGGGGAGATGGGCATCCAACCGCCGTTGAGCAGAATCACCAGCAGGTTGGATGCCAACCCCAGCGCCAGCAGAGGGAAACCGGGCTTGGAGACATTAGCCAGGGCAAAGAGCAGAAGCCCGATCTGCGATGAAACCAGAGCCAGAGATGCCCAGACATCCGGAATCTCGAAGCGGGTGGGAAGCACGAAGGCGAACCACTGCGGCAGGAAAGCCACGAAGAGCAGTCCCATCCAGCGCACATCGAAGGGGTGCAGTTCGCGGCGCAGAATCAGCGCGCGCAGCCCCACCGCCACCAGTCCCACCGAAAACGCTCCGAGCAGGATCATACCTGTGACTTAGTGGAAGAACCCACCGGCATCTTCCGGAGCACCGGCGCCCAGGATGAAAAGCACCAGCATCAGGGCGAAAACGACCAGCCGGACTTTGCGGCTATCGGCAAACAGGGAAACGAGCGTGGACATGTTTAACCTCCCGTCAAAAAGTTCTACTTTCATGGTAGCAGGGGGGAGGCATCAAAACAGGCATCAAAACGGTCGTTAATTTGGCAAAATGAGAACTTTCTAATGTTTAATTTCTTAATTTACTTCCTATTTTTAATAGGAATCGCCCATTTAACCCCGCTTTGACGCAAAAAAACTCCCGCAGGGTAGTCTGCAGGAGAGAGAAAGGCGAAGAAAGAAGTTTTACGGAGGGGCAACGGGAAAAGTGAACGTCCATTCCCCTTCCAGGGTGTCCCATTCTATAGATTCCATGGGACGGCGTAATACTGCATCATTTTGAAGCAGGAACAGCGGTAAACGTTCGATGAGTTTTGCAGGAAAGCCTTTGCGGGGGATACAACTCATGGTTAAATTCTCTCCACGCTGGCCCTGGATATCTCGAATCGGCTGACATACCTCTGGTTGACCGCTTTGTGGAGCGATAAGAAAACGTACCTGGAGGGTAAGAAATTCTTCGCCAGAGGCTGGTTGCCCGACAAAAAACAGCAGGTAAGAACAGCGTTCCACAACCTTGCTACCGGCATCCTGGCGCCAGTACATGGTACCTTCTTCGATGGGGAGCAGGTCCTGGCCGCTTATTTTGAGCAAGGGCGAAGTTTTCCTGAACGGGTTGCTTAGCAACCAATCACGCTGATCCGGGAGCGTGTAGCACAGTTCCACCCGGTAATGATCTCCCCATTGGGGGTATGCATTCAACCAGCGCATGGTGACTCCACTGGATTCAACCGGTGGTACTCTCGTTTCAGAGGGCATAAGGGTTGCGGTTGGGTGGGGAAAAGGCTGGCTTGAGCGTCGGAGGACAGTGTCTCCATAAATAAACATTACCGCGATTGCCAGAAGAATCCAGCCTAACAATAGCAATTTGGGATGAGCTTTTTGCATGGACTCAATCCTTTGGAGAAGTTTGGATTTACGGGATGGCTTGGTTTTGATCTCCTTGCGACTTTTGGTAAGGAAAAGACTGAATTATTCGGACACATCCTTGAAGATCCAGGACCCTTTGCGAGCATCGCTGGCAATGTCATGCGCCAACGCATTTGCTTCAGCCTGTGTTATTCCCCTGGGCCAGGAAACTGCATGGAATCCGCTGACGTGTGGCTGGGTAGCGCACTGAATCGAAATGCCGGGCTGGATGGCATCAATTTTCTTTTGCAGTGCTGCGCAGTCAAAGATTTCGGATTCTGATACCGATATTTTTGAGAGAGTAATCTGGAAAGGTGTTCCCGCCGGTACATTCTGAACAGGGAAAAGCAGGGCTTCGCAACGCAGATTGTACTGTCCATTGCTTCCTTTTTCGCGCGAGATCATTTGGGCTTCACTAACCGTATAGTCTTTGTCATTGATCCTGAGCAGGGTATCGGTAGGGGAGATGGAAATCAGCCAATCCCGCTCATCCGGTAAAGTGTAGCACACTTCAACCTGAAATTGGTCTTTGATCTGCCGACCGCCAAGCAACTCAACAGTTATATCACCAATGCGTGTTGGACCTTTGTTTAGACCTTGATCTTTTGTTACCGTATTCCCGGCGACTGTGTGGATGATACCGAAAAGGATCAACGCCAGTGCCATCAGAGAGGCTACGCCTGCAATGACCATCCCGGAAAAGGATGCGCGGATTGAAAGTTTGTTCATGTTTTCCTCCATTTCTACGGTGAAACAATCAATAGACAGCAGTACACTTGTCTGTGTCGTTAATCAGGTAATTCATGGGTGATGCGCCTACTTTTCCACAGGCCTGGTAACCCATTCCAAAGCGCTGGTTAGAATAAACGGAATACCCTGGGCCAAGATACACTGCACCATAATAGTAATAACGAAGCGTGGCATTTCCATAAAAGTTGATACTGGCTTTATTAATGGTTTTTGACCACCTTGTCTGACAGGTATCAGAAAAACGAAGTTGAACTTTGGTGTTCGTAAAAACCTTTCTATGTATTGTTGCGGCGTCCACATTGCATCCAGTCGTTCCCGGATCGGTGTTATTACACGCAGAGCCGCTACAATTCACTCCCTGAGCGCCAGTATTGATTTCAGGATCAGAAAGGATATTCGTAAAATGGCTGTGACTTACGCTTTTATATCCCTTTTGGAAGACCCCACCGGCATCTTCCGGAGCGCCGGCGCCCAGGATAAAGAGCACCAGCATCAGGGCGAAAACGACCAGCCGGACTTTGCGGCTATCGGCAAACAGGGAAACGAGCGTGGACATGTTTAACCTCCCGTCAAAGCGTTCTACTTTCATGGTAGCAGGGGGGAGGCATCAAAACAGGCATCAAAACGGTCGTTAATTTGGCAAAATGAGAACTTTCTAATGTTTAATTTCTTAATTTACTTCCTATTTTTAATAGGAATCGCCCATTTAACCCCGCTTTGACGCAAAAAAAAACTCCCGCAGGGTAGCCTGCGGGAGAGTATAAATACTCCAAAACCAGAAATCAACCCGAGCGTCTCACTTTACCAGGATGGGGAAGTGCGCCAGCACATAACTGTTAAAGTAAACAGGTGGGTTCCATGAACGATCGCCTAACCAGGAATGAAGATAACCGGGGTAGGGGTAGCCAATTGCTGTCAGGTTATGTTTTCCAGGGGGTAAGTCCTTGGGAACTTCAATGGGATAGGACAAATAGGTTTTGTTCACCACAGCCTGTACCGGAATTTGCAAACGAGTCCGTTGAGTAAGTTTATCATCCCAGAAAACTAAAATGTCCATGGGTAACCTTTGTTCTCCGGGAATCTCTGTGCTGGTTTGCCCCCCTAGAGTCAGGTAATAGGTCAACAGATCACCCGGGCGCACTTCATCATAGTAGTACAGCCATTGGGACTCTCCAAAGCGGGGTTTGTATCCTACCAGCCTTGCGCTCAAGACACTCACTACCTGGTCCGGGGCAGGAGTGCGAACCGAGGGCGGCCAGTCCTCAACGGATTGGGGAGAGTCTGAAGTAACCCACAGGAGCTTTTTAAATTCAATCGGACTATCGCGGTGCCCTAACACGTCCGTTTCATAGGTGGTTAACTTCACCTTTCTTTCGGAAACATAGAAGTTTAAGCCGGGTTCAACAATGGCTGTCATGATCAGGGTATGCAATCCTTCGGGGAGAGGGTCCATGAAAAAACGAAAAGCCTGCCACTTGTTGCGTTCCAGGAAAAGGCTTGGACGTTTTTCTATGCCCTGAGATGTCTTGATGATCACCTGTTCTCCATCTAATACGGTCAGCATTCCGAGGTTGCGGTCATATTGATGAGTATTGAAAAACAAGATAAATCCCATTAAGGGCTTCCCCGGTTTGATGACGATGGACGGACCCACCTGTAACTGTTCAGGACTATTCCCCGCTACCGAGACCACATGAATGGATTGCCAGCCATCTTGGGTTATCGATTCAATTCCCTCAATTTGTTCTTGAATTAATGGGTCGTTGAAATAGGGCATAGCATCCTCAAGAGGGACAGGCTGTAATTCCAGGGCAAAGGGGAATTCCTTCACAGGGAAAGATTGAATTTCCATTTTCTGTCCCAAGATGTTGCAACTGGATAGTGGGAAAGCTCCCAGTAGCAGGATGAGAAAATGAACAAATTTTGAAAAGCAGTTCATACAAGGGTTCCTTATGGCTCGTAATGGGTTTGTCTTGCTTCACCTGAGGTTTCTTCACCTGTTGACCATTTCCAGAAGGCTTGAGTAACAGAGGTATAGGTAGCAGGTTTAAGAGCCAAAGCAATCGTAGCTTTGGGTGTAGGTCCGCAGGAGGTTCCTCCAAATGGGCCGTGAGTTTCTTTCCATCCAGAATCCTGGCCGCGGTCGTTATATCCTTTTGATTTGCACGTAATCCAACTTAAGCCGGGTTGTCGGAAATTAGCCTCTGCCCATCCATCCGTCTTTACAGCACCCAGGTGATAAGGGAAGTAACGATTCACGATGGTCATCTTCTCCCCATTCGGTCCAGGAACAACTCCATCAGATGCGGCCCTTAAAGCGTCTTTATTGGGTTCAATCTCTTCGATCACAGTGATGGGAGAGGAGGCTCTTCGTTACTGGCGAAAACGAAACCAGATGTAGCGAAAGAAAAAAGCACCAGCATCAGGGCGAAAACGACCAGCCGGACTTTGCGGCTATCGGCAAACAGGGAAACGAGCGTGGACATGTTTAACCTCCCGTCAAAAAGTTCTACTTTCATGGTAGCAGGGGGGAGGCATCAAAACAGGCATCAAAACGGTCGTTAATTTGGCAAAATGAGAACTTTCTAATGTTTAATTTCTTAATTTACTTCCCATTTTTAATAGGAATCGCCTATTTACCCCCGCTTTGACGCAAAAAAAACTCCCGCAGGGTAGCCTGCGGGAGAGAGGGGAGTAAAAACATCTTTCCAGTTTAGAAAAACTTATTCCCTGTTTTTAGTGGAGGCAAGGAAAAAATAAGTGGAAACGAAAGGTCCTAATCCGATGAAGATGGACAAAAAGATACCCAAAGCAAAGCATGTACGCTTTTTTTGAAGAGCCACATATATGGCAATTGCAGGGTAAAGCAGAAATACCAGGAAGCCCAAAAACATCACAATCTCATCGCTTGTCATATCTTTTGTTTCTCCGATCTTTTGCCAGAGGATGCGCGGAAAGTTTTCACATGAATTCGATGAGAGCGTAAATTATGCAGACTTCAGACAGTTTTGTTAGAAAAGTAAAGCCCTTCTTTTTTACAGTAATCGGCCATCCACAAGATGCAAAACACGATCGCATGTTTTTGCTATCCGTTCATCGTGTGTGGCTATCAGTACAGAACATCCTTGATCTCTCATGGATAAGACAAATCCCATGATTTCTTCAGCAGATTTTCTATCCAGCGCTGCAGTAGGCTCGTCTGCCAGGATCACCGAGGGATGATTGATGATTGCGCGAGCGATAGCCACCCGTTGACGCTCCCCGCCGGACAGAAAAGATACGTTTTTATGCACAGCCCAATCCAGATTAAGTTGCTTCAGAAGTTGCAATATCCTGCTTTGACGTTCCTGTCGTGAGGGTTTGATGCGCGCATATTGAAGGGGAATCATGACATTCTTTTCAACAGTTTCATTCTCGATCACAGCGAACTCTTGATGGATATATCCAAAAAATTCATTGCGCAATCGCGCTCGACTGCGCTCATCTTCCTCAACCGGTTTGCCCTGAACCAGTACACATCCGCTGGTGGGGCGAATGATTAACCCCAGAATACTCAACAGAGTTGATTTTCCACTTCCCGAGGGGCCCATCAGGGCAAGGCATTCGCCGGGGAAGAGACTGATGGAAACATCTTTCAGGGCAACAACTTGACTTCGTCCGTTACCATAAAGTTTAGACAGATTGTGGGCTTCAAGGAGCGTTTTCACACCTACCAGCCTCCCAAACCTTCCTTTTTTAGCACTTCGTGGACCAGCGTGTGCCATAAGAAAGCAAACACAATCACCAGCAAGATCATCACCCATATGGGGGCATTGGGTTCAAGAGCTCCCGCTATGACAAGAAATCTCTGTAAGAGAAAAAGCAAAGCCGTTTCGGGGAGCAATATCACTGCAGCCAGGAAACCTCCAATACGCAAACTGATGTGCCATGGAGTTGCTCCGTACATCTGCCGAATTTTAAATTCACGCCGTTCCTGTTGTATGGCTAAACGCGCAGATGACACAAAAGTCATCAGCGCCAGGACAAGAAATGCCACCATGCCCACAAGATACATCGCAGAACGCATCATAATTTCGCGGAATTGCTTTGGTTGTTCCATGGAAACCTCGTGGGGGACGAGAAACAAGCCCCCTCGTGCCGCTCCGGAAATGAATTCGTATACCATGGAGTCGGTTGGATCCAACAAAACGGTGCGGGTAATCAATTCCTCCTGTTCAATTGGATGAAGAACAGGAATCACTTCTGTCGGAGCGCGAATGACGATGCGATGATCCAATGGCAAACCTGCGGCATTGACATCAAAAAACGCGGCGCCTCTCGGGAATATCTGCTTTACCAGAATCTCTATTCCCCCTACGTTTATCGAGTCTACAGCATCGCCGCGAACCTTGGCACCCCGTACCGCACATGGCACAGGAACGCACAGGTGCATCTCCGGAAATAAATTGGGAACAACGTCGCCGAACAGGATTAATGTGGGATATCCTCCCGCAAAATCAGGATCATCCAGAGCCATATTATATACAATGGAAGTGTATGCTCGTTGCTGGTCTATCCAGTTCATCAAGGATTTCACGGTTGCATCCTCTATCCGACTGACCTCACCGCCTTCGGGATAATACGCGGTAAAGAACACCGCATGATGTTCTCGCAATGCTCTTGCTCCTCTTAGGACATATCCTTCTGACAGAACATCGCTCAGAGCAAAAGACAATACCACTGTAGCAAGAGTGATCATACCTGCAAGCATGAACATCACAGGCCAGCGGCGAAAGGCTAGAAGGAAACCATCCCTGACTTCATCCAGTAAGGCTTCTCTCATATCCAAAACGAACAACGACGAAAAGTGTAGCCAGCCACACTCCAACAACGATGAAGAAGGTAATGCCAATTGTGCTCACAATGGTCAACACTTCCGCTGGAGATAACAGAACCTGGCTTATTGCGGCAACCAGAATACCGGCAACCAGCCCTCCCAGTGTGGTGCCGCACACCAGCCCGGGCAATCCAACCAGAAAATTTTCCCACACAAGGTCATCTGGCAAGGCACCATGCCGCACCCGAATGCCAAACTCTCGCTTACGGCCGTGAAGGTAGAGAAGCCAGTAAAGCAACACACAACCCCACGCAGCCAGCAGAAAGAAACCAGGAATGACCATGAGGGGATTCTGAATCAAATATAAGTAGAATGGAAGTTTCGTATTGGACTGGGCAACAAACCCCATTTGATATAGCATCCTGACAATCTGTTGTGCTTGTGCGGGATCGGCAGTGTTGAAAGTGTACTGTCCCTCCGGGAGTAATTCTCCCCCCACACATCTGGCGTATTGAAGGGTACCAGCGCGGTGCGGGGCGCTAATGATTCCTCTGACGATTGCACCCTGCGGCAAGAAGGGAACGTTGAGCGATGATATCCACAGTTTCTCGGAGTAGGTTCCCCGGAAAATATAGGCATCCATCCCTCCAGGGTGAGTGTCTTCAGATGGACATCCCGGGAACCAGGTAACCAGATGGTGCGGGTCATACACAACAATTTCTGGACGTCCATCGCCGGAGGAGGACACTATCAGCGTCAGAGACTGATCGCGGAGGTAGGCTTTCAATTTCTCTTGTACCGCACTGGCATCCGCAGTGGCAACCCCTTGCGCTCGTTTGATCAATCGCAGGACTGTGACCTCCCCCGGCAAATCAAACGTTATTTCTTTCCAGGAATCGAGTGTCCATTGAAATGCCCATACTGCAAACATGCTCAGAATGCCCAGAAAGAAACTGGTCAAAAAGAGACGCACTTTCATCAATTCATTTTACCACCACACAAAATCATAAAAGTACCTCGTTGTGTACTGGTCACCCCAAAGAGGAGAATCCCAAACAGAATCCTGCCTTGAACGAATCGTACAGTCTTGCGGTGATGTGGCTTGGGAAGTATACATCCGTCCTGTATCTAGCGGCGGACCGGCTTGACGGGTAAACCGATGGTAGCCTTGTTTGGCATGGTTTCCATTATCGTTGTAGCAGGCTTGAATCTGAATATATCCGTTCCACCGTGCGCCTCCCAGGGTTTCCCAGGCGTAGGCGTAATTCATTCCGCCCGCCAGAACAGTAATCGTAATCACAAACGCTATACCAATTGCGATGATTCCGGAGAGCAGTTTCTTTTGCATATCTAACCTCCTTTGAAAAACAGTGTGAGAGATTTCACTTCCCATCAAAAAGTTCTATTTTCATGGTAGCAGAGGAGAGGCATCAAAACAGGCATCAAAACGGTCGTTAATTTGGCAAAATGAGAACTTTCTAATGTTTAATTTCTTAATTTACTTCCTATTTTTAATAGGAATCGCCCATTTAACCCCGCTTTGACGCAAAAAAACTCCCGCAGGCTACCCTGCGGGAGAGAACATGAAAAACCAAGCCTGCCCGGAGAGACGCTCCGGCTGGGAGGTTTTACCGTTGGGATGTTTTCTCAGGACTGGAAGAACACCTTGCGGGGTTGCCAGAGGTTTTCCTCGGGCAGGTACTCCAGCAGTGCCACCAGTTCACCCAGCACGCTGACGCCGCGCACCATGTTGCCCGGCACCGGCTCTTCGGCGGGGATGCGGTGCCCATGTCGCACTTCCTCAACCTGCTTGTCGGTCAGTTCCAGGGCGGGCCAGTCTGCCAGGGCTTCGGCGGCAGGGATGAGGTACTGATACCAGGTGCCGTCCTGGAAGGCTTCGCGCAGTTTGCGCAGAGGCACGGCATCGCGCAGGGTAAAGCGCCCGCTTTTGGTGCGCCGTAAGCCTACCAGGTGCGCGCCGCACCCCAGCACCTGCCCCAAATCGTGCGCCAGCGAGCGCACATACGTCCCCGAGGAGCAGTAAATGTCCACCACTGCCTCGGGCGGCGCCCATTCCAGCAGTTCCAGGCTGTACACTTTGATCTTGCGCGGCGCCAGGTCTACCTCTTCGCCTTCGCGTGCCATCTCGTAGGCTTTGCGTCCCTGTACCTTGATTGCCGAGTAGGGTGGCGGTACCTGTTCGATTTCGCCCACAAACTGTTGCAGGGCTTGCTCGAACTGCTCTTCGGTGATGCTCTCTACCGGCACCGAGCCGGAGCCGGTAATCCGCCCATCGGCGTCGTAGGTATCGGTGCTTGTGCCCAGCCGGATGATGGCCTGGTAGCGCTTATCGGAAGCCGAAACGTACTCGCTCAGGCGCACCGCCGGACCAATGAGAACGACCAGCACGCCCGAGGCGCGCGGGTCCAGCGTGCCGGTGTGCCCGGCACGGCGAATGTTGGTGCCTTTGCGGATGATCTGCACCACGTCGTGCGAAGTCATGCCGACCGGTTTATCCACTACCAGCACCCCCGAAACCGTATTGCGAACGTCCATTGGGTTTTCCATCATGTCACTTCACTCCCCAGTTTTCAGACACCCTCTGTCCATAGATTTTTCCGCATACCGGTCAAAAAGGCACATGGTCCTTTTCATTGTCCATTCGATTTCGACATTTCTCTGGCATCCCGGAGCAGTTGTTCGGTTGCCGCCAGCACCTGCTGACGCACTTCCTCAACCGTGCCGGGAATCTCTGCCCCCGCCGCTGCGGGATGACCGCCGCCGCCGAACTGCACCGCCAGCGCCGAAACATCAATGCCCGGGCGCGAGCGCCACGAGACCTTCACTTTACCCTCTTTCTGTTCGTTGAACAAGACCACGATGTCGCACTCGGTGGAAGAGAGGAAGTTGATTAAGTCAGCGTCGTCGTTGCCGTTGTAGCCGGTGGCTTCACGGTCCTGCTGATACAGCACCGTCCAGAACAAGCCGTTTTTGCGCTGTAAACGTTCCAGCCCAAAGCCCCAAAAGCGCACGGCTTCAAAAGACTTAAGGAGCAGAGCCGCGCGGTAAAGTTCCGGCAAGTCTGCCCCCCTGTCCATTAAATCTGCCGCCAGACGTAAGGCTTTGGAGGTGGTGTTGGATGTACGGAATCCTATTGTATCCGTAATGATACCGGCAAGCAAGGCAGAAGCAGCATCTTTTTCCAGCGGGAAGCCCCAGGCGGGCAGTTGCTCTGCCAGGATGGCAGCGGTTGCTACGGCATCGGGTTCCACCCAGTTGAGGCGGGCAAAGCGCGTGTTGGTGATGTGGTGGTCAATGTTCACATCCACCTGCGCGTTTTCGGGCAGTCCGCCGGTGCGGGGAAGGTCGGAAGAATCCAGCACCACCAGCAGGTCGGCTTCTTCGGCGGCACTGCGCACAATTTGAGAACTTCCCGGCAGGAAGCGCAGGGGCGCCGGGACGCCGTCAGGCAGAATCATTTGCACCTGCTTGCCGGCGGCTTGCAGGCTTAACCCCAGCCCCAGCATCGAGCCGATGGCATCGCCATCGGGGCGGATGTGGGTGAGGATGCGGATTCGGCGGGCATGTTGAAGGGCTTGTGCGGGGGAGTCGTACCGCTCCAGTCCGTTCATGCTTCGTCGTCCTCATCCTCCGGCGGGGTTGGGGTGGGGCTGGCGGGTGAGGCGCCTTCCTGCTCGCGCAGAGATGCCAGCAAACGCTCGATGTGATCGGCGCGTTCGGGGGTCACATCCCAGTGGAAGCGCAGGCGCGGGAAGGTGCGCAGTTCAATGTTTGCCGCCAGGGCACTGCGCAGGAAACCGGCGGCGTGTCTCAGCCCTTCCAGTACTTCCTCTTTGCGGGCTTGTCCTTCCACCGCCGAGACGAAAATATCGGCGTATGCCAGTTCGCGGTCCACCTTAACATCGGTGACCGAGATGCCCGCCAGGCGCGGGTCGGCTACTTCGCGCACCAGCAGTTCCGCCAAATCCTCGCGGATGCGGTCTTCGATACGTTTCAAGCGAATTTTCGAGGGCATGGTCTTACCTACCTGTATTTCTCTCCCAGCGATTGAGAGACTATGCGTTCTTCTCAATCACGTAACATTCAATGACGTCACCCGGCTGAATATCGTTAAAGTTGCGGATGCCGATCCCGCACTCATAGCCGGTGCGCACTTCGCGCACGTCGTCTTTTTGAATCTTCAGCGAGGCAATCTCGCCATCAAACAACTGTTTGCCATTGCGGTACACGCGCACCCTGCCGTTGCGGCGGATTTCCCCTTCCGTCACCCGGCAGCCTGCCACGTTGCCCACCTTGGAAATGGTGAACACCGCCAGCACGTTGGCTTTGCCCACCACCACCTCTTTCGTCTCCGGTTCGAGCATGCCTTTGAGGGCTTTCTCCAGGTCTTCGGTCAGGCGGTAAATGATGTCGTACAGGCGGATGGAGACGCCCTCGGCTTCCGCCAGGCGGCGGGCACTGCTTTCTGCCTGCACGTTAAAGCCCAGGATGATGGCTTTGGAAGCGCTTGCCAGCAGGACGTCGTTGTCGGTCACGTTGCCCGCTTCGGCGTGCAGAATGTTGACTTTAATCTCGCCCTTGGGCAGGTCGTTGATGGAGTTGATAATCGGCTCCAGCGAGCCCTGCACATCCACCTTGAGGATGAGGCGCAGTTCCTTTTCCTCGCCTGCCTGTACCCGCGAGAAGAGTTCCTCGAGGGTGGCTTTGGGGGCGCGGGCGGCTTTCGCCGCGGCTTCCTGTTTGCGCTGTTCCACCACCGCGCGGGCTTCGCGTTCACTATCATAGCGGGTGAAGAGTTCGCCCACTTCGGGGACTTCGCTCAAGCCCATCACCTGTACGGGGGTAGAGGGACCTGCGGCGCGAATCTTGCGCCCGCGGAAGTCGAACATGGCGCGCAGTTTACCGTAGGCTGTCCCTGCCACAATGACATCGCCCACTTCCAGGGTGCCGTTCTGCACCAGCAGGGTAGCGATGGGACCACGGCTTTTATCCACCTGGGCTTCCACCACCGTACCAATCACTTTGCCTTTGGGGTTGGCGCGGATTTCAATGCCCTCAGCGGTGAGCAGGATGGCTTCCATCAGATCTTCCAGCCCGATGCGCTGTTTGGCAGAGACGGGCACTACCAGGGTATTGCCGCCCCACTCATCGGGGACGAGGTCCAGTTCGGCTAACTGACGTTTGACGAAATCGGGATTGGCGTCGGGGCGGTCAATCTTATTCAGGGCTACCACAATGGGAACGCGCGCGGCGCGGGCGTGGGCAATGGCTTCGCGGGTTTGCGGCATCACGCCGTCATTGGCGGCAACCACCAGAATGACAATGTCAGCACCCTGTGCACCGCGGGCGCGCATGGCAGTGAAAGCGGCGTGACCGGGGGTATCCAGGAAGGTGATCAGGCGCCCTTTATGCTCCACCTGATAGGCGCCAATGTGCTGGGTAATGCCGCCCGCTTCGCCTTCGGCAACGTTGGTGTTGCGGATGGCGTCCAGCAGGGTGGTTTTGCCGTGATCCACGTGACCCAGAATGGTCACCACCGGAGGACGAGGGATGAGGCTCTCGGGCTTTTCACTGAGGATAATGCGCCGCCACAGGGGAATTTCCCCCGTCTCGACCTTTTCTTCTTCTACAAGGCTTTCGGGAACGGCTTCAAAACCCAGTTCCGAGACGACAATGGCGGCCGTATCGAAGTCAATTTGCTGGTTGATGTTTGCCATCACCCCGTTGGACATCAGGATTTTAATCACCTGAATCGGGCTGGCTTCGGTGCGCTGTGCCAGTTCGCGCACGGTGATGCTCATGGGAAGTTCGATTCTCTTGCGCCCGTTGTCACTCATGTTCACCTCCTTGATAATCGCATTTCATCCCCTCTACGGGGTTCGTTTTTCTGCGGCGATGTCCGGGAGGCAACCTGGGTTACAGGACGCACAGGAAGAATCAAACCTTCATGGCATCATCTCATTCCCCTGCTGTCCTGTAAGGGCTGTGGAGGACTCGCCTGCTTCCTCCTGCGGGAGTTGTGCGGCGTATGCCATCAACTGCTCCCGGTCTTCGTCGCTCAATTTGGTCTTCAGGGCATGTGCCAGCGCCCCTTTGAGAGCGCGTTCCCAGCACGAGCGCAAGGCATGAACGTAAGCCCCGCGTCCCGCCGCTTTGCCGGTGGGATCGAGGCGCACCCCCTGCGCCGTGCGGACGACACGCACCAGTTCCCGCTTGGCGAGAACCTGGCGGCACCCTACACAGGTGCGCTGAGGCACATGCTTGACCCGTTGACCCGTTTTCTTCGTCACCTCTGCATTCTTCTTGTCATCGGGCTGGCAAACCAGCCCGGAAAATCAGCATTCTTACTCCCAATCCCAGTCTTCGCCGCGTTTGTGCTTCTTGCGGATGAAGGTTACATCACGATCGGGGTCGTATTCCACAAAGCGCGCACCTTTTTTCTTCTTCTTGGCTTTCTTGCCTTTCTTGTCGGCAGGTGCTTCTTCTTCCTCTTCGTCTGCCACATCCACCGGCACGTCGGCACGCAGGGTGAAGAGTTCGTCAAAGGACAGTTCCTCGGTTTCCTCTTCTTCTGTTGCTGGTGCGGCGGGTTGGGCAACCGCCTCGGGCTGGCTGATCGGTTCCACTGCTTCTACCGGCAGGGTGGTTTCTGGCGCGACCTCTGCCGTGGCTTCAATGGCGGGCTGAGGGGTTTCTTCTTCAGCAGCAGGTGTTTCGGTAATCACTGCTTCAGCCTCTTGAGGCTGTGCTGTAACCACAGTGCGCTCCACCAGCGCGCTGATCTCGCTCATTGCCCGCGGACCAATGCCCTGCAGTTTGAGAATCTGGTCGGGGTCGAGTTTCATCTGCATGACGACATCGCCCACGGTGGAGAAACCACCTTCCTGCAACAGGTAAGCCACGTGTTCGGGCAAGCCGCTGTCCAGAATGCCGGTCTGGAAGGCTTCGGCAGGAATCGAGGCACGCACGCTCTGCACGCGGTTGTCTTCCTCGGCTTTCTTCTCCATTGCCCGACGGGTGGCGCGGCGCTGAACGCGGTCCACAAACTGCGCCATGCGGTCGTACTCTTCGGCAGACAGCGGACGCCCTTCGGCTTTGCGCGCCAGCAACCCGCTGACGGCTTCAGCGGCTTCGCGCTCCAGTTCGGCAATCTGCGCGTATTCGGGGTCGGTCTGCAGGCGGTGCAGGGCTTCGGCGGCGGCTTCGGGCAGGCTCTTGATGTCAATGCGCCAGCCGGTCAGTTTGGCGGCAAGGCGGGCATTCTGCCCATCGCGCCCGATGGCAAGGCTCAACTGATCTTCGGGAACGACCACCGTAGCGGTCTTGTTGACCGAGGATTTATCGTCCAGATACACGCCGGTGACCCGCGCCGGGCTGAGGGCTTTGGCAATGTACACCGCCGGGTCGGCGTTCCATTCAATAACATCAATCTTCTCATCATGCAGTTCGCGCACAATCGCCTGGATGCGCACGCCGCGGATGCCCACGCACGCGCCCACCGGGTCAATGCCGGGTTGGGTGGCAGAGACGGCAACTTTGGCGCGCTCGCCGGGTTCGCGGGCGATGGAGCGAATCTCCACAATGCCGTGGTAGATTTCGGGCACTTCCGTCTCCAGCAGGCGGCGCAGGAAGTTGCGGTGCGTGCGCGAGAGGATGATTTGCGGGCCGCGCGGCGAGTCTTTGACCTCGGCAATCAGGGCGCGCACGCGGTCGTGCACGCGGAAGCGCTCGCCGGGAATCATCTCCTTGCGCGGCATGGTGCCTTCGGCGCGCATTTCCAGTCCGATGGTCAAGCCCTGAGCGTTGACTGCCTGAACCACGCCGCTGACAATCTCGCCGACCTGTTTGGCGTAGTGGTTCAACTGCATCTGGCGCTCGGCGTCGCGGATGCGCTGCTGAATGACCTGGCGGGCAGTCTGCGCCGCCACACGACCAAAGTCGCGCGGGGTGCTTTCGACCACAATCATGTCGCCCAGTTGCACATGGGGATTGTAGCGGCGGGCTTCTTCAAGGCTGACCTCGGTGAGCGGCTCGCGCACCTGCTCGACGACTTCTTTCTCGGCGTAGATGGTGACCTTACCAGTATCCAGATCGACTTTGGCTTCCACCTGTTGCGCATTGGAGGCGTTGACCGCCCGGCGGTATGCCGAGACCATAGCCGACTCCAGCGCTTTGAGAATGACATCGCGCGGCAGTTGCTTTTCTTCCAGCACTTCATTGAAAGCCAATACAAACTCGTTCTTCATCGTTCTTACTCTTACTCCAGAATGAACCGGTTACAACAAGAAAAGTGGGGGGTGCCCACTTTTCAACGATACCTATATGGGTGCGACTTGCATTCTCATTTTAACACACTCTTTTCGGGGATGCAAGTCTTGCGTAGAGAAGAGACTGTAACAAAATTGGTGGGCGAATTTTCGAAAAAAGGAAGGAAGAGAGAAGACGGGGGGAGAGGAGGGAATTACGGGAGGGCTCATGCCCAGAACTGACAGGCAACTGTGCTTCCGCGGAGCAACCCGGCGGTGGTTTTATATCGCCTGGCTTGCTGGGCGCGGCTCTTGAGCCTGCCAATCATCTGTTCCGTGCGATTATTGGTCCAGGGAATACCCACATCAGCATAGAAAGCCACATAGCGTTGCCAATCACGCGATAAGCGCAGGATCAGGTCGCGGAGTTTTTCCAGGGGCGTGCGTTTTCCTTCCGGTGGTGTACTCCTGCCCGGCAGGGATTTCCACAGGCGGTGTAAGAGGCGGTCTCCATGCAATGGCAGGTCGCGCAGGATTTCCTCGACCTTTTCAAGCACCCCCTGCCAGGCTGGATCCAACTCAGCCTGTAACCCCTTCAAAGCATGCTTTACCCAGCGCCGCACATGAAACTGACAGACCTGATGCCCTATCTCCAGTTCATCGGTCAGTTGCTTGTAGATCGCCAGATCATCGCTCACGATGGCGCCGATGTCATGCATCTCTTTCAACCGTTTCAGCCAGGTGAACAGAGCCCGGCTGTCTTTCTCGTCTACCTCGGCAACCTCCAGCAGACTACCATCTCCCAGATCCACCGCCACCATCACTCCTTTGCCTCCCACCCAGGCTCCATCTACCCCCACCACCCGCACGCTTTTCCATTTCAATTCCCCCATCAACTTTTCCCCCTCTGCCTGTACATGCCGCCACCCGCTCATATGACTGAGCCTCAGCCCAAAGATCCTCAACACCCCGGCTACCCTGCGATAACTCAATCCCAGTGACCACAGGATCACACTCAATTTCTTCAACCGTTCACTGTGCCGTCCATTGCCTACCCCCTCCGGATAGTCCCGAAAGGTGCGCCTGCACCGTGTGCATCGATACCTCACCACCTCGACATGACGAACTTTGACATCCTCGATGCGCCTTTTCTCCACTCCCCATCGCTGGAATGTCTCCCCCTGACAATATGGACAGCGCTTCGGACGAGCAGGCTTTTTTCGTTTTACCTGTGGCAGTTGGAGTATAATCTTCATGGAAGGGCTCCTGGAGTTGTGATATCAATATCTTACAGGATCCCTTCCTTTTTTTCCCTTTCTCCACCAAGTTTGTTACAGCGTCGTAGAGAAAAAGAGGGGGTGAAACGGGCATTTTTTATCTTTTTCGGCACAGGGTAATCGCCCGGTGAGACATGTCGAAGCCGCTCGATGGGTGCACTTGCGAGCCCCCGAAGGGGGCGAAGCAACGACACGCAATCACAACGGCACGCAACCGCGCCCTGAGCCTGCCGAAGGGCGCGAAAAAAGCACTGCCAGGGCGCAAAGCACGCGAAGAGAATGAGAGCATGCGCCTTGACAGGCTCGATGTATGAAAAAAGCGCACCCCGAGTCGAGGGGGTGCGCTGAGGCGTTACGGTGGGTGGAATGGTCTTTACAGGGATTTGACAGATCCACTGTTCAGAGGGCTGGCTCTACCGCCGGCACGGACTCGATCAGCGAACAGGTGGAATTGCCACCCGCATACGGCGGCTCTTCAGGATAGGACGGCGGTTCTTCCTTCTTCCCCCCTCCCCCCGGTTCGCCGGGTTTACAGTCTTCTGTACACCCCGAACCGGGTTTGTCTTCTGCACACCCATCATCTCCACATACTGTTCCCTCCGCTACCGCCGGATGAGCAAACCAGACGAACAATCCCAACAAAACCACAACGACCAACCCGTAACGCCAAGCCTTCATCGTACCCCTCCTGCTACTTAAAGATTCTACTTTTTATCCTCATACCGGTCTGAATACTCACCTTGTATCTCCAACGCCTTGTCCACCAGTGCCTTAAAGGCTGGATCAGACTTATAGTGATCCAACATAGTCCTGTATTCCTGCGGCACGGGACGGGCGTCCACGCCGTAGGTCTGCTTCAGCCATTGCAGATCCCACACCTGAGAACCCGGCACCAGTTCCAGATTCCTCTGCAAAGCGGCTTCCATCTCCTCTACGCTGTCAAAGCCCATCAGGTCAAAGGCGTTGTCTTCACCGATGTAGTACCACTGTCCATCGCCGATGTAGGCGTAGTACAGCATCCCGGCATACGCCGGCTGGTCAGGCTTGGCGGCATGTACCCCTTCGCCGTACTGTGTCTCATCCGGCTCAAAGGCGCGCTTTCCGGGAATATGCTTTCTGGTAAAGCCTCCGGCTGTGCCTTCGGGAAGATCCTGCTCCCACCAGGAAGACTGCACGCCGGGGTAATACTTGCGCACGGCGCACACGGCCTGGAAGACCACCTTCTGCGCTTCAGGCGAGACGCCGTCCGCCAACTTTGCGTTCACGTTTCTGGCGCATCCCCACAGCACCAGGCGGGCTTCGTAGCGGTCGGTGTCGGCATCAAAATAATAGAAGCGCACATCCACAGGCAAATACATACTGGGCAACCACCAGTAATAACGCCCGGGCAGGTTGAAGCCGTCCACCTTTTGTTCTTCAATGCCGAACCACCGAACATACTTCTGCGGCTTGCCCTCTTTGAGCGGAGCGAGGTAGGGGTTATCCTCCAGTCCGAGGGTTTGGGCGGCTTCCTGGATGGAATAGCCGTTCTGGATCATCATGCTGAAGGCAATCCAGGGTTCGAGGTTCTTCAGCGCGCAAGCCGGGCTGAGGTTCATCCAGAAGTTCGGATAGGGCTGTTTGCTGATGGGGTCCACCGGCAGGGAGAACGTCCAGCGTTCCGGCTGGGTGGCGCAGGGGTCCACCGTAGGTGTGGGTGTGGGCGCGGGGGTGCTGGTGGGTTCAGGAGTGGGGGTGGGCTGAGGCGTAGCCGTCTCCGTGGGGAGCGGGGTGGGGGTGGGCGTGGGAGCTATCCCCGCGCAGGCGCTCAGCAGGAACGACAATCCGAGAACAAAGACCGACAGGAAACGAAGAATGGATTTCACGTTAAACCTCCTGATGTGGAATAGAAAATAAAAAAGGACCGAGCCAGAGGTCCCCCTGTCGAGAATTTTACTTGAAAATATACATATCACAACCAGAAAATGACCGGGAGATGTGGGAACATGGAGTGTATGCCAACGTGCAGCGCTCTCCCGCGGATGAGGTGGCACTGACTTCCCCTTCTATGCTACAATCCAGAACGTGAAAGGCGAATGGAAGTACACCCGGGCGGTCAACCCGCGCCTGTTGAGAAGTGAACCCATGCGCCGCTGTACGCTGGGCGAGTGCCGCGCGGCGTGCTGTCTCTACGGGGTGTGGCTGGCGGTGGAAGAGCGCGATGACCTGCTGGAACATGCCGCGCTGATTGCCCCGCATATGCCGCCTGCTCTGCGCGACCCGACGGTGTGGTTTCGCGGCGAGGAAACTGCCGACCCTTACGCGCCTTCGGGCAGGGTGATTCACAGCAACGTCCTGCCCGCGCCAGAGCATTACGGCGGGACGGCGTGCGTCTTCCTGCGCGAGGATCACAAGTGCGCCCTGCAGGTAGCCGGTGAGGCGGCGGGCTTTCACCCCTGGCGCTTCAAACCCTTTTACTGCATCCTGCATCCGCTGGATCTGGACGAGCAGGGGCGCATCACCCTGGATGAAACTCCCGCCATGCTGGCGGAAGAAGGTTCGTGCCTGCGCCCCTCCGAAACCCTTATCCCGCTGATGCGCACCTTTGAACCGGAATTGATTCATTTGCTGGGCGACCTGCCCGAACAAAACTCATCTGATGAACGGAGGTGAACCCATGCCCGTACTGCATACGACTTTAGGCGCGCTCTCCGCTCCGCCGGAGGGCATCATCCTGCCTCACGAGCATATTTTTGTCGATTTGCGTCCGCTGGATGCGCCCAACCACGGGCAGGCGAAAACCGAGGACGTGGTGGCGCTGATGGCGCCCGAACTGAAACGCGCCCGCGCCGCGGGCATCGCCGCGCTGGTGGAGTGCACTCCCGAAGGGGTGGGCAGGCACGTGGAGCATGTGCTGGCGGTCTCGCAGGCGGGGAACTTCCCTATCCTGGTGCCAACGGGGATTTACCGCGAGCCGTGGGTGCCTGCCTGGGCGCACCATGCCGACGAGGGCATCCTGCAGTCGTGGATGATGGGAGATTTAGAGGTGGGGGTGGGCAATACCGGCGTGCGCGCGGCTTTCATCAAGTTGAGCATGGGCGATGACGGCATCACGCCGGTGGAGCGCAAGATTCTGCGTGCCGCCGCGCGGGCAGGGGCAAAGACCGGCGCCGCCATCGGCAGTCACACCATCCGCGGGCGGGTGGTGCTGGAGCAAATCGATGAACTGGAAGCCTGCGGCTTCGACCCGCACCGTTTCATCTCCATCCATGCTCAGGCAGAACCCGACTTTGCCCTGAACCTGGAGGTTGCTCACCGCGGCGCGTGGATTGAGTACGATGGCATCGGCTGGAGCGAGGATGAGGCGTACATCCGCCGTATTCTGGACATGCTGGAGGCGGGCTTTGAGGGGCAAATCCTGCTCAGCATGGATCGCGGATGGTACGACTGTGCCCAACCGGGCGGCGGCACCCCGCACCCGTTCACCTATCTGGTGGAGGTGTTCCTGCCCAAACTGCGCGCCGCGGGGGTGGATGAGGCTACCCTGCGCCGCCTGACGGTGGAGAACCCCTTCCGCGCCTTTGCCCGCTAGGCAAGCCTGTCGAGGCGTGCCGAAGGACGTGTTTTACCGCAAAGGCACAAAGGACGCAAAGAAAAAAGGCGCACCCCTCGATGCCTTCGACAGGCTCAGGCATCGGCTCAGGGTACGCCTTTTGACGCAGATTCAGTACTGCCCCACCGTGCCCATCTGGCGCACGCGCCGCTCCAGCGCGTAAAACGCCCGCAAGCCAATCACAATCATCAGCACCATGGAAGCCAGCAGGATGGCAATTTCCACATTCAGCGGCAAGAGGGTGCGCGTCTTCAGCAGGATGGCGCGCACGGCATCGAAGCCGTAGGTCAGCGGGAGTGCCAGCGAGAGCGGCAGAAGCCATTTGGGCAGGACGGTGACGGGGAAGTTGGCGCCCGACAGGAGCATGACCACGTAACTGCCCGAATCCACCAGCGTGTTGGCTTCGCGCAGAATCATCACCAGCGCGGCAAAGGCAAAGCCAAAGCCGTACAGCCCGATGAGCAGAGGGACAGCCACCAGCACCGCCGAAAGCGCGTTCCCTGTCGGGTGGAAGCCCCACACCAGCGCGCCGATGAGAATCATCCCCAGCGAGGTGAGCGTGGTGGTTGCCAGACTGGAGAGGGTGCGCCCCACCAGCATCAGCGGGCGGGGGAGCGGCGCCATCCAGTTGGCTTCCAGCACCCCGCCGTCCATGTCCCATTTGAGTGAGAAGCCCATGCCCCAGAATACCGCCATGATGAAATTGGTCAGCGCGGTACCGAGGATAATGTAGGACATGTAATCATCCGTCCCGGCAAAGCCGGCAAAACCCTCTGCCCTGCCGTTGACGCTGAAGGCTTGCCCCATGAAGTACACCGGCGCCAGCCAGACCAGCGGCTGAAGCATGTCGGAAACGGCGTTGAGCGGGTAGCGCCAGTGGTGCTTCCAGTTGTTCACCGCAATCATCCACAACGCGCGCAGATGAGAACGCCACGAGGGTTGGGAAAGTCCAAATTCGGTCTGCATGGCAGAATGTCCTTTCTAGTACTGGTTGAGCGCGCCTTTGAGCCGCGCCCGCCGTTCGATTTGCGAAAAGGTGAGGTAGCCCAGCGCCAGCCAGAACGCGCCGTATGCCAGCAGGAGCAGAAGATCTCGGGAGACGGCTTCCAGCGGCGCATGGTTGAGCGCGGCAAGGCGGGCGGCGCGGATGATCAGCGTGGGGGGAAGCCACTCCGCCACCGCCTGCATCCACTGCGGCATGACCGTCAGCGGGTAGGTGATGCCGCAGAAAATCATCACAATGCCGCGCACCAGAAAGACAAAGGTGTTGGCTTCGCGGGCGGTGATGACCAGGCTGGCAAAGGTAAAGCCCAGCCCGTACAGCGCGGGGAGCGCCGCCAGGAACACCGCCAGCAGGCTGAGCAGGTTGGCGTCAAAGGTCAGGTGGAAGAAGAGGCGGAACTCCACCACGGTAAAGATGAAGAACATCAGCGTGCTGGCGGCATGCACCGGACCTGAACCCAGCAGGAAAAAGAAGCGGTTGGTGGGCGTCATCCAGTTGGATTCCAGCGTGCCGCGCATCTGCTCGCCGCGCAGGGCAAAGCCCACGTTCCAGAGCATGGTGTTTGCCCACATCCACACGGTGGTGCCGACCACAATATACCCGAGGAAGTTCTCGGTGCCAGCCACTTCCAGAAAGCGCGCCACGCCGCTCCCGCCCGGTCCTGCCAGGGCAAACGAACTGAAGATGTAGGTGGCGGGGAAGAGGATGGGCCAGATGATGAAGGCGATAATCCAGGTGGGATAGCGCACGAAGTGCAGGTATTCCCGCCAGATGATGGCGCCCAGAGCGCGCAGTTGCGCCGCCCAGGTGGTGCGGCTGAGCGATTTGGATTGCGTTGAAGGCAAAAGGACGGTTTCCATGATGTGCCTCTCTCAGTCCCGCAGGGCTTTGCCCGTCAGGTGGATGAACACGTCTTCCAGCGTTGGCGCGACGATGTTCAGATTGACCAGATGCGTGCCGTTGGTGTTGACCCGCTCGATGAGGTGCGGCAGAACGGCGCGGCTGTTTTCGGTCTGCAGGTGAATCTCCCAGATGCCGTCCTGCTCCAGAAAACGGGTGACCATCTGACGGATGCCCGGCAGGGATTGAATCGCGCCGGTCATTTCAGGCTTCCAGCCGGCAACTTCCATTTTGATCACATCCTGCTGGCGGATGCGCTGTTTGAGCGCGGCGGGCGTGTCCAGGGCGATGATTTTGCCCTGGTCGATGATGCCGATGCGGTCGGAAAGTTGATCGGCTTCTTCCATGTAGTGGGTGGTCAGCAGGATGGTATGCCCCTGGCGTTTGAGGTCCAGCACCATCTCGCGGATGCGCCGCGCCGCCTGCGGGTCCAGCCCCAGGGTGGGTTCATCCAGCAGGATGATGGGCGGGCGCGCCAGCAGAGCGCGGCTGAGGACAATGCGCTGGCGCATGCCGGTGGAGTACTTCTCCACCAGTTCGTTGGCGCGGCTGGTCAGTTCCATGTAGTCCAGCAGTTCGTCAATGCGCTTGCGGGCAATCTCCGGCGGGATGTGGTAGAGCGCGGCAAAGTACTCCAGATTCTCGCGCCCGGTCAGTTTCCAGTAGATACTGCGCTCGCCCGCCAGAACGATGCCCAGACTCTGGCGCACGCGGTTGGCATCCCGCACCACGTCGTAGCCGTTGATGCGGGCTGTTCCGCTGGTTGGCTCCAGCAGGGTACACAGCATGCGGATGGTGGTGGACTTGCCCGCGCCGTTGGGTCCCAGCAAGCCGAAAATTTCGCCGCGGTGAATTTGAAAACTGACATGATCCACGGCGGTAAACTCGCTTTTGGGCGGGCGCTGAAACAGGCGGGCGAGGGGATTTTTCGGCGCGGCAGAGGACTCTGCAGGCGCCCGCCTGGGGAATTTTTTGACCAGATCCAGGGCTTCGATGGCGTAATCAGACATGGAACACACTCCCTTTAATAATCATAAAAACGCTTTTGAATTACAAAACTCATTATAAGGATTATTGAAAAATTGTCAAGGATTATTTAAATTTATTGAATTATCTGGTTGAATATTTTGATTTTTTCTTGACGTACGCTTTTAAAAAAAGAAGCCCGCGGTTTCCCCTGTTGGAGCGCGCGGGTCTCTTTCTGAAAGAAGACTGCGGGGTGAGGATTACCCTGCCAGGAGCGATTTCATCTGCTGGTAAATCAGTTTGGCGGCGCGCTCCGGGCTGAGGCGCGAGAGGCGGTCCATAAAGGTGGAATCTGAACCCACCAGAATGCGGGCGCGGTCCTGCTCAATGCCGTCAAGGATAATGCGCGCGGCTTCTTCCGGCTGAAGCACCTTCATGGCGCGCGAACTCTGCCCGCCGTGGCTCTGAATGTTCACCCCCGAGTTGGCGGCGATGTTCGTGCCGACCGCGCCAGGGAAAATTACGCTGACCTTGACGGGCGTGTCCATCAGTTCGGAGCGCAGTCCCTCGGTGAGCAGTTTGACCGCCGCCTTGCTGGCGCCGTAGAGGGTCTGCCCCGGCACGGGGACAAACCCCCCCATGCTGGAGACGTTGGCGATGTGTGCCTCGGGTCGCTGGAGCAGGTAGGACAAAAATGTCTTAATCATGTAGAGCGTGCCGTAAAAATTGACGTTCATCACCCGCTCGATGACGTCGTAGGTCAAATCGTTGACCTTGACAAATGGGTGGATGATGCCGGCGTTGTTAATCAGCCCGTCCACCGCGCCGTGGCGTTCGATCACCTGGGCGGGCAGGGCTTCGACGGCCTCGCGCTGGGCGATGTTGGCAACGTGGGTGGAGAGATTGGCTTGCTTCTCCCCCGCCAGGTTGGCGGTTTCCTGCAGGGTGGCGGGGTTGAGATCTACGGCGGCAACGCGCGCGCCGCGGGCGAGCAAGCCCAGCACCAGCGCCCGCCCAATGCCGCTCCCCCCGCCGGTGACGACAAAGACCTTATTCTGTACTTTCATGGTATCCCCATTCCTTCCTTATAACATAAACTTTATTTTATTATATAAGAGTTAAAAATACCTGAATTATCGGAATGCCATGATGCAGAAGGTTTATCCTCCCATCCCCCAGCGTAGAACCCGGAACCCCACCATACCCGCCAGAATGGTGAGCAGGATGCCAGGGGGGATACCCATTTTTCCGCGGGATGAAACGGTTCTCCCGCAGGAAATTTGCCTGCGGGAGAGTCTCAGACTGTCTGTTCAGTTTTTCTGCTTGAAGGGGTTATCCGCCTCCTTCTCCCTCGCCGCCGGGGCAACAGCGGTATTCCTGGGATTTTTCCAGCAGTTCAATGCGCTTTGCCAGCAGTTTGTTTTCCAGTTCCAGGCGCTCCAGTTCCAGTTTCTCGCGCAGGGCTACCTCGGGTTCGCAGATGCCGCAGTCATCCATGCAGGATTTGACAATCACGCCTGCGGTGGGGATGGAAGTTTCGCGCTCGTAGTCAATCTCGGCTTTGATGCGTTTGGACACCTGCCCGCCAACGCGCTCAATCAACCCCTGCTTGACCAGTTGGGCATCCACTTCTGCCAGGGCTTTGGCACGCACCTCGTCGGAGAGAGGCTGTTGGAAGCCCAGCGCCGCCGCCGGGATGGCGGATACCGCCGCCGTTGCCACACCTGCCGCAAAGCGCGTGCTGAGCAGTTGCGGATTGGCAAGCCCTACCTGCGAGGAACGCGCCCGCGCTTCGCTGGCGAGGGCGATTTCCTGAATCTCCAGCCGTTTGGTGCTGGTGGCGGGTACTTCCTGAGGGACGGTTGCCACTGCACCGGTAGGCTTGTAGGGCGCCGCGGGTACGGGCATCAGCGCCACCGGGTCGAGCACCCGCCGTTCGATGCTCACCAGTTCAAAGCGAATCTTCTCGGTCTTGTTGATGCGGTAGAACAGGAAAGTCACGGCGTGGCACTTGTTGGGGTTGCTGAACTCGCGGGATGCCGACTCGAAGTGGTCTTCCGACTCGCCCTGCACATGGGTGCGGCTGGAGACCTCGCCGATGGAGAGGGAGTGCGCCCGGCGGGTGGCTTCCACCGAGAGGTTATCGGACATCTCGGCGTGAGCGCGAAATTCGCGCAGGTAATCGCGCGAGGATGAGGCGCTGTGCGAGCCTTTGGCGTTGGTATCGGCATTTACCGAGAAAAAGCCCAGCGAGCCGCTGGCATCGCCGTGGAAGTCCCACTTGCCTTCTTCCTGGAAGTTCTCTCCGCCGCGGTCTTCCACATTTTGATCGGACATGAACGCCCGCAGGGAGCGCAGACGGTACTGCTCTTCGGAAATTTGCTCACTGCGGTAACTCAGTTTGCTTTCACTGTCAAAACTGAAACGGCTCCGCCGGTCAGTGGTGGCAAGGCGCACCTTCTCGCCGGGCAACAGGGTGGTGGAGTACACAATATCTCCCAGTGCCAGCGGACCGGAACAACGGGTAAAGCGCACGTGGAAGATCACCTCCACGCGCACTATTTGTCCCTGTTCGGTTCGTACACTGGTAGGAAAGACCAGATGACGGCGAAAGTCCAGCACATCGCACGTAGGCGACGTTTTGAGGTCAGGGCAGCAGGGAATCTCCGCATAGGGAGTGACGCCGGATTCTGTATGCATGAATTTTTCCTCCAATTTTTTACTAAACATATAACAGAAATCCAAATAGTATTATATACTCCCCATCCCGTCTGTCAATAAGAGATATTTCCCAGCGTTGCCGATTCTCCGGAATGAACCGCAGAAATGGCAGTATAATGACCTCAAATACACTTTCAGCCAAAAAAGAGGAACACAATATGCCCGCACAGATTCTGGATGGCGCCGCGATGGCGGAAAAAATCCGCCAGCAGATTGCACAGGAAGTTGCTCAACGCCTTGCCGAGGGCAAACCCGCCCCGGGACTTGCCACCGTGCTGGTGGGCGATAACCCCGCCTCGCAGGTGTACGTTAAATCCAAGCACAAAGCCTGCCAGCAGGTGGGCATCCGCTCCATGGGCTATGAACTGCCTGCTACCGCCTCCCAGCAGGAAGTGATGGACCTGGTCAAGCGCCTGAACGACGATCCTGCCGTCAACGGCATTCTGGTGCAGTTGCCCCTGCCTTCCGGACTGGACGAAGAGAAGGTGCTGGGAGCCATCAGCATCGAGAAGGATGTGGATGGTTTTCACCCCATCAACATCGGACGGCTGGCGCAGAAGGGGCGCGAACCGCTCTTCGTCCCCTGTACCCCCGCCGGCTGCATGGTGCTGATTGAGTCCGTCCTGCCCGACCTTAACGGCGCCAACGCCGTGGTGCTGGGGCGCTCCAACATTGTGGGGATGCCGGTGGCGCTTTTGCTGGTGCGCGCCAATGCTACCGTGACCATCTGTCACTCGCGCACCCGCAACCTCAAAGAAGTCTGTCGCAGTGCCGACGTGCTGGTTGCTGCGGTGGGACGCGCTGAGATGGTGCGCGTCGACTGGGTCAAGCCCGGCGCGGTAGTGATTGATGTGGGCATCAACCGCGTGGAAGATGCCACTCAGCCGCGCGGCTACCGTCTGGTAGGTGATGTGGCATTCGACGAGGTCAAAGACGTGGCGGGCTGGCTGACACCGGTACCCGGCGGGGTTGGCCCAATGACGATTGCCATGCTTTTGCAGAACACCCTGCGCGCCGCCCGCCTGAGCGATGTATAGCGCAAACATGTGAGAAGAAGGGCGCACCCCGCATCTGCCAAGGGGTGCGCCCTTTCTTTGCGCCCCTGCCAAAAAAAATCCCCTGTCCGCATCGCCCGAATCGTGGGATAATCGTCAGTCAGTACGATTCTGGGAGATGCACATGCGTTTTCAACACATTTGTGTTTTGGGATTGGGATACATCGGCTTGCCCACCGCCAGCACCTTTGCCACGCACGGCTTGCGCGTCACCGGCGTGGATGTCAACCCCGCCGTTCTGAACAGTTTGCAGAACGGCGAGACGCACATCTACGAACCCGGATTGCGCACGCTGGTGCAGGCGGCGGTGAAGTCGGGCAATCTGGCGGTCAGCCCTCAGCCCGTGGAAGCCGATGCCTACATTATCGCCGTACCTACGCCTTTCAAAGAAGGCAAGAAAGCCGATTTGTCGTTCGTAATTGCCGCCGCCGAAGCCATTGTGCCGGTCTTACGGCGCGGCGCGCTGGTGGTGCTGGAATCGACCTCGCCGCCGCGCACCACCGAGGATGTGGTGCGTCCCATCCTTGAACGCTCCGGTTTGAAAGCCGGGCAGGATTTTTACCTGGCGTACTCGCCGGAGCGGGTATTGCCCGGGCAGATTCTGCGCGAACTTATCGAGAATACCCGCGTCATCGGCGGCATTGATTCCGCTTCTGCCGAAGCCGGGCGCGACCTGTACGGCGTCTTCGTGCGCGGAGAGATTATCCTCACCGACGCTACCACCGCCGAGATGGTCAAACTGATGGAAAACACCTACCGCGATGTCAACATCGCCATCGCCAACGAGTTTGCCCGCCTTGCCGAGCGCTTTGGCATCAACGTCTGGGAAGCCATTGCGCTGGCAAACCGCCATCCGCGGGTGCGCATCCTTAACCCCGGTCCCGGCGTGGGCGGACACTGCATCTCGGTCGATCCGTGGTTCCTGGTGGAAGCCGCTCCCGACCTGGCAACCCTCATCCGCACTGCCCGCGAGGTCAACGACAGCCAGCCGCACTTTGTGGTGGAGCGCGTGCGTCAGGCGGCCGGTTTGCTGGAAGGATTGCGCGTTGCCGCCTTGGGACTGGCGTATAAAGCCGATGTGGACGACCTGCGCGAAAGCCCCGCCATTGAGGTTTGCCATTTGCTGAGCCAGGCAGGCGCGCAGGTGCGCGCTTACGAACCCTTCAAGCCCGATGCGGTCATTGAAGGCGTGGAAACCGTGCCGACTCTGGGCGAGATTCTCGACGAAGCCGATGTCCTGCTTTTGCTGGTGGGACACACCGTCCTGCGCAATCTCGACCCCGTTGAGGTGGCGCAGTTGACTGCCGCGCGCATTGTGGTGGACTGCGTCAACGGCTGGGAGCCGGAGCGCTGGCGCTTCAACGGCTTCCATTACTACCGTTTGGGTGACCGCAAAGAGGTGGGATAGGCGTATGATTCGCGTGCTTTCGATTTTCGGCACCCGCCCCGAGGCGGTCAAGATGGCGCCGATTGTGCGTCTGCTGGCGCAGACCCCCGGCATCGAGTCAAAGGTGTGCGTCACCGCTCAGCACCGCCAGATGCTCGATCAGGTGCTGGAAGTGTTCAACATCCAGCCTGATATCGACCTGAACCTGATGAAGCCCAACCAGAGCCTGGCGCAGTTGACCGCCGATATCTTCACCCACCTGGACCCGGTCCTGCGCGAGGTACAGCCCGACTGGGTGCTGGTGCAGGGCGATACCACCACGGTAATGGCGGCGGCACTGCTGGCGTTCTACCACCGCATCCGCGTAGGGCATGTGGAAGCCGGTTTGCGCACCAACGACCGCTACCAGCCCTTCCCGGAAGAAATCAACCGGCGCATCGCCGGCGTGGTGGCAGACCTGCACTTTGCCCCCACCGAACACGCCCGCCGCAACCTGCTGGCGGAGAACGTCCCCCCGCAGAGCATTGTGGTTACCGGCAACCCGGCGATTGACGCCCTGCGCTGGATTACTGCCCAGCCCATGCCGCAGGAAGCCGAAGACCTGCTGGCGCGCATGGACGTGCGTCCCGGCGGGCGGCAACTGGTGCTCATCACCGCCCACCGGCGGGAGAACTTCGGCAAGCCTCTTGAGGATATCTGCCATGCCCTGCGCGCGCTGGCAGAGGAATATGCCGACCGCCTGGCACTGCTCTACGCCGTGCATCTTAACCCCAACGTGCAGGAACCGGTGTACCGCCTGCTTTCAGGTATCCCCAACATCACCCTGACGCCGCCGCTGGACTACCTGCCCATGGCACATCTGATGCAGAAAGCCCACCTGGTGCTGACGGATTCGGGCGGGATTCAGGAAGAAGCCACCAGCCTGGGCAAGCCCACCCTGGTTTTGCGCGAGGTCACCGAGCGCCCCGAAGGGGTGGAGGCAGGTGTGCTGAAACTGGTAGGCACCGATCCCCAGCGCATCCTGCGCGAAGCCCGTCTGTTGCTGGAAGATGAGCAAGCCTACCGCGCCATGGCGCAAGCCGCCAATCCCTTTGGCGATGGACACGCCGCCGAGCGCATTGTAGAAGCCTTGCTGAAAGCCAGTCAAAGCGCTTCCCCTGCCTGAGGTATGAGCCAGCCAGTTGCGGCGTCCGCTTCCTTGTGCCTGCTCCCCCGCCTGGAAGGGCTGGGCGGACCGGCATCCTTCCGCGGACGGCTGAGCGCGGCACTGATACGGCGCGGCTGGCAGGTGCATCAAAACCCCGATGAGTCTGCCTGCCGGGCGATCCTGGTCATCGCCGGGACACGCGACCTGCCCGCGTTGTGGCGGGCGCGCCGCCGCGGCGTGCGCATCGTTCAGCGCCTGGACGGGATGAACTGGCTTCACCGGCGGCGTTTTACCGGCGTGCGCCACTTTCTGCGCTCGGAACTGAACAATGCTCTGCTGGCGTACATCCGCCGTTTCCTTGCCGATGCTGTCGTGTATCAATCTGAGTTTTCCCGCCGCTGGTGGGAGCGCGTCTATGGACGGGTGGAGCATTCTGCCGAAGTGATTTACAACGCGGTGGATTTGCAGGAATACTCCCCGCAGGGTGTGGAACACCCGCCCGCCGACCGCTGGCGTCTGCTGGTGGTGGAAGGGCATCTGCACCGCGGCAACTGGCTGGGACTGGAAAATGCGCTGGTCCTCGCCCGTCAACTGGACGGCTGGCAGGGCAAACCCGCCGAATTGTGGGTGGCGGGCGATGTGGCGGAAGAACTGCGCCGCCGTGCCGAAGAACTACTGCCGGGGAAGGTGCGCTGGCTGGGCATTGTGCCGCGCCGCGACATCCCCGCGCTGGATCGTTCGGCGCATCTTCTCTTCTCGGCGGAACTCAACCCGCCCTGCCCGAATGCCGTCATCGAAGCCCTGGCATGTGGTCTGCCGGTGGCGGGCTTTGCCGAAGGCGGACTGCCGGAACTGGTGGGCGGGGATGGCGGTGTGCTGGCGCCCTGGGGGAGCGATGTGTGGAAACTGCAAACGCCTCTCTCCCGCGATGCGCTGGCGGAATTCGTCCGACAATTGCTGATAGAGGGAGAAGCCCCGCGCCGCCGCGCCCGCGCCCGTGCCGAACGTCTGTTTGACCTGGAAACCATGGCGGAAGGCTATCTGCGCGTTTTGCTGAGTGAATAAATTTGCTGAATTGGGTCTGAATTTCATGTTGGATTAATTTTTGCATGACATAATCAACCCGGGAGAACCATTCATGTCATCGTCCACTCAACGCCCTTCTCCACGCCGTCCGTATCCCCCATTTTGGGAAAAATCTATTCCTTTCATTCTTGCGCTGGTAGGTCTGGCAGTGCTGGCACTGATTCTCATCAGTCTTGCCGTTCTGCTGGGCTGGCTGAAGTAATCTCATCATGCTGTTTCATCGGAGGATGCGTTTATGACCTTCTTTAACACGGTCTTGCCGTTCCTTTCCAGTGCGGTCAGTTTTGTCTTTGCCGCGCTTGTCCTGCGGCGCTTTGCCCAAAAAGGCGGGGCGCACTTGCTGTTGTGGGGCATTGGCATGGTGTTCTACGGCATCGGCGGGTTCTGCGAAGGCTTTTACGGCGCGTTTGGCTGGAATCCGCTGATTTTCCGCCTGTGGTATCTGTTCGGTGCGATGCTGGTAGCCGCCTGGCTGGGGCAGGGAACGGTCTATCTGCTGGTGCGCCGCCGCGGTATCGCCCATGCGCTGATGATTCTGCTGGCGCTGGGTTCGCTCTTCGGCGCGGTGCGCGTCTTTGGCGCGCAACTCGACCCCAGTCTGATGACCGGTGGTCTGCATACCGGCAGTGAGTTGAGCGGCAAAGCCATCATCACCGCCGGGGTGCGCACGCTGACGCCCATCTTCAACCTGTATGGCACGCTGGCGCTGGTGGGCGGCGCGGGATACTCGGCGTTTCTCTTCTGGCGCAAGCGCGTGCTGTTGCACCGCACCATCGGCAACGTGCTGATTGCCGTGGGCGCGCTTCTGCCCGCCTTTGGCGGTTCGTTCAGCCGCATGGGCGTTCCCGGTGCGCTGTACATCAGCGAATTTCTGGGCGCGGTTCTGCTCTTTGCAGGCTTCCTGCGCGCTACCACCCCTCTGCCGCAGGAATCGGCAACGGCGGTCGAAGCCCAAAAGGCGTAATCTTTCTTGCGCAGGCGGTTTTAAAACCACAACGGGAGCGGTTATCCGCTCCCGTTGATTGTTTTTACAATGCCCGCTTTTCGCGGTCGTAGTTCTGCCCGAGGAAGGCAGGCACGCGCGCCTTGCGGAACGAGAACATCATTACCAGAATGGTCGCCAGGTACGGGAGCATCAGCAGGAACTGGTAGGGGATCGCCGTACCCAGCACCTGCACGCGGTACGCCAGCACCTCGATGAGGGCAAAGAACAGCGCCCCGTACAGGATGGTGTCGGGCTTCCATCCGCCGAAGAACGTCAGTGCGATAGCCAGCCAGCCGCGCCCCTTGACCATGTTCTCGGTGAAGGTGCCGGTGTACACCATGGGCAGGTAAGCGCCTGCCAGCCCCATGAGCATTCCGCCCAGGATGGCTGTCCAGTAGCGCGCCCGCGGGACGTTCACCCCCAGACTGTCGGCGGCTTGCGGGTTTTCGCCCACCGCGCGCAGTTCCATGCCCGCCTGCGTGCGGTACAGGTACCACCACAACCCAATCGAAAGCAGGATGGAGAAGTACACCAGCACATTTTGCTTGAAGAAGATCTCGCCGATGACCGGAATCTGGCTCAGCCCCGGAATGGGGATGTCTTTCAAGGTGGGGATGAGCGGCGGCGTCAGGGTGACGCCGATGATGATTTTGGGAAGCAGGGTGGAAAGCCCCACGCCGATGAAGAACAGCGCCAGCCCGATGACGAACTGATCCATGCGCAGGTGGGTGGTGAAGTACGCCAGTGCCAGCCCGAAAAGCCCGCCCGCCAGCATGGCGGCGAGCATGCCCAGGGCATTACTGCCGGTGAGAAAACTCACCAGAAAGCCCACCGACGCTCCAACCAGCATGATGCCTTCCTGCGCCACGTTGAAAATCCCCGTGCGTCCGCCCAGCATGGTTCCCTGTCCTGCCAGCACGAATGGCACAATGGTCAGCAAAATCAGTTTCGCATAGGAAATGATGGTCAGCCAGAACTCGTTCATGAGACCCTCTTTTGTACCAGATCGGAAAGCAGGACGAAGACCAGAATCAGGGCTTCAACGATGAAGACCATCTCCACCGGAATCATCAGCGTCCTCTGCATGGCGCTGGCGCCCACTTCCAGCACGGAGATGAAGAACGCCACAAACGGCACTGCCAGGTTGTTGCCCTTGGCAATCAAGCCGATGATCAATCCCAGCACCAGGAAGTTGTGTTGCATGCCCTCGATGAGGCGGTGCTGAACGCCGGCGACTTCCAGCGCGCCCGAAAGCCCGCCCACGCCGCCGGCAATCACCAGCGAGGCGATGAACATCCAGCGGGTGTTGATGCCGAACACGCCCGCCGCGCGCGGGTTTGCGCCGGTGGCTACCAGTTCGTAGCCGCTCACCGTGCGGGTGATGGCGTAGTACACCACCGCCACCACCAGAATTGCCAGCAAAATCCCCGAATGCAGGGGTGGATTGTTGATCAGCATGGGGAGCCAGCCGTTTTGTCCGATGGCGATGGTGGTGGGATGCCCCGCCGCCGGGTCGCGCAGGGGACCGGTGCAGACGTAATTGACCAGGTTGAACGAGACAAAGTTGAGCAGAACGGTGGTGAGGATTTCGTTGATGCCGAAGCGGTACAACAGCCACCCGGGAATCAAGCCCCACAATGCGCCGCCCAGCACTCCCGCCAGCAAAACCAGCGGGACGAGCAGAATTGGCGGCAGTTGGGCAAAGACGATGCCCGCTACCGTTGCCGCAGTTGCGCCCACCAGCAGTTGCCCCTCGCCGCCGATGTTGAACTTGCCCGCCGTCAGCGGGATGGTGAACGCCAGCGCCTGCAGGACCAGCGGGACGAATTTAAGCAGGGTTTGCACAAATCCGTTGGGGGTGCGGAACGAGGTGAACAGGATGGTGCCGTAGGCTTTGAACACATCAAAGCCCATCAGAGCGATAAAAACGCCCGCCGCGGCGAATGCCGCCACTACAGCCAGCAGGTAGGGAAGCACCGCGCGGGCAATCTTGAGAAGACCGTTTGATTTCTTCATTGTTTCCCTTCCTTCATGCCTGCGGGCGGATGCCGCTCATCATCTGTCCAATGGTGTATTTCTCGAACGCCGGGCGTTCCACAATGCCCAGCAGTTCGCCTTTGTACAGCACGCCGATGCGGTCGCTCATCAGCATCAGTTCGTCCAGGTCTTCGGAGATGAGCAGGGTGGCTTGTCCCTGACGTTTGCGCTCCAGCAGTCTCTGGTACACCAGATCCATTGAGGGAATGTCCAGCCCGCGGGTGGGGTTGTGCGCCACCAGCACCGGCGCGGCGGCGGAGAAGGCGCGCGCCACCATCACCCGCTGGATGTTGCCGCCCGACAGGTTGCCGCCCATATCTTCCGGACCCGAGGCTTTGATGTTGTACTGCGCGATTAAGTCCAGCGCACGGGCATGTACGGTTTTCCAGTCAATCACCCTGCCGTTGCTGTAGGGCGGACGGCGGTGTAAGCCCAGAATCAGGTTGTGCGCCACCGTTGCGCGCGGCAGGAAGCCATCGTGCAGGCGGTCTTCGGGAATGTAGGCAAAATCGCCTTTCAAGCCCCGCCGTGAATCGGGGTGCGGCAGTGCCTGATGTCGCAGGAGGATTTGCCCTGCCTGGACCGGCAAAAGCCCCATGACTACTTCCGCCAGTTCGCGCTGACCGTTGCCTGCCACCCCGGCGATGCCAAAGATTTCGCCCTCGCGCACCTCAAAGGACACGTTTTTCAGCGCCACACTGCCCTCATCTGGCGCGGTAGTGATGCCTTCCAGGCGCAGAAGAGGAACGGGCGCGGGAGCGGGCAAATCCTGCCCGGCATGGGCAAAGATGACACTGCGGCTCATGTCCATGCTTTCGCCCACCATGGCGCGCACGAAGGCTTCTTCGGAAGCCTCTTTGCGGTCCAGGGTGAGGATATTCCTGCCATTGCGCAGGACGGTGATGCGGTCGCATACGCTCATCACCTCGCGCAGTTTGTGGGTGATGAAGACCACGCTCAAACCTTCCTGCACCATCACCCGCAAAGATTGGAAGAGGGCATCCACTTCCTGCGGCGTCAGGTTGGTGGTGGGTTCATCCAGAATCAGCACCTGCACGCCGCGGTAGAGGGCTTTAAGGATTTCCACCTTCTGGCGCATGCCCATGGGCAGGTCTTCGATGAGCGCATCCAGCGGCACCTCAAGCCCAAAGCGTTCCTGCAAAGTTCGGATTTTTTGAATCTCAGCGTCGTAGCGGTTGTTCCAGCGGTTCTTCCGCGGCGCGCCGATGAGGATGTTCTCCAGCACGGTAAACGACCCCACCTGTAAGAAGTGCTGATGCACCATGTTGATGCGGTGGGTAATGGCATCTTTTGGACCGCTGATGTGAATGGGTTGGTCGTTGAGGAAAATCTCCCCGGCATCGGCACGGTACAAGCCAAAGAGGATGTTCATCAGCGTGGTTTTGCCGGCGCCGTTGCCACCCAGCAAACCATGAATTTCCCGCTGGCGCAGTTCAAAAGAAACATCCTGCAATGCCTGAGTACTGCCAAACGCCTTGGAGACTCCCCGCATGTGTAAAAGGATGGGTGCGTTCATGCGTTCTTTCTCGTGAGACTCGATAAAAATGGCATGAAGGCTCCCCAACGATCAGGGAGCCTTCATTGTCACGATAACACCTATTTGATTTCGCTGGTGTCTTTCACCACCTGAATCTTGCCCGATACCAGATCGTTGATGACGGCTTTCATCTCTTCTTCGACAGCCGGGTCAACGTTCTTGAAGGGGGTCTGGAGCGAAACGCCGGTGTCGAAGCCCAGCGGGTAGTAACCGCCCTTCTCCCCAGCCTGAATCTTACCGACAATGTCTTTCATCGGTTTGACGAAGTCGTACAGCAGGGAAGTGACGTAATTGTCGGGAGCGATGCTGGTCTTATCGGTGTACTTGGCGGTGACCAGAATCTTCTTGTCGGTGGTGGCTTTGGCGGCTTCGAAGACGCCCAGCATACCGTTGTTGAGTGAGCCGACCAGCACGTCATAGCCTTCGGCAATCATGGTATCGGCTACCTGGCGGGCTTTGGTGGGATCGTTGAAATCGCCCGCCCAGACGGCTTTCAGTTCCACGTTCTTGCCCGAATCTTTGATGGCTTGCTGCATGGCATGCACCTCGGCGTACGAGAAGGGCAGGGTCAGCCCGCCGATGTAGCCGATTTTGCCGGTTTGGGTGATGCGCGCCGCCAGCGCGCCCACACCGTAGAAGCCGATGTGGAAATTGCGGTCGATGAACCAGACGTTGGCGGGCATCTCCGCCGGTTTGGCGTCACCTTCGGCGATGAAGACCACATCCGGGAACTGCTTGGCGAGTTCAATGGTCTGGTTGACGTACTGTCCGCCATGCGTCCAGATGATGTTGTAGCCCTGGTCAATGTACTCGCGCATCACGCGGTCAATGTCGGGGACAGCCACGGTTTCGGAATATGCCATCTCGATGCCGAGATCTTTCTTGACCGCTTCTGCGCCCATGTAGCCCAGAGTGTTGTAGTCCGAGTCGTTAATCACCCCTGGGAAGATTGCCGCCAGTTTGTAGGTCTTGGCAGGCTGGGTGGGCGTGGCTGGGGTGCAAGCCGCCAGCACCAACGCCAACAGCAAAACAACAAACAAAACCCGCTTCATACTATTCTCCTCCGAAAAAAAGATAAATTGGGGAAACAATTCCAGTCTACAAATTTTTTGGGGGAATGTCAATTATCCCCTGCTTTTCTTCGTTGAAATACAGGAAGGTACTCATAAAGAAAGGTGTGTGCCGGGATGAAAGGGCGTTGTGTGTTTCCTGAGCGGGTTAAGGAAAATGTACACCCGTGCACCCTTCGGCAGGCTCAGGGTGTGCAATTGCGCTGGTAGGGAAAAACAAACATGCCGCAGAGAACTCTACGGCATGATGCTGATGCACATTCAATCACGGCTCATCCTCAGGGATGAACCGCCAGCGTCGGAACGGCTTGCCGGAGATCAGGATTGCTGTTGAGGCTCAGCGGCAGGCGTTTCGGACGTCGAAGACGCGGCTTTGGGCTGGCTCTCTCCCTTTTTCTTGCCCGGTTTGGCAGGCGAGAGCACCATGGTCATCACCTTGCCCTCCAGCACCGGCGCCTGCTCGATGGTGGCGATATCGGAAAGTTCCTCGGCAATTTCACGCAGGTCTTCCAGCGCCAGTTCGGGGTAGGTAATTTCCCGACCGCGGAAGCGCACGGTGACCTTGACCTTGTTGCCTTCCAGCAACCAGCGGCGGGCATCGCGGGTCTTGAATCCGCGGTGATGCTCGTTGGTCTTGGGGCGCAGACGAATCTCTTTCACTTCGATGCGCGTCTGTGCCTTCTTGGCTTCGCGTTCCTTTTTGGCGCGTTCGTAGAGGAATTTTCCGAAATCCATCACCCGGCAAACGGGTGGGGTGGCGCCGGGCGCCACTTCGACCAGATCCAGTTCAGCGTCGCGGGCGATGCGCAGGGCTTCCTGAATAGGCACAACCCCAAGGTTCTCGCCCCCGGGTCCAATCAGGCGCACTTCAGGGACCCGGATCATCTCATTGACACGAAAGGTTTGGGTACTGATAGGCTTCTCTCCGTCCTTCAACAAATAGATATAGATCACCCGTTTGAACAACGGGCACTTTCATCATACCAAAATTAGCGTTTCCCGTCAACTTTTCCCGCAGGGAAATTTACAGGGACGCCTCACCTTCAATTCCCTGCCCGCTTCGGCTTGACATTCCCCCTTTCCTTTCCTATTATGAATATTGAAACTGCTTTCTCAGGGAGGGAAAGATGCTGTATCAACTGCTTAACCAATGGGACGAGACCTTTGGGCTGGACGAAGCCCGCGCGCATTGCGATATCCCCTGCGGGATTTACGACCCTCATCTGGCGCAGATGGCGGCGCTCACTGTGATTCGCATGGTGGACCTGATGGAAGACCTGGTCAAGGGCGAGATCAAAGAAACCATGACCTTCCACAATTCGCTGACCCGCTACATCCTCATCAAAGAGGAACATGCCGAACTGTGCAAACGCGAGATTCGCGTCATCTTCGGCGATTTCATCAAGAAAGAGCATGTGGAGAAATACCCCGAACTGCCCACCCTCTTCCACAAGATCATGCAGGCAGGCTCCAAAGCCCGTCAGAGCGCCAGCCGCGAAGCCGGGCTGGAACTGCTGGCGCTGGTCAACCGCTTTGCCGAAATCTTCTGGGAGATTAAGGGCATTCCTACCAAGCGGGTCAAAGCCCCCTACAAGCCGGAAGAGGAAATTGTCTATCCGGTGCTGTGATTCTTAAGTTTCTGCGGGTGCGCGGAGCCAGCCTTGCCCCTCTGCTGAAAGATGGGGACTTTGTGCTGGCTTCGCGCCTGCCTTTGTGGTTTCGCCCGCCGCGCACGGGTGAGATTGTGGTGTTCACCCATCCTGCCTACGGCAGGCTGATCAAGCGGGTGGCGCAGATTTTGCCCAACGGCAGTCTCATCGTCCGCGGCACGGACATCGACTCGGTGGACAGCCGCACCTTCGGCGCGGTACAGCCCCATCAGGTCGAGGGGGTGGTGATTGCCAGAATCGCCCGCCCTGAGCGGTAGTTTTCCTCTTTTTTCCAGGAATTCCAGAGGGCGATGGACCTTCCCCGGTTATAACACCGTGGGCAGGATAATGGGTCTGCCGCCATCGCCTGAAGAGAGGCGCTGGAGCGGCACGCGGTACACCGGGCTGAGCAGGTCGGGGGTGAGAATTTCCTCCGGCGTGCCCAGGGCGATAAGCCGTCCCTCGACCAGCAAGCCCAGGCGGTCGGCGTAACGCCCAATCAGGTTGAGGTCGTGGAGCGCCATCACCACCGTCATCCCTTCTTCATCCACCAGATGACGCACCGTCTCCAGCAGGCTGATTTGATAGTGTAAATCGAGGTGCGTGGTGGGTTCATCCATCAGCAGGATGGGGGTTTCCTGCGCCAGGGCGCGCGCCAGCAGAAGGCGCTGTTGCTCCCCGCCGGAAAGTTCGCCCACCAGCCGATCTGCCAGTTCGAGGGCGCTGGCGCGTTCCAGTGCGCGCTGAACGCAGGCATGGTCGTGCGCCGAGAGATTGCCCAGCCAGTTCAGGTAGGGGGTACGCCCCAACTGCACCACCTCCCTGCCGGTGAAGGCAGGCGGCAGATGACGGGCTTGCGGCACCACGGCAATCAGGCGGGCGCGCTGACTCTCCGTAAGGCGGTGGACAGCCCGTCCCAGCACCTGCACCTGACCGGCGGCAGGCGGCAGGATGCCGCTCAGCGCGCGAATCAGGGTCGTCTTGCCCGCACCGTTGGGACCGAGAATGCCAAGAATCTCCCCGCGCTGGACCGAGAAGGTTACCTCGCGCAGGATGGGTTGATTGCCCAGTTCTACCGAGAGGTTTTGCACCTGAATCATGGACGTGTCCATAACGCCCTCCGTTTAATAAACCTGCTGGCGGGTGCGCTGAAGCACCCAGAGGAAGAACGGCGCACCGCTCAGCGCGGTAATCATTCCCACCGGCAGTTCCTGCGGTGCCATGACCACCCGCGCCAGCACATCGGCAAGCAGAAGCAGGGTAGCCCCGCCCAGTACTGAAAGGGGAATCACATGCCGGTAATCGGCGCCAAAGAAGAAGCGCATCAGATGCGGGACAATCAGCCCCACAAAGCCGATAATGCCGGCATAGGCAACCGCTGCGGCGGTTGCCAGTGATGCCGCGGCAACGATGATGAGACGCACCCGCTCCACCGGCAAGCCCAACTGCCGCGCCTGTTCCTCGCCAAATTGAAAGACGTTGAGGGCATGCCCGCTGAGGCACAACACCCCCAGCCCAACCACGATATAAGGCAGTGCTCCCAGCACCGGACGCCACCCGCCAATGGATGCCCCGCCCAAGAGCCACACCAGCGCGCGGCGCAGTTCGCCGGTCGAGGTGAGCATGAGGAACGAGGTCAGCGCGCTGGTGAAGGAACTCACCGCCACCCCCGCCAGAATCAAATGGGTGGTGGGGACGGTGCGCCCCACCCGCGCCAGCGAATACACCACCGCTACAGTGATCAGCGCGCCGATGAAGGCGGCAACCGGCACGGTGAAGTATCCGGCAAGGCTGCGCGGCAATCCGCCGGTGAGGGTGAGCACGGCACCCAATCCAGCCCCCGAAGCCACCCCAATCAGGTACGGGTCTGCCAGCGGGTTGCGGAACAAGCCCTGAAAGGCGGCGCCGCTCCCGCCCAGCGCCGCGCCTGTCAGCAGCATCAGCGCGGTGCGCGGCAGGCGCAGGTCGAAGACAATCACGGCAAAGGATTGCCATTCTGCCGGGATGGTGCCCCCCGCCAACCGCACTCCCAGCAGGTGGAAGAGGGTGGCGGGGGGAATGAACACACTGCCCACCGCAACCGATAGGAGGAGTGAGAGAAACAGAGGGGGTATGGAGAAAAGGAGCGGGCGAGCCGTGTGTTTCATTCAAAAATTTCCTTTACGGCACCTGGCTTGCCAGTTCGGGGTGCAGAAGGCGCACCAGTTCCGCCAGCCCGTCAATCTGGCGTGGACCCGGGCGGCTGATGAGGTCGTCGTTGATGGGGAAGACTTTGCCGTTCTTCACCGCGTCCAGTTTCTCCCAGCCGGTTCGCTGAGCCACACTTTCGGGGGTTACGCCCCAGTTGGCATCGCCCAGAAGGATGACGTCGGGATTCTGGACGAGCAGTTCCTCCAGGCTGATTTGTGCCCATTCGCCCTGCAGACTGGCGCCCACGTTGACCCCACCCGCCAGGGTGATTAACTGGTCAATGAAGGTGCCGGGACCGCTGGTCCAGGGCTTGGCGGGGTCCTGACTGGCATCCAGTTCGTAGAATACCTTGGGTTTGCTGGAGGCTTTGGCAACCACCGCCAGAATCTTCTGCTGGCGGTCTTTCAGGCTGGCAACCAGTTCCTGCGCTTCATTTTCATGCCCGGTGATTTTGCCCACCAGTTCGATGTTGGCATACATATCTTCTAAAGTGATGGGGTTGGGGACGACAACCAGGGTGAAACCCAGGTCCTTCAGGGCTTGCAGGGTTTCCGGCGCGGTGAGGGGGGATGCCAGCACCAGATCGGGTTGGAGGGAGACCATTTTTTCGGTGTCGTATTTGCCCATGGAGCCGCCCACGCTGGGCAAAGCCTGGGCTTCCTGTGGGTAGTTGGAAAATTCCTCACGGGCGATGACCTGAGAACCGGCGCCCACGGCAAAAAGCAGTTCGGTGTTGGAGGGCGCCAGCGAGATAATCTTTTGTGCGGGGGCTTCCAGTGTCAGCGTGCCGCCCATCCCATCGGGTACTTCGATGGTGGGAGCAACAGTGACGGTAAAGGTCGGTGTCGGTGCAATCGTGGCGGTGGCTACCGCAGTTGCTGTAGGCGCAAGCGTCGGTGTTGGGGTGGGGGTAGCCGCCGGTGCGCAGGCAGAAAGGCTTACCAGAAAGAGAGCAAGGACAAGCAAGAGAGATTGAAAGCGTTTCATCGTCTGACCTGTATTTTCCTGTGTGAATCTCAAAACGGTTGATGTTCTCCGCACCCGGCGCAGATGCCGGTTAAAGCAAACTCCCTGTCACGGAGGACAGGGAGGGGTCAGCCGGTATCTTGTCGTTTCATACCGCTTCCCACCTCCTTTCCGCGAGAGTGTGAGAAACGCCACCTCAGGCGGTCGACCTGACTGACCACACCGGCGTGTGGATCACAGTTGCGCGACAGTGCCGGACTTGCACCGGCTTCGCCATTATGCCCGCCCATCCGGGAGCAGGGCACCTGAGGGGGTGTTTTGTTGAAAAGGATTGTACAACTCCTCATAGGGAGAGTCAAGGATGGAGCGGGTGGAGCGCGAGCAAAAGCGCTTTTGCCGCTTGCTTCTACCCTTTCCCTATCGTGATACAATACATCTCGATGACCTGGGAGATTTCCGGACATGATTGGGCGGTGGATTTGCTCAAAGGGCATATCCAGCGCGGTGAGGTGCGTCATGCCTATCTCTTCAGCGGCGCGGCGGGGATTGGCAAACGCACGCTGGCACTGCGCTTTGCCCAGGCGCTGAATTGCCCCACCCCGCTGGCTCCCGGTGAACCCTGCCGAACCTGCCGGGTATGCCGTCAAATTGAGCAAATGAGCCATGTGGACTTGAGCGTGGTGCAGTCTGAGGGGGAGGGCATGGTGCTGAAGGTGGATCAAGCCCGCGAACTGCAGCAGACGCTTGCCCTCCTGCCGCGTGAATTGCCCTACCGTGTGGCGTTGCTGTTGCGCTTTCACGAAGCCAATGCCAGCGCCCAGAATGCTCTGCTGAAAACGCTGGAAGAACCCCCGGCGCGCGCCATTCTGCTCATCACCGCCACCTCGCCTGAGGAACTTCTGCCCACCATCGTCTCGCGCTGTGAGGTGCTGCGCCTGCGTCCGCTGGCGCCCGAAGCCTGCGCTCAGGTGCTGATAAAGCGAGGTGTTCCTGCCGAAGAGGCGCAGTGGCTGGCGCACCTTTCCGGCGGACGTCCCGGCTATGCCCTCAATCTACACGCCCAGCCCGACTTGCTGGAAGCGCGCAGGCGCACTCTGGAAGACCTGTTACACCTGCTGGGCGCGCCGCGCCGCGAGCGCTTTGCTTACGCCGAGCGGCTCACCGCTTCGCGCGGCAAAGAACGTGAGCGTCTGCTCCAAACTCTCCCTCTGTGGCTGTCGTTCTGGCGGGATGTGATGATTTGCGCCAGCGGGAGCGGTTTGTCTCTTACTCATCTGGATTTTGCCGAACAAATCCAACGGGTTGCCGAGCAGGTGGGGCTGGCGCGGGCCGCCTTCGTCACCCGGCGGCTGGAAGAACATCTCCAGCGCCTGGAGAGCAATCCCAATATGCGTTTGCTGGTGGAAATGTCTTTGCTGGAAATGCCGCGGTTGGCGGAAGAAGTCAGCGCCGCTCCCCGGGAATGACCATGGCGATGAACATGGGCGTCTCTGGGGGAGAAGCCCGCCGTTTTTGCTCAGCGCGGTAATCCATTGGGCCAAACGCTTCGATCTCGCCGGGGGGGTAATACACCCATCCTGCAGGCAGTTCTTGCTCCCATTCCGGCACGGTAGAAGTGATGGTGCTTTCTGCCTGGCTTGGGGAAGTTCTGGAAGGGACAAAAGCAGACCGGCTCGGGGCATTGAGGAAGGTGGGTGAAAGGGCAATCAGGATTAAGAGGACGGCGGCAGTACTGCGCCACAGCAGGGCAAGACGGCGTTCTTCTGCCTCCAGATGGGCATATAACTGCTGACGGAAGTCGCGCGGGGGAGTTTTGCGGAAAGCCCTTAAGAACCAGTCGCTCATTCTTCGCCCTTCAATTGTGCCCTTAACATCTGGACCACCCGGTGCAGGATGGTGCCTACATTGCTCTCACTTAAGCCGGTCATCTGCGCAATGGTGCGGTTGGTCAACCCTGAACCGTATTTTAACGCCACCAGTTCCTGCTCGCGGGGTGGCAGTTGCGCCAGCAGACGCCGCAGGCGCAAAATCTCGTCGCGCGCCATCATGGACTCTTCCGGATGAGCCTCCCCGCCATGCACTTCCATCTCTTCCAGCGAGACCTGCCGCCCGTGGGTGCGGTGGTAATCCATGGCGACGTTGTGGGCAATGCGCAGTACCCAGGTACTGAAGGCAGCCAAGTCATGGCGGTAACTGGCGCGCTTGCGCCAGGCTTTTTCAAAGGTTTGCGCCGTCAGATCTTCGGCAACCTCATCCTCCAGCCCGCGGTAACGGAAGTAGTTGTACACCCGCGGGAGCAGTTCGGTATAAACGCTTTCCCAATCCAGCGTGAGCGCCTGGGCTTGTGCGGATTGGGTCAGTTCCAGTTCCTGCACGAGTTCTCCTTCTCCTCCATCGGTCCTGAAGATATTCAGAACGCACTTATATCTTACGACATTTTTGGGTTTTTGTGTCCTTTTTTGTTGTATACTTTGCCAGGTAGGCGTTCCTGCCGTACAGAAAGGCAACGGTGAACATGTACATGATTCTTCTTGTGCTGGATGACCCCAACCTGCTGGATGAAGTCCTGCAAGCCTGGCATGATGCGGGGGTTTTCCCCTTGAGCGTTATCGAAAGCACGGGGATTCACCGGCGCAAGAAGCGCGTGCCCATGCGTTACGTTTTCGATGAAGGTGTGGAACTGGAAGGGCACGTGACCCTGTATGGGATTGCGCCCTCTCTGGAGAAGGTGCAGACCTGTCTGAAAGCCTGCGAAGAGATTACCGGAGACCTGGATTTGCCCAGTACGGGGGTGTTTGCCGCCTGGCAAATTGAAGCCTTCCATGGACTTTCCGAAGAAGATACATTGCCATGATGTGGATACAATTCGTTATCACCTCTGCTGTCATCGTGCTGGCGGCGATTAAACTTGCCGAATACGGCGATGTCATTGCTCTGCGCACCCGTCTGGGTGGACTGTTCATCGGGACGATTTTGATTGCCGCGGCTACTTCACTCCCGGAAGTGCTCACCACCTTGAGTGCTGTCCGGCAAGCCTTTCCCAACCTGGCGGCAGGCAATCTGCTGGGTTCAAACACCTTTAACATGTTCCTGCTGGCAGTGCTGGATGTGCTGGCACGCAATGAACGCGTCCTGCGCAAGGTGGCTTTGAAACATGCCCTCTCTGGCAGTCTGGCTATTTTTTCTATTGGGCTGGTGCTGTTTTTCATGATCGCTGACCTGCCGTTGAAGATTGGGTGGGTGGGGGTGGATAGCCTGCTCATCATGCTGGCATATTTCGCCGCCATGTACCTGATTCAAGCCAGCAATGTGGGGGATGTGCCCGGCCAGATTGAAATTCCCGAAGGGACGCCTTCCCTGGCTGTGGCGCTGCTGGGTTTTGGCATTGCCGCCGGGGCGCTGATTTACGTAACCCCCTTCATGGTCAGCGCTAGCGCCGAGATCGCCGAAGTTACCGGACTGGGTACTACTTTTGTCGGCTCCACGCTGGTGGCGGCGGTCACTTCTCTGCCGGAGATGGTCACCACGCTGGCAGCCATGCGCCTGGGGGCTTACGACATGGCCATTGGCAACCTGTTTGGCAGTAACCTGTTCAATATGTTCGCTCTGGGGCTGACGGATGTCTTTTACACTCCCGGGCGTTTCCTGGCGGTGATTGATCCTTCTTTTCTGCTGGTAGGGATGCTGGGCTTGCTGATGACCGGCATGGGGCTCATCGGTAATCTGGCGCGCCTGCGCCGCCGTATCTGGTTCATCGAAGCCGATGCTCTGGCGCTGGCGGTGCTGTATCTCGGTGGAATGTACCTGCTCTACCTGCGCGGCATTTCCCCATAAATACACCTTCTTAACTTTTGACGTTTCCCTTGACATCCTTCCTGACGCGCTGTATTATTCGATATCGTATTATTCTATCTTGTATGAATTGACGGGATGTCTGTATGCCCTCTCGCTCCAGTCAGGAAATCCTTGCCTATTTGCGCGAATACGTCCGACGCTACTCGCCTGTGGACGAGAGCGAATATCCCACGGGTGGGCTGGAAATTGCCACCTTTATCCGCATCCTCTTTCACATCATCAAAGACCTGGAAGAGACTCATGTGGATGATCTGGAACTTTCCGGACCGCGGGTGAATTTGCTCTTTCGTCTGTTATGGGAGGAAGAACGCGGCAATTCTCAGGGGTTGACCCCCTCGGAGTTGAGCCACAATCAGCACGTCACCCGCAACACCATCAGCGCCCTGCTGAACGGGTTAGAAGAACAGGGCTTGATCGTCCGTGAACTGGATAAAGAAGATCGCCGCCTCTTTCGCATCAAATTGACCGACAAAGCCCGCCAGACGCTTTACCGCATCATCCCCGAGCGTTTGGTGTTCATTCGCGCGCTGGTTTCAGGGCTGAGTGTGGATGAACAACAGCAGTTGGTGGCTTTACTGGCAAAACTTTTTGATTCGATTCATGAGCACCGTTGTCCGCAGGGGGAAGTTGCCGTACGCGACGACGGTTCATCACCATTAATGGAGGATTGATTTCGATGAACATGCGCAGACCACATTCTCCCGGCGGCGCGGGGACGCCGCCCATGAGCATGAAAGGGCTTTCGCGCTCGTTTTCTCTGCTCAAAAACTATCGCGGGGTGGCTTTTCTGGCGTATTTTTCGCTCTTCATTTCCACCGCCGCCATGTTAATGGTGCCACAGATTACGCAGAACATCATTGATGCCATCACCCATGGATTGATGGCGCAAAAGATTGCCGAAATCCCTGCCGCTTTTCAGAGCATGGCGCTTCAGAAATTGGGCTGGACGGCGGAGCAGTTTGCCCGTTACCGCGACGGCGGCGTCCAGGCGGTCATCTGGTCGGGAGTGCTGATTGTGCTGTTTGCCATTGCGCGCGGGCTGTTCGCCTTCTCGCAGGGCTATAACGCCGAGCGTGTTTCGCAGGGCGTTGCTTTTGACCTGCGCAACCGCCTCTTCGAGAAGATTCAGCGCCTGTCTTTCAGTTACCACGACCAGAATCAGACCGGGCAGTTGATGGTGCGAGCAACCGATGACGTGGATAAGGTACGTCTCTTCCTGGGGCAGGGCTTGCTGATTGCCTTGCAGGCAGTGGTGTTGCTGGTGGCGGCGCTCATTATTCTCTCTGCCACCAACTACCGCCTGATGCTCACCATTCTGCCCATTTTGCCCGTTGCCATGGCAGTGTTCTTTATCTTTAGCCGCATTGCCCAGCCACTTTTCCTGCAGGTTCAGCAGAAACTTTCCCGCCTGAACACCATTTTGCAGGAAAACCTGGCAGGCATTAAGGTCATTAAAGCCTTTGTGCAGGAACCTGTGCAGAAACAGCGTTTCAACCAGGCGGCTGAAGATCTGATGAGCCAGCAGATTAAAGTCTCACGCACCTTCAGTTTTCTGTTCCCCTTTGTCTTCCTGATTGCCAATCTCGGGCAGGCGCTGATTCAGTACGCCGGCGGCAGGCAAATCATCGAAGGCACGCTCTCCATCGGCGAATGGCAGAAGTTCAGCATGTACCTGTTTTACGTGTTCTTCCCGCTGGGACAGTTGGGTTTCGTCATCAATCAACTGGCGCAAGCCAGCGCCTCGGCAAACCGCATTTATGAAATTCTGGATGCCGAGAGCGAGGTGAAAAACAAGCCCGATGCCATTGAATTGCCACCGATTCAGGGACGGGTGGAGTTCCGCAATGTGACCTTCAGGTATTTCGGAAGCAATGAGCCGGCGCTGGATGAAATCAGTTTCATTGCCGAGCCGGGGCAGACCATTGCCCTGCTGGGCGCTACGGGGAGCGGCAAAAGCACCATCATCAACCTCATCCCGCGCTTTTATGATGTCACTTCGGGGAGTGTGCGAATTGACGGTTACGATGTGCGCGATGTGACCATCGAATCTCTGCGGCGGCAGATTGGCATTGTTCTGCAGGATACCACCCTGTTCACGGGGACGATTCGCGAGAATATTGCCTTTGGCAAGCCCGAAGCCACTCAGGAAGAAATTGAAGCCGCCGCCAAAGCCGCGCTGGCGCATGACTTCATCATGAGTTTCCCGGAAGGCTACGAGACGCGCGTGGGCGAACGTGGCACTACCCTGAGCGGCGGGCAGAAACAACGCATTGCCATTGCCCGCGCCTTACTGCTCAACCCGCGCATCCTCATCCTGGACGACTCGACCAGCAGTGTGGACACAGTGACCGAGTATCAGATTCAGCAAGCCCTCAATCGTTTGATGGAAGGGCGCACCAGTTTCGTCATTGCCCAGCGCATCAGCACGGTGCGCAACGCCGATCAAATTCTGGTGCTGGATCGAGGCAAAATTGTGGCGCGCGGCAGGCACGAAGATCTGCTGGAAGAAAGCCCGATTTACGCCGAAATTTACCACTCGCAACTCATCGAAGATGCTCCTGCGGTTGCGGCGCTCAGCGGCGCTTCTGCGGCAGAGTAACGAAAGGAAGGTAAAGTTTATGGGAATGGGACGTGGACCAGGCGGACCGATGGGGATGCTGGCGCAGGAAACCAGTAAGCCCGTGAATCCCAGCGTGACTCTGGGACGGCTTTTCAGGGAATTTAAACCCTATACAGCGATTTTATTGCTGGTGCTGGTGATGATTCTTGCCAATGCCTGGGTTCAAGTCATTTCTCCCGACCTGACCGGGCAAATTGTGGATTGTTACCTGGCTCCTGCACTGGCTCAGCAGGTGCAGAGCCAGTCGGGGGTGCCTGCCGCGCTGACAGGCGGCACGGCGCGCTTGAGTGATAGCGGGCAGAACAACTGCTGGTACACCAAAAACCCCGGTGGCACGAAGGAAGAGATTCTGCGCGGCTTGGGCGGGCTGATTCTGCTTATTACCGGGTTGTTTGTTGGCGGCGCCATCATCGGCGGTTTGCAGTTTTTTCTGATGTCCTGGGCGGGTCAGCATGTGCTGAAAGACCTGCGGGTACGGGTGTTTGATCATCTACACAACCTTTCGCTCAAGTTTTTCAACGAAAACGAAGCCGGCAACCTGATGAGCCGGATTACCAACGACATGGAAACTCTGCAACAGGCGCTGAATTTTGCGCTGGTTCAAACTGCTAGTGGACTGGTTTTGCTAGTGTGGGTTGCCATCACCATGCTGAACAAATCGGTGCCGTATGCGTTGGTGGGGATGGCAATGGTGCCGTTCATGATTCTGGCGACCAACTGGTTCTCCAGCCGGGCGCGGCAGGCTTTCCGCGTGGCGCGCAAGGAAATTGGGCGGGTGAGCGCCAACCTGGAAGAGAGCATCTCAGGCGTGCGTGAGGTGCAGGCGTTCAGCCGTGAGGAACAGAACATTCAAGCCTTCCGCGAGTCCAGCGCCAGTTACCGCGATGCCAACATCCGCGCGGTTGCTTATACGGCGGCGCTTTCGCCTACGCTGGAAGCCCTGGGCTACCTTGCCATGGCACTGGTGACGGTGGTGGGCGGGGTGTACATCCTTAACGGGAAGGACTTCTTTGGCACTTCGCTTTCGCTGGGGCTGGTGATTACCTTCATGGGGTACGTGCAACGCTTCAATCAACCCATTCAGCAAATTTCCACCCTGTGGGCGAACATCCAGAGCGCCATTGCCGGCGCCGAGCGTATCTTCGGTTTACTGGATACCCAGCCCGATGTGGTGGATGCCCCCGATGCCATCGAGATGCCCACCATTCAGGGGCGGGTGGAGTTTGACCACGTGCATGCCGAGTATGTGGAAGGCGTTCCCGTACTGGAAGATGTGTCTTTTACCGCCGAGCCTGGACAAACGATTGCTATCGTTGGTCCGACGGGGGCAGGCAAAACCACCATCATCAATCTCATCCCGCGTTTTTATGACGTGAAGCAGGGGCAGATTCGCATCGATGGTGTGGACATTTCCCGCGTGCGTGCCGATTCTCTGCGGCGGCAGATTGGCATTGTTTTGCAGGATACCTTCCTGTTCAGCGATACAGTGATGAATAACATCCGCTTTGGCAAGCCCGATGCCAGCGATGAAGAGGTCATTGCCGCGGCGCAGTTAGCCCACGCCGACAATTTCATCCGCCGCCTGCCGCAGGGCTATCAGACCATTCTGGGCGAGCATGGCGCAGGGCTGAGTCAGGGTCAGCGCCAGTTGATTGCCATTGCCCGCGCCGCGCTGGTCAACCCGCGCATCCTCATTCTGGACGAAGCCACTTCCAGCGTGGACACGCGCACCGAGCGCCAGATTCAAATTGCGCTGGAGAACCTTCTGCGCGGGCGCACCAGTTTCGTCATTGCCCACCGTCTCAGCACCATCCGCAACGCCGACCAGATTCTGGTCATCGAGAACGGGCGCATTGTCGAACGCGGGCGCCATGAGGAACTGCTGGCAAAGCGCGGCGCGTACTACACGCTGTACATGAAGCAATTTGTTCATGGGGAAGCCACTGCCGATTCAGGGGTGAGCGCCGCACCTCAGCCTGCCTGATGCGTTGCATTGTTGTAAAAGAACATTCCCCTCGAGCCGTTTTTGGACGAGGGGATGTTTTTCTTAATGTGTCTCGAAGAAAATCAACTGGGGGAGAGACAATGATGAGGAAAAGCCCTCTGCCTGGACAGGCAGAGGGCAGAAACGGTAAAAAACTGGCTTAGAACCAGCGCCACAGCGGACGCGGCACGCCGCTGAAGGGCCAGGGGATGGCAAGCAGTACCAGCAACAGGGCAATCCCGAACCAGATGGCGGCGCGGCGGTGTTTGCTCAATGCCTCGGAGGCTTTGCGCGCCTGCGCCCGTCCAATGTGTGCCAGCACCAGGGCAATCACCATGATCAGGATATGCTCGATGGCAAAGAAGCGCATGGTAGCGTTACCCATAGCTCCGCCAAAGTTCTGGAAGGCGGTTTGGGTGAGTGGGCTGAAAGCCACGTACAGCAACAGCCCGACCAGCACCTGCAGGTCCATCACGGTGGTGAAAATCAGCCCGGCGCGGTCATCCAGCGCCTGCCAGGGTTTGCGGGCAAGCCAGCCCCACAACGCCCGTCCAACAGCAAAGAGCGCGGCAATCAGCAACAGCCAGCGCAGAATATTGTGAAGGGGAAGCAAAAATGCGTACATGGTTAATCTCCTTAGAAAACTATTTTACTCCGTTCCTTTTTACAGGTTGAAAAAAAGATCAGCCATGTCAAAGGCTTTTATGGGAAACTCATCCCATGAAGTCAGGGGTACCTAACCAGTCCTCTACCAACCTTAAGAGTTGTTAATATTTCCTTAAACTCGCGTTATAATTCTTCCTGTGAGACGAGCCTTGTGGTTTTTCGCCGTAATTATCCTGATTCTGTTCCTGTCTTCCTGCGCTTCCCGCACGGTGCAGGGAGAAACCTTATCTACCGAACCCTCGTACTACATTCAAAATAAAGGCTCCGATACCATCGTCAATCTGGCTTTGCGCTGGGCAGAAGCCTATCAGCAAGCCCACCCTGAGGTGCGCATCTCCGTCACCGGTGGGGGGTCGGGGACAGGCATTGCCGCGCTGATTGACGGCACGGTGGATATTGCCAATGCCTCGCGCGCCATGAAAAAAGAAGAAATCGAAGCCGCCCGCGCCAAAGGCATTGAGCCGGTGGAGCATGTCATCGCCCGCGATGCCATCGCCGTCATCGTCAATCCCAGCAATCCGGTCAGCCAGTTGACGCTGGAGCAGATTTCCCTTATCTATCAGGGCAAAATCAACAACTGGCGGGAAGTGGGCGGCGAGGATCGTCCGATTGTGCGTCTTTCCCGCGAGACCAATTCGGGTACGCACGTGTATTTCCTGGAAGCCGTGGTGCGCCTGGGGCAGAAGGACAACAAAGCCCTCTTTTCTCCCGATACCCTGCTCCTGCCTTCCTCGGAGGGCATCATTACCGAGGTGCGTGACAATCCCAACGCCATTGGCTACGATGGATTGGGGTACGTCACCCCGGAGGTGAAGGTGCTGGCGGTGGCAAAAACTGCCGATGATCCTTACATCCTGCCTTCGGTGGAAACGGTCAACAGCGGGGCATATCCCATTTCGCGCGACCTGTACATGTACACCCAGAAAGAGGTCAACGCAGCCGTGCAGGCATACCTGGACTGGTTGCTGTCTCCCGAAGCCCAGAAGATTGTGCTGGAATTGGGTTTCGTACCCGTCCGACAATGATGAGGCAACTGCTTTATGGAAAACACCGCCCAACGCTCTGAGTGGTTCATCAATCTGCTGATTAAAGTCTCCGGTTATTCCAGTATTTTATTCGTCACCCTGATTCTGATTTTTCTCTTGCGCGAAGGCTTGCCCGCTCTGGGAGTGACGCCACTCTCCAATTTGTTCGGCGAGCGCTGGTATCCCATTGAGTCTTACTTTGGCATTCTGCCGTTGATGTTTGGCTCGCTGGTGGTCACGGTAGGCGCTCTGGTCATTGCCATTCCCTTTGGGGTGGGTACCAGCGTGTTTATCTCTGAAATCGCTCCCCCATGGGTCAACTCGGTGGTCAAACCGCTGATTGAGATTCTGGCAGGACTGCCCTCGGTGGTGCTGGGCTTCCTGGGCATTCAGGTTGCCGCCCCGCTCTTCCGCGAAGCCTTTAACCTGCCTACAGGGTTGAGCGCCTTTACCGGCGCGGTACTGCTGGCGCTGATTGCCACCCCCACCATTGTTTCCATTACCGAGGATGCGCTCAATGCTGTCCCGCCGGCTTATCGCCAGGCAGCCCTGGCGCTGGGGGCTACCAAATGGCAAACCATTTGGGGGGTCACCGTTCCGGCGGCGCGTTCCGGTATCCTCACGGCGGTCATGCTGGGGATTGGGCGTTCCATCGGCGAGACGATGGCGGTGATGATGGTGACGGGCAATGCGCCGGTGCTTCCGCATGGACTGAGCGCCATCTTCATGCCCGTGCGCACCATGACGGCTACCATTGCCTCGGAGATGGGTGAGGTTGCCAATGGCAGTCCGCACTATCAGGTGCTGTTCTTTATCGGCATCGTCCTGTTCCTGATTTCGCTGGTCATTAACGTTGCCGCATCGTGGGTAAGTTTGCGCAGTCGCACCCGCGCCGAGCGCGTGCTTTCGTGAGGGGAATATGGAGCGATCGTTGATTTCGGCTCGCATTCAACAACGCATCGGTTTCAGCCTGCTGGGAGTGGTGACGTTTGTGACGGTTTTGCCCGTTCTGCTCATCATTGGCTACATCATTCTCAAGGGGATGCCTGCTATCTCATGGGAGTTTTTGACCGCCATGCCGCGCAACGGCATGCGCGATGGGGGCATCTTGCCCGCGATTATCGGTACCTTTTACCTGACGCTGGGCACAGCCATTTTCTCCGTGCCGTTGGGGATTGCCGCCGCCATTTACATTGCCGAGTACGCTCCCGATAACTTCCTGACCCGCCTGATTCGCATTGCTATTATCAACCTGGCGGGGATTCCTTCGGTGGTGTACGGGCTGTTCGGGTTGGGGCTGTTTGTGCTGTTCCTGCGGCTGGGGACGAGCATTCTGGCGGCATCCCTCACCCTCTCCATCATGACCCTGCCGGTGATCATCTCCACCGCCGAAGAAGCCCTGCGCAGTGTGCCGCAAGCCTTCCGCACGGTGAGCATTTCGCTGGGGGCAACCCGCTGGCAAACCATCTGGCGCATTGTGTTACCGCAAGCCATGCCGGGCATCATTACCGGTATCATCCTGGGGCTGGAGCGCGCCGCAGGCGAGACCGCGCCCATCCTCTTCACCGGGGCGGCGTTCTTCCTCCCGCGTTTGCCGCAGTCGCCCATGGATGCCACCATGGCACTGCCGTATCATATTTTCGTCATCTCCACTTCCGTGCCGGGCATGCCCATTCAAATTCAATATGGCACGGTGCTGGTGTTGCTGGTTTTCGTTCTGGGCATGAACCTGATTGCCACGTTCATCCGTCAGCGAGCGCGGGCAAAGCGCCAATGGTAATCTCTATGGACAAGATTCGCATTGAGCATCTCAGTATTCGTTACTCGGACGGCACCGAGAGTCTGCGCGATATTAACCTCTCCATCCCAGCCAATCAGATTACCGTGCTGTTTGGTCCGGCGGGCGGGGGAAAATCCACCCTTCTGCGCGCCCTGAACCGCCTGAACGATCTGGCGGATGTACAGGAAGTCTCCGGGCAGATTCTGTTCAACGGCATCAACATTCTGGACCCCAAACTCAATGTGGTAGAACTGCGCCGCAAGATTGGCATGGTGTTTTCCCGTCCGGTAGTCCTGCCATTGAGCATTTACCAGAACGTCAGTTACGGCTTGGAACTGATGGGCGAACGCCGCAAGAGCAAACTGGATGAAGCCGTGGAGCGCGCTCTGCGCCGCGCCGCCCTCTGGGATGAGGTGTATGACCGCCTGCATGACCCTGCCAATGCCATCTCTGGTGGTCAGCAACAGCGTTTGTGTCTGGCGCGCGTGCTGGCGTTGGAGCCGGAAGTTATTCTGCTGGATGAGCCCACCTCGGCGCTCGATCCCGTCTCTACGGCGCGTATCGAAGGGCTGATGCAGGAAATTAAGGAACAGTACACCATTGTTTGGGTGCCGCACAATGTCCAGCAAGCCGCGCGCATGGCAGACTACGCGGCTTTCTTCCTGCAGGGCGAACTGGTGGAGCATGGTGTGGGCGAGACGTTGTTTGTCAAGCCCCGCGACCAGCGCACACAGGATTACGTCACCGGGCGTTTTGGTTAATTTTCCCTTTCAACGAAAATTTTTTACCGTGATGGCTGACAAAACCAGCCGGTAGGACATGGAATTCTATGGACGTTTTTCGTGGTCTTCGCGGCTGCGCAGTCCGTACACTTCCAGCACCGGCAGCACGGCAAGAATGCCCGTATTCGGATCGGCAAGCGGTCCGACCACCTTCTCGGTGTTTTCCACGATGCGCTGAACAACCTCACGGCTCTCGACGATGGAGAAGAGCGTGCGGTTGAGGATTTCCTCATGCTCTTTCAACAGGGCCTGCAGGCTGGGAATGAGCGGCATATCCTCGCGCAAGGCTCCGTGCTTGATGATGCGTCCCATGCCCGTTGAGGGCAGGACCGTCACGCCGGTTACACCGGCTTCATCCCAGGCATCCAGAACAGCACTCAACTTGGTTTCGTCATGTAACACGTACAGCACGAAAAACATAGCGTTAACTCACCTCCCTGACTTTGGGTTTGGGTGAGGGCAGTGTACACACCCATCGCAACAATGGCGGCGTGATCAGAGTGGAAATCAGCACCATCCCCACCACCGTGGAGAAAAATTCACGGGAAAGCAGTCCTTCGCTCAAGCCAATGGCGGCAACGATGAGACCCACTTCGCCGCGGGAAATCATGCCTGCGCCCAGTTGCATGGATTCCCGCCAGGTGAAGCCTGCCAGTTTGGCGCCCAGCCCGGCGCCAATCCACTTTCCGGCAACGGCAACCAAACTGACAATCAGCGCCAGCCAGAGAGCCTCAAGAGGCAGTTCGGTGAGGTTAATGCGCAAGCCCACATCCACAAAGAAAATGGGAATGAAGAAACTGTACCCCAGCATGGCAAAGCCGTTTTCTACACTGCGTTTTTCGCCGGAACGTCCGACCATCATGCCGGCAAGGAAGGCGCCGGTGATTGCCGCCATCCCGCCGATCAGTTCGGCGGCGACGGCGTAAACCAGCATGACCACCACCGCCATGGCGACATTCCCGCGGCTGATTTGCAGACGGGCGAGCAGGCGGGAGAAGAACGGAAGAACATACATCCCCACCAGCACGGAAAGGACCAGGAAGCCCGCCATGCGCAGAATGGTCATTATCACGGCGCTCGCGCCGCTGGCGCCGTCTACCAGAGCGGTCATGACGGAGAGCAAGAGGATGACGAAGATATCATCGAATACGGCGGCGCCCAGCAAGCCCAAGCCCACCCGACTGCGCAGAATGCCCAGTTCCATCAGCGTCTGTGCGGAGATGCTCACGCTGGTCGCGCCCAGCGCCAACCCGAGGAACAGCGCCGAGCGTGTTTCCATGCCAGAGGCAAAGCCCACCGCCGCGCCCAAGCCTACGGGAAAGACCACGCCCAGCAGTCCCGCCAGCACCGAGACCCGCCCGTTGCGCGCCATCTCGCCCAGTTCCAGTTCCAGCCCTGCCAGGAACATCAGAATCAGCACGCCCATCTCTCCCAGTTCCCGCACAATCTCATCCAGGTGGGAATCGGTGATGAAGGGGAGATGGGTCAGGTTGAGCAGAGAAGGTCCCAGCAGGACGCCGACCAGCAATTCACCAAACACCGAGGGCTGACCAAAGCGCTGGCTGACCCACCCGGCAATTTTGGCGGCAAAGATGATGATGGCAAGGGTGATGGAGAGTTGCAGAAATGGCGACATAGGCATTTTTCAGGAAGGTTATCCAAAGTTTACCATAATTTTTTCCACTCCCTTCCGCCCTTCCTTTCAGGTATACTCGGGGTTAATCCAGATGGAGGAGTCTCATGACCATTCAGGAAGAATTACAGCGCTGGGAAGACAAAGTTCTCAAGCCTTTACTGAGCAAGTATCCCGAACGTAAACCCGAATTTACCACTTCTTCCGGCATTCCCCTGCCGCGCTTGCTCACCGAAAAGCCCGTGGATTATCTCAAAGACCTGGGCTTTCCGGGGTCGTATCCTTTCACCCGCGGCATTCAGCCTACCATGTACCGCGGGCGCTTCTGGACGATGCGCCAGTATGCCGGCTTTGCCACTGCCGAGGAATCCAACCGCCGTTACCGCTACCTGCTGGAGCAGGGACAGACCGGGCTTTCGGTTGCCTTTGACCTGCCCACGCAGATTGGCTATGATGCCGACGACCCCATGGCGAGCGGCGAAGTGGGCAAGGTGGGGGTTTCGATTTCCTCTTTGGAGGACATGGAAACCCTTTTCCAGGGCATTCCGCTGGAGCGCGTCTCCACCAGCATGACCATCAACGCCCCTGCCGCTATTCTGCTGGCGATGTACATTGCCGTGGCGAAAAAGCAGGGTGTGGATCCCGCCAAACTGCGCGGCACGATTCAGAACGACATCCTCAAAGAGTATGTGGCGCGTGGGACGTACATCTTCCCGCCGGCGCCGTCCATGCGCCTGATTACCGACATCTTCGCCTACTGTGCCAAACACGTGCCCTACTGGAACACCATCAGCATTTCAGGCTACCACATCCGCGAGGCGGGCGCCAACGCGGTGCAGGAAGTGGCGTTTACCCTGGCGAATGCTGTGGCTTACGTGAATGCCGCATTGCAGGCCGGCTTGCAGGTGGATGAATTTGCCCCGCAGTTGTCCTTCTTTTTCAACGCCCACAACAACTTCCTGGAGGAAATTGCCAAGTTCCGCGCCGCGCGCCGCCTGTGGGCGGAAATCATGCGCGAGCGCTTCCAGGCGCAGGATCCGCGTTCGTGGATGCTGCGCTTCCACACGCAGACAGCCGGTTCTACCCTCACCGCGCAACAGCCTGAAAACAACATTGTGCGCGTGACCATCCAGGCGCTGGCGGCTGTGCTGGGCGGGACACAATCCCTGCATACCAACAGCATGGACGAAGCCTTGTGGCTTCCCACCGAGAAATCGGTGCGGGTGGCACTGCGCACCCAGCAGATTATCGCCTACGAGTCCGGCGTTGCCGATACCATTGACCCGCTGGGCGGCGCGTATGTCATCGAATACCTCACCGATGAGATTGTCAACCGCGCCCGCGAGTACCTGAAGAAGATTGACGAAATGGGCGGCGCTCAGCGCGCCATTGAGACGGGCTACATGCAGAGCGAGATTCAGCGCTCGGCGTACGAATATCAGCGCGCGGTGGAGAAGAAAGAGCAGATTGTGGTGGGGGTCAATGCCTTCCAGACGGAAGAGAACTTGACGCTGGAGCGCCTCAAGGTGGATCCCGCCATTGAAGCGGCACAGCGTGAACGCCTGGCGGCTCTGCGCACGCGCCGTGACAATCAAAAGGTGCAAGAATTGCTGACACGCCTGGAACAAGCCGCCCGCACCAGCGAAAACCTGATGCCCCTGTTCATTGAAAGCGTGGAGAACTACGCCACCCTGGGTGAAATTGTTGGCGTCCTGCGCCGCGTATGGGGGGAATACGTGCCCCCCGCCTGGCTGTAAGACGAAGGGAGAGGAATACGGATGAGCGAAATTAAGAAAATCAACCATGTTGCCATTGTGGTGGGCGATATCGACCAAGCCCTGACCTTCTGGCGCGATGCGCTGGGGTTGGAACTGCATCACGTTGAGGATGTGCCCAGTCAGAAAGCCGTGGTGGCTTTCATGCCCGTGGGTGATAGCGAGGTGGAACTGGTCAAACCCACTACCGACGATTCCGGGGTGGCTAAATTCCTTGCCGAGCGCGGCGGGGGCATGCACCACCTGTGCTTTGAGGTGGACGACCTCGAAGCCAAACTGGCGGATCTCAAGGCAAAGGGCGTGCGCTTAATCAATGAAACCCCGATTGAACTGCCCGGGCGCAAGATGGCGTTCATCCACCCCAAGAGCACCGGCGGGGTGCTGGTAGAACTGTATCAGTTGATTTAGAAGAAGAAGCGTCCCCCGAGCCTGCCGAGGGGGACGCTGGCTTCGGCAGACTCGCCGTGCGGCGCTGGCTGAACGTGTCGAAGCCAGCGGCTTGGCGCATGCAATGGAACGATCGGGTCTCCGCCTTTTCCGGGCGGAGAATTTTTTAAGGGCAGAAACTCATCAAATCGGATAAAATTAGAGAAAATTATTGGCGTTTTTGGGAGAGCAGAATATGGCGCAAACTTCACGGCGCGTGTTTTACTGGCAGTATCAGCAAGGGGAGTGGCAGGCGCTGAGTGGCGAGGTGATTGCCGAGCAGGCGGTGACCCTGACCGTCAACGGCGAGGAATGGATTACCCTGATGTGCACCCCTCATCAACTGGAAGCCCTGGCAGTGGGGTTTCTTTATAATGAGGGGTTGATTCAATCCCTGGAAGAGGTGGCTATCCTTCAACCCTGTGAAAATGAACACAACGTGGATATCTGGCTGACGCACGCGCTGAGCAAGCCGCGCCGCTGGCGGCGCACCTCGGGCTGTACCGGTGGGATGACCCAGGTGGACGGCGAGGAAGATTTGCGTGTTCCCTTCTGGGGACAGGCTCAGGTTGAAGCGGAGCAAATCATCCAGTGGATGGAAGAACTCTACCGCCATCAGGAACTCTACCACACGGCGCGCGGGGTGCATGCTTCGGCGCTCAGCGATGGCGAGCGGGTGGTTGTGCAGTGTGAGGATATCGGCAGGCACAACACGCTGGACAAACTCTCCGGCTGGGTGTTGTTAAACAACTTTTCCGGCGCGCAGAGAATCGTCCTCACTACCGGGCGCATCAGTTCCGAGATGCTTCAGAAATCTGCCCGCCTGGGGGCGGGGATGGTGGTGTCACGCACATCGCCGACTTCGGCATCGGTGGCGCTGGCGGAGCGCTGGGGCATTACCCTCATCGGCTACGCCCGTCGCAACCGCCTGACGGTGTACACCCATCTACAAAGGCTCAAAGGCGCGCCGGTGGACTTACCTCTGACTTCGGGAATCGCCTTTTCGCCTTCTGAAAACCCGCCCTTTGAGTGAGTCTCTTCGGGAAGGATGCCTGTCTTTCCGCTCGGGAACGGGCGAGTTTTGTCTGAAGATTCGTGGGTTGAAGAGTCCCTGTAAGGGAATCAATGTAGAAAATTTATCCCAATTCATTATAATTTTGATTAACCTCGCGTTTAACTGCAGAGAGAAAGGATGTCAGCCCCCATTCCATTTCTTCTGGTTTTGTTTTTTTCTACCGGCTTGAGCCTGTATTTGATGGGCATTGCCCGGCGTTCTCTCCATGTTCCGGGGGCAAAAGAGTTTTTCTTTCTCTCCATGGCGGTGGCGTTCTATACCGCCGGATATGCGCTGGAGATCTCTCAGGTGCGCCTGGAAGATGTGCTCTGGGCGGTGCGCTTTGAGTATCTGGGCATTCCCTTCATTCCTCCGCTGATTTTGCTCACCACCCTGCGGCTGGTTCGTCCCAAACCGATTCCTCTCTGGGGAATAGCCCTGTTGTTTGTCATTCCTCTGGGCACGCTTGGGCTTGCCTTGACCATACCCGCTCACTCCCTGTTTTACATTGAGCCGCATATGGTGCAAAATCCCTTTTATACAGGTCTGACGTTTGAACGCGGGGCGTGGTACTGGGTGAATCTGATTTATCAATTGCTTGCCGGGGTGCTTGCTCCGCTGATTCTGCTGACGGCGGCACTGCATGCCTCGCCGCGCCGCAGGCGGTCTTTTCTTCTTATGGGCGTGGGCATTTTGATCCCCTTTGTGGTGAGCATGGCATATGCGCTGGAACTCACCCCCAGGGGGGTTGACCCCATTCCCTTTGCGTTGGCTTGTGCGGTGAGTTTCTTTGCGCTGGCAATTCTGCGCACTGGGCTGTTTGATATTCTGCCGCGGGCGCGTGAACTGGCACTGGATGGGGTGCAGGAAGGTATTCTGGTGCTGGATAGCGAAAATCATGTGGTGTATGTCAATCGGGCTTTGTGCCGCTTAATGGAGGGGCAGGACTGGCAGGTGGAATTTCCACTGCCTCAGGCTTCCCCGATTGGCGAAGCCGTACACTCTCTGCTTGCTGAAGGGCGGGGGCAGGCAGAGGTGATGTTCTCTTCTGAACAAAACGGTATGCATGAGTATCAAATTCAGGTGTATCCCATTTTAGATGCTGCGGGAAAGGAAGAAGGTAAAACGGTGCTGATTCGCGACATTACCGAAACCCGCCGCCTGATTCGTACCCTGAACCAGCAAGCCACTGTGGACGCTCTCACCGGGGTGTACAACCGCCGTTACCTCATTGAACTGGGGGAAACCGAACTGGAAAAGGCGCGCCAGATGTCCCTGCCTTTCACGGTAGTGTTGATGGATTTGGATCGCTTCAAACAAATCAATGACCGCTTTGGTCATGCGGTAGGCGACCACGCCCTGCAGGAAGTCGCCAGGTGCTTCAAAGCGGGGGTGCGCAGTAGCGATATTGTGGGGCGGTATGGGGGGGATGAGTTTGCGCTGATTCTTTTCGGTGCTACCGAAGAGCAGGCAAGGCAGGTGCTGGAGCGCCTGCAGAATTGTATGGAGCGTTTGGGTTTGCAGGAGCAGGGCGAACCTCTGCACATCAGCGCCAGTTTTGGCGGGGTGACCTGCAATGGCAGGTGCTATGCGCCGCTGGATGAACTTCTGCGCCGGGCTGATCATGCCCTGTACCGCGCCAAAGAACAGGGGGGCAAGGCGATTGAGTGGTTTGCGGGGGAAGAAGAGGAACAGGAATAGAATCTGGAAAGCATGTAACCTTCGCGGTTGAAATTCATCTAATTCACGGAAAGATCAACTGTGGAGGGTTCGTATCATGCCAGAAGCCGGAAAAACGTTTCCGAAAGTGATTATTTTTACTACCCCAACCTGCACGTACTGTAACGCCGCCAAACGCTACCTGCGGGAGCGCGGTGTACCGTTCAAAGATGTGGATGTCAGCCGCGATGCCGCTGCGGCGCGGGATATGGTGCGCCGATCAGGACAGAGCGGGGTGCCGGTGCTGGATATTGGCGGGAAAATCGTTGTCGGTTTTGACCGCCCGAAAATCGATCAGTATCTTGGATTGCGCAAGTAAATCTCACGAAAGGAGTGAACAAGTTCATGAGCGCTTTGAAAATTCAACCTTTGGGAAGCCGTGTGGTGATTAAACCCCTGGAGCAGGAATCCAAAACCCCTTCGGGTCTGTACATTCCCGAAACGGCAAAGGAAAAACCGCAGTACGGCGTGGTCGTAGCGGTGGGCGATTCCGAAGATATTAAACTCAAAGTCAACGATAAGGTGCTGTTTGCCAAATACTCCGGCACCGAGTTCAAACTGGATGGGCAGGAATACCTGCTGATGGAATGCAGTGACGTGCTGGCAAAAATCCTCGAGTAAAGCCCGCGCATCCTCCGAAACCACATCCCCCGCACGCCGGGGGATGCTGGTTTAAGGGGAAAACATTGTAGCGTTCAGGGCAATTCCTCGCATGCCAGCCCGTTGTGATCGGGGTCGAGGGTGGTGTTGCGGTAATCGCCGCAGGCGTCGAAACAGGCCTGGGCTTCGCGACGGGTGGCGAAATCGGCGCAGGTGTAGCGGCGGTTGCAGTCGCAGGCGGGGGGCGTCAGCCCGATGGAGACGGCGGGGGTGGGCAGATGCGCCAGCAGGTCTTTCCACACGCCTTTCTGTTCGGCGCGGGCTTGGGCTTCTTCCTGTAAAAAGGCTTCGATGCAGGCGATGCCCGGCGGGTACAGCGCGGGCAGTGCCGCGCCTTCGCGGATGAGCGCCTGATTGACGAACACCCCGCCCGCCAGCACGTAGTACAGGGCTGGCTCGCTCTGCGGCGGGACAGCGGGGTCGGCAATCAATTGCACGGTCTGATTCTCCGTCCACTGGCGGTTGAGGGCGTCTGCCAGTTCGCTCTGCTGGGGCAGTTCCACGCCCAGGTAGCGCACCTGCCGCGTTTCGCCGTTAATCTCCACTTCCAGGGTGATGCCGTCCAGCACGTGTCGTACCCGCGCAGAGAGGCTTGCGGCGTTCGCCGGCAGGCAGGATGCCTGCGATGGAGTGGGGGTAGGCGAGGGAGAGGATTCGGCGGTTGACGAGGCAGGCGGCAGGGTTGGCGTGAGCATTTGCGCAGGCTGAAGAGTCATAGAAAGGCGCACCTCTGCCGGCGGTGGGGTGAGAAGCAGGTGGAGCATCCAGCCCAAGCCGCCCAGCGTGAGCAGTGCCAGCATGACCAGCACTGCGATTTGGGCAAAGGTGAAAGGTTTGGATTTCATCGGCAGAGATGATTATAAACCATGCGCGCGCTGGATTTCATTCTGGAAGGGGTTAGGATAACCCCCGCTCTGCCTGAGCCACCAGCCAGCCTTCCAGTTCGGAAATATTTTCGCTCAGTCTTGCCGCGGCGATGATGGGAAGCCAGAGAGCGTATTCCGATTCCCCGCCCGGACGGAGAGAGAAGTACTGCGCCAGATAGGCGCGGTGAAAAAGATGGGCAAGGCGTTTCAGTAGTGGATGGCGGATTTGACCGCTTTCGATGCTCCCCTTCAGGATGATGCTGGTGCGTGCCAGATCTGCCAGCGGATTGCCCGTTCCGGCATCCATCCAGTCCAGAATTACTTCGCCCTGAGGGGTCAGCAGGATGTTATCGGGATGAAAATCTCCATGGCACAAGTCATGCCCTTCCGGCAGTTTTTCGAGCCGGGTCAGGGCTTTTTCTCGCAAACGGGCAGGGAGCGATTGAGCCTGAAGGATTTTGCGGGCCATTTTGGGATTCAGAGGGGGGATGTCTGTCGGATGGGTAACGGCGTGAACGCGGGCATGCAGTTCTGCCATCCTGCGGGCATACCGCAAGATTTTCCAGGGGGCGCGCGCCAGGCTTTCCGTCATGGAGATGCCTTTTATCCGCTGGCAGGTAATCCCGTACCGTCCCTTGTACTCAATGATTTCCCCCACCTGTGGAACGGGCAAACCGCAGGATTGCATGGTGCGGGCAATACGGTATTCGTATTCAACCGCGTCGAATCCTACCCAGGCATGGAATAACTTCAGCACCTGATTCTCGCCCCAGGCAAAGATCTCCGCCGTGCGACCATAAGCAATGGGTTTATCCAAATCGTCCATTCAAATTCTGAGCAGACCGCGGAAGCCTCTGGATGCGTAGTACGAGTCTGCGCTGTTGTGATAGACAAACACGGTGTTATAACGGCGGTCGCAGAAGAGCGCGCCGCCCAACTGGCGAATGCTGGTGGGGGTTTTGACCCAACTGGAGGTTTTGGTGTCGAACTCGCCGAGCCGTTGCAGGGCGCGGTATTGTTCTTTGGTGAGCAATTCGATGCCCATAGCTTCCGCCATCTCCATGACACTGCCGGCGGGCTTGTTTTCTTTGCGGGCTTCCCATGCCGCGCGGTCATAGCACAAACTGCGGCGTCCCGCAGGGCTTTCGGGAGAGCAGTCGCAAAAGAGAATTTCGCCGGTAGTTTCGTCAACGCCAATCACGTCGGGTTCGCCGCCGGTGCGCTCCATTTCATAGAGCGACCATACTTTTTCAGGGTACGTTTCGATGCGCGCCTGCACGGCCTCCCAATCCAGTCCCGGGTGGCGGTGCATGTGTTTGGCAAAACGTTCTTTCAGCGTTTTGAGCAGGGTCTCGCGCTGTTCTGTGGATAAAGGTTGAGAGGTGTGAGTCATTGTCTTCCCTTGTGTAAAATCCTTTCGAAATAATGGACAGCAGTTTGCGCTCTGCCTGCGCTACCACATCTTCAAGGATTGAGAGGACGTATTCTACCGGTAACAGTATGTCATAAAAGGGGGAGGCTGACAACCCCTCAAAAAAAAACAGCCCTTGAAGTGTGTTAGAATCGAGGGGTATGCAGAAGCCTGTGCTGATTCTGGCGTCCAATTCGCCGCGCCGCCGCCAACTGCTGGGGCTGACCGGCCGGGAGTTTCTCGTCCGTCCTTCGGATGTGGATGAAACTCCCCTGCCCGGAGAAACCCCGGATGCTTATGTCCTGCGCCTGGCAGAGGACAAAGCCCGCGCTACTGCCGAACACGCTCCCGCCGAAGCCTGGGTAATTGCTTCGGATACCACGGTGGCACTGGAGGGGCGCATCCTGGGCAAACCGGAAGACGCCGCCGAAGCCCGCGCCATGCTCACTGCCCTGCGCGACCGCATGCACGACGTGTACACGGCGGTTGCGCTCTTCCACCCTGCCAGCGGGCAGATGCTCAGCGAGGTATGCCATACCGGCGTGCATATGCGCGCCTATACCGACGAAGAAATCGAAGCCTACATCGCTACCGGCGACCCCATGGATAAGGCGGGCGCTTACGGCATTCAGCACGCCGGTTTTTCCTGCGTGGACGCGCTGGATGGCTGTTACGCCAGCGTGATGGGCTTGCCCCTCTGTCACCTGGAACGGCTGATGCGCGGCGTTGGGCTGGCGGCGGAGGTGGATGTGCCAGAGGTCTGTCAGCGTTTTCTGGCGTACGATTGCCCGGTCTTTTCCTCTATCCTGCAAGATTCGGCTTCCGGAAGGGAGGCTTTTTCGTCATGAAGGTTGCGCGTTCCATCCTGCTGGCTTTGATGATGATCCTGACTGCTTGCTCCGTGTTCTCTCCGGCGCCAGCCAACCATACCCCTGCGCCCAGCGCCACGCTGGCGCCCCCCAGCGTCAAGGTGACCAGCGCGCCCGATGTGCGCGGCGCAGTTGAAGCCTTCCTGAAAGCCTGGCAAGCCGAGGACTACGAAGCCATGTATGCCCTGCTGGCGCCTGCCACGCAGGACGCCGTCCCGCAGGAAAATTTCATCAAACGCTACAAGGATGTAGCGGTCAACCTGACCTTGCAGAAACTGGATTACGAGATTCTTTCCACGCTCACCAATGTCTCCAGCGCGCAAGCGGCTTACCGGGTAACCTTCCACACTGCCGTCCTGGGCGACCTGTCCCGTGAGATGAGCATGAACCTGGAACTGCGCAGTGACGGCTGGCGTGTGCTTTGGGAAGACGGCATGATCATGCCCGAACTGCGCGGAGGCAACCTGCTGGCGCTGGACTACCGCTCGCCCTCACGCGGAAGCATCTTTGACCGCAACGGCTACCCGCTGGCAATCAACACCGATGCGGTGGCATTGGGGATTGTCCCGGGGGAGATCCCCGAAGGCATGGAAGGCGCCGTGCTGGCGGAACTCTCCCGCCTCACCGGTTATCCGCCGGAGTGGATTAAGGCGCTGTATAACGACAATTATGTGAACTACTACATTCCCGTCGGCGAGACCACCCGCGATGCTTTCAACCTGCGCTACGACGTGGTGAAAGACATGCCCGGTTTTGCCTGGAAAGAGTACAGTGCCCGTTACTATTCGGATAACGGCATTGCTCCCCATGTCACCGGTTATACTCTTTATATTCCACAGGAACAACTGGACGCTTACCTGCGCCAGGGCTATGAGATGAACGCGAAAATCGGGTGGGCAGGGCTGGAGAAATGGGGCGAAACCACCCTTTCCGGTCAGCGCGGAGTGGGGCTGTATGTGCTTGACCCGCAGGGACGGGTGCTCACCCGTCTGGGAACGCGCGACCCGCTTCCGGCGCGCTCCATCTACACCACCCTGGACGCCAACTTACAGCGCGAAGCCCAGAAAGCCATCAATTCCTTCAACGGCGCGGTGGTGGTGCTGGAACTCAACACCGGACGGGTGCTGGCGATGGCATCCTCGCCCGGTTTTGACCCCAACCTGTTTGAACCCTCCAACATCAACTCCCGCGCGCTTCAGGATGTGCTGAACAACCCCAGCAATCCGCTGGTCAACCGCGCCGCTCAGTCGGCATACCCGCCCGGTTCGGTGTTCAAAATTGTCACCATGGCAACGGCGCTGGAAACCGGCTTATTCAAACCCGAGGATACTTACGAGTGTGGTTACTACTTCACCGATTTGCCCGGCTACACCCTCACCGACTGGACGCTGGAAAAGGAAATTCCCCCCAGCGGCACGCTCACCCTTCCCGAAGGGCTGATGCGCTCCTGTAACCCCTGGTTTTATCATATCGGCTTGGAACTCTCCCGCGCGGGTGTGGCGGATAAACTGGCGGAGATGGCGCGCGCCTTTGGCTTGGGCGTGCCTACCGGCATCCAGCAGATTGCGGAAGAAACCGGCAACATCCCCGACCCTTCCAGCGATGAAATTGCCGTGCAGATGGCAATCGGTCAGAGCCAGATTCTGGTCACCCCCCTGCAGGTCGCCAGCATGATTGCCGCGGTGGGCAACGGCGGCACGCTCTACCGCCCGCAGGTGGTGGAAAAAATCGTCGATCCCGACGGCAACGCTGAGTACACCTTCAAGCCCGAAGAGCGGGGAAAACTGCCCGTTTCTGAGGAAACTCTCGCCCTTCTGCAGGATACCCTGCGGCAGGTGGTGGTCAACAATCGCGGGACGGCGGTGCGGGCTTTCTCCGGCTTGGGAATCCCCGTATCCGGCAAGACCGGCACGGCGCAAACCGGACCCGGGTTGAAACCGCATGCCTGGTTTGCGGCTTACACCTCTGCCAAACGCGAGAACAAGCCCGATATTGCCGTGGTGGTGATTGCCGAGAACGCCGGCGAAGGTTCAGAGATTGCCGCGCCCATTGCCCGCCGCGTCATTGAAGTGTACTTCTTCGGACAGCCTCAGCGCATCTATCCATGGGAAGCCAAACTCAACGTGACTCGTACCCCCACCCCAGAGGTGACCGAAACCCCCAGCCCATGAGCGATGAAGCCTCGTTGATTCCCGGTCGTGTCATTCGTCTTCAGTCAGGGTTTTACACGGTGGAAACCCCGCAGGGTACCTGGACGTGCAAACTGCGCGGGCGCTTCAAACTGGAACAAAAGGACGGCGATGTCATCAGCGTGGGCGACTGCGTGCAGATTCTCCCGCTTTCTGACGGCACCGGCGTCATCGAGGTGATTGAGCCGCGCCACAGCGAACTGGTGCGCATGGATCCGCGCCCGCGCGGCGAGTACCGCCAGATTCTGCTCGCCAACATCGATCAAATTGTAGCCGTGTTTGCCTGCGCCAACCCCGAACCGCGCCTGCGCATGCTCGACCGCTTCCTGGTGATTGCCGAAAAACAGGGCATCCCCGCGGTGATTATCGCCAACAAGGTGGACCTGGTGGGCATGGAGCGAGCCCGCGAATTGTTCGGCATGTACCCGCCGCTGGGCTACCCGGTGATTTACACATCCGTGCGCCAGGGCGTGGGCTTGGATGAGGTGCGCGAGTGCCTGCGCGGCAAAATTACCGGACTGGCAGGTCCCAGCGGAGTGGGCAAATCCAGTTTGCTGAACGCCATCCAGCCTCATCTGGGTTTGGCGGTGCGCGAAGTCTCCGAAGCCAGCGGCAAGGGCAGGCATACCACCGTGGTGCGCCAGTTGTTTCGCCTGGAGATGGGCGGCTACGTGGCAGATTTGCCCGGTCTGCGCGCGCTGGCGTTGTGGGATACTCAGCCCGAAGAACTGGACGGCTACTTCCCGGAACTGCGCGACCGGGTGGCGCAGTGCCAGTTTAGCGACTGCACCCACACCACTGAGCCGGGATGTGCCGTGCTGGCGGCGCTGGAACGCGGCGAAATTCACCCGGCAAGGTATGAGTCTTACCTGCGCATGCGTTTTGGCGGGGAAGAGTAATGAAAATTTCTTCCTTAAACCCTGCTTTCATGCTCTATCTCTGGTATTCTGGCACAATCCTTGCATTGCAATTTCATTACAAAGCCGCTCCAAATATGGCGAAAAGTTTGGAGTTGGTTATAATAGGGTCGTAATTCTAGTTTGTCAAAGGAGTGTAATTATGACTAAGAAAATGCGTGTTGCTTATGCTGTTGTCTTCGCCCTGATCCTTGCCGCCCTCACTTTCGCCTATGCTGCGGCGAATACCGTGCCTGTGACGTATGCTGGAGATGGTTCCAGCATTACCAGTGGTTACACGGTGAGCAATGTGCACTATGTGCTAGATACCACCAACCCCGCCAACATTTCCCAGGTGACCTTCTCCCTGGATGCCCCGGCGAATGATGTACGGATCCAACTGGTCAATGGGGGTGCCTGGTTCTCCTGCTCCACTGCGGGTACGAGCGTGACCTGCAACGTGAGCGGTGTGACCGTGCTGGCAGCCAATACCCTGCGCGTTGTAGCGGTTCAATAATTCCTTTCCTTCACCCATCGAGAAAGGGCGCGACGTCGAAGCCAGAGGCCGCGCCCTTTCTTTAATCGCCAAAGCCTATGCGTAAGTACCTGCTCACCCGCCGCGCTCTGCTGATCGCCGCTTTGTCGCTCAGCGCCCTGGCCTTCCTGTGGGTTTTGCTGGCGCCCAGCCGCTTTGGCGGCGCGGTGGAGTATGTCATCGTCAGCGGCGACAGCATGGAGCCGCTCTTCCACAAGGGCGACCTGGTTTTACTGCGCCGCGCGCCGTTCTACGAGGTCGGCGATATTGTCGTCTACCGCTACCCGGGCATCGGCGCGGTCATTCACCGCATTGTGGATCGCCGCCTCGACCGATTTGTCCTCAAGGGCGACCACAACACCTGGGTGGATGGCTACGAACCGGCGCCGGACGAGATTCTGGGGAAATACTGGCTCTGGCTTCCCGGAATGGGTACAATATTCTTGCAACTGCGCTCGCCCTGGGCGCTGGCGATTCTGGTAGGGGTGGGCAGTTTGATTTGGGGGCTCTCTTCTATGCAATCGAAGTGGACAGAACGACGGAAAAAAATCAAAGCGCGTGTGGATGATGCCATCATGGCGGCGAGGCAGTCTGCCGGGCAGTTCGACACGGCAGTGATGGGAGCGGGAAAGTGGCTTTCCGGCAGGCAGGAAGGCTTTTTGCTGGTAATGTACATCATCGGCATTCTGGCGCTGGTGCTGGGCGCGTTTGCTTTCACCCGCCCGGTGAGTTTGACCGCGCCCGATAACCTGCTCTACAAACAAACCGGCGCTTACGCCTACACCGGCGAAGTGCCTGCTGGGGTGTACGATGAAAACCGCGTGGTCAGCGGTGGCGCCATCTTTCCCAAAGTATCCTGCGGGATTGAGGTGGCTTTTGACTATCAACTGCAAAGCCAGCACCCTGCGCAGGTCTCCGGTACCTATCAACTGATGGCGGTGGTCAACTCCACCACCGGCTGGCGGCGCACTATCCTGCTGAATGAACAGCCGGTGTTGTTCTCCGGCAAGACGTTCAGCGCGCAGGCGCCGCTGGATGTGTGCGAAGTGGAGAAGATGATTGCCCAGGTGCAGGAAGTTACCGGCGCGCAGACCTACCAGTACTTCCTGAGCGTTTACCCGCAGGTGAAAGTCAGCGGTACGCTGGGCGGCATGACCCTGGAAGAGACTTTCAACGAGCCGCTCTCTTTCACCGTGCAGACCGATCAGATTTACCTGAACGCGCCCGCCAAAGAGGACGCCAATCCGCTCCAGCCGGTCAAAGAAGGTGCGCTGGTGCGCATGAAGACGGTGGACAACACCCTGAGCATCTTCAGCATGGATGTGCCGGTGCGCACTGCCCGTACCCTCTCTGCCGTTGGGCTGGCAATTGCCGCGCTGGGCATTGGCCTGGTGCTGTACCTGCTTCAGCAAGCCGAGGGCAAGGACGAGAAGATGCTGGCGAAACTGGCGGTGGGTTCGCGCCTGGTTGAGGTGCAGGATCCCTTGGCGCGCGGCGATGCCCGGGTGGTGCATCTGCCCGCTCTGAGCGATCTTCTGCGTCTGGCGGAACAGCGCGAGGAAGTGGTCTTCTTCCACTACGCCGCGCCGGTGGCAACCTACTACGTGCGCGATGGCGATGTGCTGTACGTGCATCGCAAACTGGGCCCTGCCGCCGCCGAGGGGGTGGATGAGTCCACCCGCCAGGCGCTGGTGCGTGCGCTGGAAAAGGATGAATTTGCTCTGTACTTCCAGCCTTCGGTCTCGCTGGAGGACGGCAGGGTGGTGCAGTTGGAGTCCTTCCTGCGCTGGCGGCATCCTGAGCGGGGACTGCTCATGCCTGTACAGTTCCTCCCCGAAGTGGAACGTGCCGGTATGATGATGCAGGTGGACCTGTGGGTTCTGCGGCGCGCCTGCGAGTATCTGGCACAGTGGCGCGAGGCGGGCTACCCGCTCTATCCGGTTGCCATTAACCTTTCCTTGCAGTCGCTGGCAACAGAAGGTTTTGCCGCCCAGGCCCAGGCGATGGTTGCCGGGCTGGGTGTTTCGCCGGAGTGGCTGTACCTGGAAATCCCGGAAAACGGGCTGGATGTCAGCCCTGTGGGCGCGGAGAATCTGCGCCAACTGCGCGAAGCCGGTTTTGGCATTGTGCTGAACGCCGGCGAGCGCTTCAACCCCGAGGCGCTGGAAGCCGAACCCGTCCAGCAAATCAAACTGGGGTATCCGGTGGTGCAGAAGTTGAGCGCTGTCAGTGAAATGCAGGACCTTGCCAGCCGGTGGATTTCGCAAGCCCACGAGCGCAAGATCCGCGTGGCGGCGGTAGGTGTGGAAACCAGTCAGCAGTTGGGCTTCTTCCGCCTGCACGCTTGCGATCAGGCACAGGGCTACTGGATCAGCCCGCCGGTAGCAGCGGAAGACCTGCCGGGCTTTCTGGCGCAGAAACGAGCGTGGGTAGAAGTTTCTTCCAAACCCGAATGAGGCAGAGATGCGGCGGTTGCGGGTGCTGTTGGGTGTGATGTTTGTGTTCATCCTGCTGGGGGCTGTCTCAGCGGTGGCGGGCGCCAATGTGGTGCCAGTTACCCGCGCCGGGATGATCACCCGCACCAATACTCCCAACGACTTCCGCCCGCCTGCCTGCACGGCAAACGTGACTTCAATTATCAGTGGGAGTGGCACCCTCAACGGCACTCCAGGGAATGACTTGATGCTGGGCAGTGCTGTGGGCGATACGTTGTACGGCGGTGCGGGTAATGACTGCCTGATGGGCGGGGGCGGTTTTGACTGGCTCTTTGGGGAGGATGGCAACGATTACCTCAACGGCGGTCCCGGGTTTGATTTGTGCTTTGGCGGTTTGGGATTGAATACCTACGATGTCTCCTGTGAGATACAATGGTAATGGGGGAGCCATGAGGATGCAGAACATGAGCCGCAAAATGCGCTGGGCATGGATGGCGTTGGGCTTCCTGATTCTGGTGGGGTCTATCTCGGCGTTTGCCGCGGCAAACATTGTTCCCTTTACTCACCTGGGTGAAATTCTGCGCGCCAATACCGTCAACGATTTCAAGCCCCCGGAGTGCGCCGCGCTGAATCTCACCAATATCGTGGTGGGGAGCGGTACGCTCACCGGCACAAATCAAAATGATTTAATCCTGGCAAGTCCCTTCAATGATACGGTCAACGGGCGTAACGGTTCGGAGTGTATTCTGGGCGGCGGCGGGGACGATTATCTCGATGGTAGACAGGGAAACGATGTCATTCTGGGTGGACCCGGCGATGATACGCTGATCGGTGGCACGGGCAATGATTACTTAATCGGTGGACCCGGCTATGACTACTGCGAAGGTGGCGGGGGGACGGATACCTTCGACCCTTCGTGTGAGATTCAAATCCAGTAAAAAAGCCCCTGAAAGGGGCTTTTTCTTATGAGAGGGTTAATCCAGTGGTAGTACTGTGCCGCTTTGCGGATACTCCACCTTTGAGAAACCCGCTTCGATGATTTTCTCGCGCAGAGCGGCGGCGGCAAGTTCCTCGCCGTGCACCAGGGTAATCCCGCGCAGGGAACGGCGGCTTGCCAGGGCGTATTTCAGAAGCATATCCTGTCCGGCATGGGCTGAAAGCCCGCCGATGGTGGCTACCTCGGCGCGGCGGATGTAGGTTTCGCCGAAGATTTTGACCTTAAACTCGCGGTCTGCCAGGCGGCGTCCCAGCGTATCGGGGGCTTGCCACGAGACAATCATCACCGTGTTGCGCGCGTCTTCCAGATTGTTCTTCAGGTGGTGCAGGATGCGCCCGGTTTCCGCCATGCCCGATGCTGAGATAATCACCATCGGACCGGGCAAGCCGTTCAGGGCTTTGGACTCTTCCACATCGCGGATGTAGGTGAGGGTTGGGAAGTCCAGCGCGGGGTGGCGGTGTTCGCGGATGAACTGGCGGGTCTCCTCATCGAACAATTCGAGATGCTTCATGAACACTTCCGAGGCGTTAACCGCCAGCGGGCTGTCCACGTACACCGGCACGGAAGGCAAGTCGCCGTCGCTGATCATGCGGTTGAGCGAATAGACGATTTCCTGCGTGCGCCCTACGGCAAAAGCGGGGATGATCACCTTGCCGCCGCGTTCAAAGGTGCGCAGAGCCACCTCGCGGAACTCGGCGTACGCCGCTTCGGGGTCGCGGTGCGGTTTGTCGCCGTAGGTGCATTCCATGAGCAGGTAATCGGCATTTTCCGGCAGGACGGGGTCCTTCAGCAGGGGCAGTTTCTCGCGCCCGATATCGCCGGAGAACCACACCCGGCGGCGGGTGCCGTTCTCTTCCAGGTCCAGAATCACGCCCGCCGAGCCGAGGATGTGCCCGGCGTCCACAAAGCGGGCATGCACGCCCGGCGCGGGTTCAAAGGGCTGATTGTACGGTACAGGCACAAACAGCGGACTGACCGCTTCGGCATCGGCGCGGGTGTAGAGCGGTTCAATCGGCGGCTCGCCGCGGCGCAGGCGTTTCTTGTTCAGGTATTCGGCATCGGCTTCCTGAATGTGCGCCGAGTCCCGCACCATGATTTCGGCCAGTTCGGCGGTAGCCGGGGTGGCGTAAATGGGTCCTTCAAAGCCCTGCTTGACCAGGTTGGGCAGGTTGCCGGAATGGTCAATGTGGGCATGGGAGAGGATGACAGCGTCCAGACGGCGGGGGTTGAAGGGAAAAGTGCGGTTGCGGGTGTAGGTATCGGCGCGGCGTCCCTGAAACAAGCCGCATTCCAGTAAAACCCGCGCGCCGTTGATTTCCAGCAGATGCTGGGAGCCGGTAACGGTTTGGGCAGCGCCGAGAATACGAATGTTCATGAGATCTTCTCTTTCACCAGCAGTTGGATGAGTTCCTTGCCAAAGGTTTGCCAGCGCCAGGGCAGGTGCGCCATCAGGCGTTCAATGTCTTCCGGGGTGGTGACGTCGCACTGCGCCAGCGCGTGCATGGTGTCGCGCGGCAGGATGACGTCAGATTCAACGCCCATGCGCCTGCCGGCATCCTTGCGCCAGCGCTTGAGCATTTCCAGGCGTTTGAGTATCTGATGGTTGGGACGGGAGTAACCGGGCGGTTGGGGGGCAGGGCGGGTTCTGCCGCGCCGCAGGGCTTCCATGATGCCCAATCCGTAGCGCTCGAGATGCGCATAGGAAAGCCCCTGCACCTCTGCCAGGTCTTCCAGCGTCATGGGGTTGGCTTCGGCAATCTGTATCAGCACAGCGTTGGAGAGCACGCGAAAAGGCGGCAGGTTGGCAAAGCGGGCTTGCTGTTCGCGGAACTCCACCAGCGCCTGGAGCAAACTGGCTTGCTGGGGGGGTAAATCGGTTGTTCCGGCAACATCCCACCACATGGGCGGACGGGATTCTGCCGGCGCGGCGGGGGTTTCGCACACCCGCAGAAAATCTTCTTCGGCCAGCGCCGTCAGCCCACGCTCTGCCAGTTCCTTTGCCAAGTGGTTACGCAGGTCAATCAGATAGTGGGTGTCCAGCCTGGCGTAGTTGAGCATGGCGGGCGGGAGCGGGCGGCGCGCCCAGTTGGCGCGCTGATAACGCTTGTCCAGGGTGACGCCGAAATGCTCTTCCAACAGTGCCGCCAACCCGACTTCACTGCGCCCGAGGATGCGGGCGGCAATCATGGTGTCGAACAGATGGGTGAAGGTGAAACCAAAATCACGCTTCAGGCAGAGGATATCGTACTCGGCGGCGTGAAACACTTTTTCGATGCCGGGGTTGCTGAAAATCTCATTCAGCCCCGAAAGATTGACCGATGCCAGTGGGTCCACCAGATAATCTGCTCCCGGCACGGAAAACTGAATCAGGCAAATCTGTTCCTGATAAGCGTGCAAGCCGTTGGATTCGGTGTCCACCGCAATTTGCTCGCAGGCAAGCAGATGGTTCATCATCCGCCGCAGGGCGGTGGGGGTGGCTACCCAGATGGGAGCGGTAGGGTCTTGGTGGTGCATGAGAGGAATTATAACAAGAAAGCGGCACTCTTCCAGAGGGTTATTTGGCTTTGAGCGGATGTCCATGGACGTTTATAATAACCCTTGTGAAGCAATGGCTGAAGAAATTTCGTGAGCGCGCCGAAGCCCTGGAAAAAGAAGCCTGCGTGCTGGTACAGGCATACCGTCATCCGCGCACACCCTGGTATGCCCGCGCGCTGGCGGTGCTGGTGCTGGCGCATACCTTCAGTCCCATAGACCTGATTCCCGATTTCATCCCCGTGCTGGGCGTGCTGGATGACTGGATCATCACTCCGCTGGGCATTGCGCTGGTAATTCGCTTGATTCCGCCCGAGGTAATGGCGGAAGCCCGCCGGCAGGTGGAAGAAAATGGCAGTGCCAGCCCCGCCCTGCGCCGTTTGGGGGCGGCGCTGGTCATTCTCTTGTGGCTGGTGGTGCTGGTGTGGCTGGGCAGAGCGTTGGGATTGGGAATGAAAAGCGGAGGAACATAAACTTTCCTCCGCACTTGGTTGACGAAAAAGGTTTGGTTTATGCAGGTTGGAGTTCAAGCCATTGGGTACGCACCACCTGCGGATCGCTGGCGTAATGAAGCAGGCGCAATCCTTCCAGGCGGATCAGTTCCGGGAAGATTGTCTGGTAAATGCGGCAGTTGGGCGAACGGTGATAGGGGCTGTGCATCACCCTGCGGGTTTCCAGCGGGCATCCTCCACCGCACCAGTAGCGCCACGAACATTCCGCGCATTCTCCGCGTTCATCCACGGGGGGATTGATGAGATGGTATTTATCAGCACGAATATGGGAGACCGGGTCGGGGTCGTGCACGGTGGTTACCGGATGATGGAGCAGCATCTGGCATTGGGCGATGCCTCCCTGAGGGGTGAAGACCAGATAATCGGCGCCTGCTCCGCAGGGCAGGGTGTGCGGATATGCCAGCGTGGTACGATCCAGAATCCCCAGCAGGCTGAAGCGTGGCAGGTGGTGTTCGATGACTTTCAGAGCCGCTTGAATGCCAGCCAGAATGGCTTGTTCTTCGAGTTGCAGGTCGGCATGAGATTGAGAGAAGAGGCTCTGGCGGTAAAAGTTTAACTGGAAGATCAGTCCTCGTTCCAGCACCCACTCCACCAGTTCTGCCAGTCCGGCGGCGTTCCTGCCCGTCACGGTGATGGAGATGCTGGGGGGCAGTCCGTGTTCCAGCGCGAGTTCAACGGCTTGAGAGACCTTCTCAAACGAGCCTTTGCCATCGGCAAAGTGCCTCTGCGCGTCATGTCCTGTACCCAGTCCATCCAGAGAAATCATGAGCCGTATGCCGCGTGTTTTGAGCGCCTGTACCATTTCAGGGGTGAGCAGGGTGCCGTTGCTCAATACCACTTCGTCAAGATAGATGGGCTGTACTTCTGCCAGTTGTTGGGCATATCCGTGCAGTTCGAGGATGAGAGGAAAACGCAGAAGCGGCTCGCCCCCTGCGTACATGATTTTCACGCCGGTATAGGCGTGGCTCTGGGCGGAGCGGAAAAGGGCGTGCACGGCGGCTCTGCCGGTTTCCACGCTCATATCCTGAGGACGGTGGGGGAGGTAGCAGTAATCACAACGCAGGTTACAGCGGTCGGTCAAATGAAACCATGCGCTCAGGGCTTTCCAGCAGGAGGCGCCGGCTACAGGAACAAGCACAGGATAGAGGGTAAGATGAGAAGCGTTAGGGGAAAAGGCCGGAGTAGATTTTACGGGAATAAACTCCGAGGAGATTTTCTGGGGTTGGGGTTGAGTGGGAGTGTCGGTAAATTGGCTGGAATGAATCAGAGCATACGAGACGAAGGAGACCGGGTCTTGAAATGCCCCCCTGGCGGCAGGTGCATCACAACTACAGTCTCCATCCTTTAAGGGGATTTTGGAAGGCGAGTCGCAAGAGCAATCTCTATCCTGCACAGACATACGCTCAGGATTCAGCACCCCCTGCATGACCTGAATTTTCATGGATATCCTCCCTGCAATATAGCCCTTTGCGTATATTCTATTTTAGAGAAAAACTCTGCAAAATAGAAGGATGATTTTTTAAGAAAAGCCACCTCCACAGAGAATCCAGGGAGGTGGCTTATAGAACACCCGGAAGGACGTTTTAACTCAACGCAAAAGGGGTGAAGCGGGTGTGTACGTCGTAGTAGTCTTCCCGCTCGGCGCGTTTGAGGGCGTTGACAATTTGATAGGTCAGCGGGGTCATCACCACTTCCACGCCCACCTTGAAGAGGTAATTGGTCAGCATCAGCGTGCCGAACAGCGACCAGGGGAAGACGCCCGTCAGTGAGGCAACCAGGATGAAGACCAGCGTATCCACACCCTCGCCCACCAGGGTACTGCCGATGGTGCGCATCCATAAGAAGCGCCCCTGGGTCAGGACTTTCATGCGCGCCAGCACGATGGAGTTGCTGAATTCGCCTGCCAGGTAGGCAATCAAACTGGCGAGGACAATGCCGCCGGAGAACATCCCGCCCAGGATGGCATCGTAGGCAGATTGACCGGCGTATTCCTGCCAGGTGGCTTCGCCGGGCAGGTTACGCACCACCCAGAAGATGAAAGCGCTCAACGCCAGCATGGCAAACCCCGTCCAGATGACCCGCCGCGAGCGGCGGAAGCCATAAACCTCGGTCAGCACATCGCCAAAGATGTAACTGATGGGAAAGAGCAGGGTGCCCGCATCAAACGCCAGCGGGATGTTGCCGATGGACAGCCCCCAATCCACAATTTTGGCGGAAGAGGCAATGTTGCTGACAATCAGCACGGTGACAAACAGCGCCATGACCAGGTCGAGGTATCGATAAGAACGTTCTTCGTTTTGAGAAACACTCATACTTTCCACACGCTCCAAATATACAATTGCGCCCCAAGTATACCTGAATCCTCTTTAATTTTAAGGGGAAGCCGGGCGACTTTTCCTCTCCCCTGTAAATTCTCGCGCTTTTTGGTAAACTTACCCCCGACATGAAGCATATTCGTTCACTGGATGAATTTCCCCGCGGGCGCACCTATTTAACGGTAGGCTCTTTTGATGGCGTACACCGCGGACATCAGGGTTTGCTCAGCGCACTGGCGCAAGCCGCGCATCAGGCTGGCGCACAAAGTGCCGTGGTGACCTTTTTTCCCCATCCCGTGGCGGTTCTGCGGGGATTGTCTCAGCCCTACTATCTCACTTCTCCCGAAGAACGCGCCCGCCTGATGGGCGAGTGTGGCATTGATGTAGTGCTGACCCTGCCTTTTACCCGCGAACTGGCGGCGCTGAGCGCCCGTGAATTTGTCACCCTGCTCAGGGAGAAAGCCGGCATGGAGTCCCTCTGGGTGGGTTACGACTTTGCCCTCGGGCGTAACCGCGAGGGCAATGTGCCTGCACTTCAGCGTTTGGGTGAGGAATTGGGGTTTACCGTTCACGTTCTGCCGCCCGTGGCGCTGGAAGATATTCCGGTCTCGTCCAGTTTAATCCGCGCCGCACTGGAACAGGGCGATGTGGTCTCTGCCGCGCGCATGCTGGGACGCCCCTATACCATTGAAGGCGCAGTGGTTCACGGGGATGCCCGCGGGCGCACCCTGAACATTCCTACCATTAATATTTCCTTCTGGGCGGAACAGCGCCTGCCTGCTTTTGGCGTCTATGCCTGCCGTGTGGAAGTTGAGGGGCTTGTGCTGGACGCGGTTGCCAACATCGGCATCCGCCCGACTTTTGCCAATCCCAACGGCGAGGTGCGCCTGGAAGCCCACTTGCTGGACTTTTCGGGCGATTTGTATGACAGGACCGTGCGCCTGCAGTTTGTCGCTTTCCTGCGCCCTGAACGCCGTTTTGAATCGGTTGAGGCGCTGGTGGCGCAGATTCAACAGGACATCCAGCACGCCAGGGAGGTGTTGACTCATGCCGCTTAACCGTCAGGTGTACCTGCTCGATTCCATGCGCTTGCCCCCCGAAACCATCGCTGTTGCCTTTGCTAAAACCTCGCGCTCCCCGCAGTCCTTCCGCGAAATTGCCGCCGAACTGACCGACGAAAAGAGCGCCGAGTTTCACGAGAAGTGGGTGGTGGGATACGGACATGCTTCGGTGGCGGAGCATGCCGTCCTGCACATTGCCGTGGAGAACGTCTCGCGGCTGGCAGTGGAGTGCCTGGAGTCCAATCGACTGGCATCTTACACCGAAAAATCCACCCGCTACCAGAAATGGGATGCGCAGGCTTACTGCCTGCCCCCCGAACTGGAAACGCACCCCCTGCGCGCGCTGTATGAGGATACCATCGGCACGCTGTTCGAGACTTACCAGCACCTGCTGGAGCCTGTGCGCCAGGTGATTGAACAGCGCTTGCCCCGCCAAGACGGTGAAAGCGACTCTGCCTACGACCGACGTATCCGTTCGGAGTATGTGGACGTGTGCCGTTTTGCCCTGCCCGCCGCCGCGCTTGCCAATGTAGGCGTGACCATCAACGCCCGCGCACTGGAACATGCTCTGCGCAAGATGCTCTCGCATCCGCTGGCAGAGGTGCGCCAGATGGGCGAGGAAATCAAACAGGTAGCCCTGGAGCGTCTGCCCACCCTCATCCGCTACGTGGAGCCGGTAGCCTACCTGGAGCAGACCGCCCGCGACTTTACCCGACGGGCAGAGACGCTATCTCCTGTGGAAGATGCTGACTGGTGCCGTTTGCTTTCCTGGGACGCTCAGGGCGAAAACCGTATTCTGGCGGCGGCGCTGTACCGCTTTGGGCATATGCCCTTTGCCCAGGCATTGCAGGTGGTGGAAAACGCCCCTGCCGAAGAGCGTGCCCATCTGACAGAGATGTTGCTGGCGGGACGCGGCAGGCACGATATCCCCCTGCGCGAACTGGAGTACGCCTATTTCACAGTGGATGTCTTGCTGGATCAGGGGGCGTACTTTGAACTCAAACGCCACCGCATGATGACCCAAACTGCTCAGCGTCTGAGTGCTCTGCACGGCTATGCCCTGCCCAAAGCCATTGTCGAAGCCGGTATGGCGGAAACCTTCCGCCTTGCCATGCGCGCCGCGCACCGCGCGTACCTGCGCCTCTCTGCCGACCTACCCGAAGTGGCTTCTTATGTTGTCCCCAATGCGTACAATCGGCGGGTGCTGTTGCACTTCAACCTGCGCACAGCCCTGCACTGGCTGGCACTGCGTAGTGCTCCCAACGCGCATTTCAGCATGCGGCGGGTAGCGCAGCGGGTGGCGCAGGAACTGCGCAACGTGTTGCCTGCCCTGGGGCGTTACCTGCTGGTGGAAGAGGGTGAAACCTGGCAAGCCATTGAAGCCCGCTACTTTGCCGCCACTGCCGAAAGCCCTGAGTGAAAGGAAGGGAACGAAATGCCTGCGACCCGCGATGAACTGTTGAATGAACTGCGTGCCGCCCGCACCGAACTGCTGGAGGTGCTGGAGAGCATCCCTGAGGCAGAACGCGAAACCCCCGGCGCCTGCGGCGAATGGTCGCTGAAGGATGTGCTGGTGCACCTCAACCACTGGGAGGGAGGGCGAGACCATCACCCTGCTGTACACGCTCAAACGCGGCGCGCCCGTCACCAGCATCCTGCTGGACCCCAACCTGGATGTGGATGCCTGCAATGCCCGCTGGGTGGCGATGGCGAAGGAACGTCCCTGGGAGCGGGTGTGGAGCGATTTTCAGGGGGTGCATACACAGTTACTGCGGCGGGTGGCGGAGTTCAGTGATGAGCAGTTGTTTCAGGCGGGCTTGCACCCCAAACTGGGAAAAACTCCGCTGTGGCGCATCATTGCCGTCTGTGCCTTTGAACATGAACGCGAACATGCCGAAGGTTTGCGGGTATGGCAAAAGCAGATAAAACCGTGAATCCGAGATTGTCATGGTGCGTCTTGAAAGGGGCACATCAACCGAATTTCTGTGCTTTGCAGTTAATGCGGTAACAAACAGGTGATCCTGGGTTAACGTTGAAGACATATCTTTTGGAGTATGGGGAGGGATTTAAATTTATGGATTTGAACCGCATCACCAGTTTCAAGAGTTTCCGCCAGAAGATGGGGGAGATGTGGAAAAGCATTGATTTCTCGCGGGAATCGGTGCAGGATTATCTTTACGTGCTGGCGGGAGCGCTGGTGCAGGCGTTTGCCATGCGGTTGTTCCTTATCCCGGCACAACTGGTTAGCGGGGGCATCAGCGGTGCGGCGCAGTTGATTAACCACTACACCAACTGGCCCATCGGCTTGATGGTGTTCATCGGCAACGTGCCGTTGTTCATCCTCGGTTGGCAGCACCTGGGCGGTCCGCGCTTTGCCCTGCGCACGGCGCTTTCGATTGTGGCGTTTTCCTTCTTCACCGACTTTCTGGGATTGTTCCTGCCCGCCGAGGGCGTGGTGCATGACCTGGTGCTGAACTGTCTGTACGGCGGGGTGGTGCTGGGCGTGGGATTGGGGCTGGTGTACCGCGGCAAAGGTACCAGCGGGGGGAGCGACATCCTCGGGCGCATTCTTAACGAGCGGGTGGGGATTTCCATCTCGCAAGCCTATCTGGCAACCGACTCGGCGGTGATTCTCTCGGCAGGCTTTGTCTTTGCCTGGGAAAATGCCCTCTATGCTCTGGTGGTGACCTACGTGAGCGGTCTGACGGCGGAGATGGTGCTGGAAGGCTCGAATGTCTTCCGTACCGCCATGATCATCACCAACCGTCCCAAAGAGGTGGCAGAGAGAATTCTCTACGACATGGAGCGCGGGGTGACTATCCTGGAAGGGCGGGGCGGTTATACAGGCGCAGAACGTGAAGTGCTGTACTGCGTGGTCACGCGCTCTGAGGTCAGCCAGATTAAATCCATCGTCAAGGCGGTCGACCCCAACGCCTTCATGGTCATCGGGCAGGCGCATGAAGCCCTGGGCGAGGGGTTCCGTCCTTTGCAATAAATTGACAAAGCAGGTATTACAATCGTCAGACAATTGGTGACATTTCTTATTGAAAAACTCCCGCGTTTTCTATATACTGGATGTATTCCAGCGTCGAGAGAACGCGGGTTTTGCTATTCCCGAAGCAATGTTCGAATTTCTGCCCCTGGTTTGGGCAATACAACTTGAAATGTCTTTTTCTGGGGAGTGAAAATGCCTGAGAAATACGATTTAATCATTCGTCGGGCGCAACTGCGCCGTACTC